>JBIICN010000113.1:0-4035 GCA_044238845.1 Bacteroidia bacterium
ATTGCTAAGATAGACGACGAGAAAAAAAGAAAACACGAGTTAAATGATTTTGTAACTAATACACTTGATTACCTATTACATAATTATGACGTACAACACAATAACAATAATAATCTAATTAATGTTGACCCTGATTTACTAATCAAATTAAATAAGGTAGAAAAGCGTTTAAAAGATTGCTTGTTAACCGAATTTCCTGGGATAGAAGTGTTAGCAGCTGAAATAAATGTATCACCTGCCAAACTTAAAACTGATTTTAAAAATTACTTTGGTGATTCTATTTACCAATACTACTTGAGTAAACAGCTTTTGTTTGCTCATGATTTACTTGCTATACATCATAAAAGTGTAGGCGAAACAGCAGAAATTTTAGGTTATAAAAATATTGGGAAATTCACGGTAGCCTTCGAGAAAAAATTTGGTGTATTGCCATCTAAAGTAATTCATAAGCACAACAATACATTATAACGCATAGTTATTTTCCCACAGCATGCAAAAACGCTTAGGATGAAAATAACTAAAACTAAGATCTCCCAAATTCTATATTTAAATAACTATTCTTAAAAATACAAATCCTCTGAAAATCATGAATAAAGTTCGATAAATCCAACCCGTGGGGACGGATAAATGAAAAAGGGTTAAAGCTTTGCTTGAATGGAAGGATGGAAACAAAAAAAGAAAATCTGCAGGATTTTACTTTTTCATTTTCAAGACGACACAGAACGGCCCGCTGCACCAGCAGCAATCCGGCGCTGGGTACTTAAGCAGACTATTTTTTAATAGTCTGCTTTTTTGTTTCTAAACCCCAGTAGAATCAATGAATTTCAAATAAAAAATCATTTCGATAGTTTAGTGGTTAAATAATCCGAATTTCTAGTTGCATTGATGATGAATTATTTGCGAGTTAGAGTCCGGTTCACCCAAAACCCAACTAAAAAATTATATACTCAAAACCTAAAAAACGTTTAAGTTTTAATGAATTAAAATCATCTCCCGGATTTGAAAATTATAGCGATGAAATGGCAGAAGAAATAATAGCTAGCCTTGAAGCTTTATCTATTTTGTTTTATGAGCATTATCAAAAGAAAATTCAACAAAAGGAAAAATTAAAATCTTTGGTAGTAAAAGCAAAAGAGTGATTTTATAACTGTAGCTTTTCACTATTAAAGTACTTTTTAGTGTTCTTAAAATTATATTTATTGAAAAAAGTTTTGTTTCATAATAATAGTAAATTAAAGATTAATTTAGCTGATAATAAAGTCTATAAAAGGAGTTTAATTAATACCATTAACGCACTTGAAAATCATTGATTTTAATACAAATGAGGGCATTTATTTGACCAGTATAAATGAAATTTCTACGGAGATGCATAGCCATCCTGCGATTGAAATTTTATTTACAGTTAATGGAAGCTTTAGTGTTCATACAGCTAAAAGCAAGGTAACTAATTTAAGTTTTGCAATAATTGACTCTAATTGTCTTCACAAAATAATAGGCGATTCAGATCATTTGAATATTCTCATTATTGAGAGACGCGATAAGTCTATTAAGGAAATTCTATCAAATTCAGGCATCGAATTAGATGATGGATTCTATTTTGAATCAAAAATAATTGACGAGGCTAGAATAGAAAAATTATTAAATGATATAATAAGTTCTTCAGATTCTAAAGGATATGATTTAAGAGTTCTGCGAGCTATAGAATTTATAGATAAGAGTGAAGTTACTTACATTGATTTGATTACGTCACTAGTAGATGAGACAAGTTTGTCTGAGAGTCGAATATCGCATTTATTTAAAAAAGACACGGGTGTATCTATAAAGAAGTATTTTGTTTGGAGCAAACTTAAAAAGACAATTAATTCTCTTTTATTCGAAAACATTGATTTATATACAGCAATGATTTTAAACGGATTTTATGACCAAGCTCATTTTAGCAAGTCTTATAAAGGAATGATTGGAATGAATCCCTCTAAAGTCTATAATAGCAGAATCTTACAAAAGGATTAAAATTCATAAGCTTATACTTGCATTAAATTTGAATAAAGAGAATTATTATTTTTATCTATTAGCTTGTTATCAATCCTATTGCGAGAAAGGAAACATGGAACCTCACGTGGATTAAGAGATAGATAGTATATTTTACAACTTTTACTAATAGCTCAAAAATGAACGATAAAATGCGACTCGTAAGACAAGAAGACATTAACGAACTGAAAAAAGTAGTTGTTTCTAGTGAATTGTTTCCATCTGAATATTTAGATGAAATGATTTCTGACTATTTCAAAAATCCAGACACGCAAGACATTTGGTTTACTTACATTGACGGCAGCAAACCAGTTGCAATTGGATATTGTGTGCAAGAAAAGTTCACAGATGGAACTTATAATTTATTAGCAATTGGCGTTTCAAACGAATACCAAAGAAAGGGTATAGCGAGTGAAATGATGAAATACATTGAACAACTAGTTAAACATAAAGAAGGAAGAGTTCTTATTGTAGAAACATCCACTGACGATGCCCAAATTGGTGCGCGAAAGTTTTACAAGCAAATTGGTTATACACAAGAAGCTGTTATTAGAGACTTTTGGAAAGACGGGGAAGACAAAATTGTTTTTTGGAAGAAATTGTAGTACGAGCAATTGTCGAATTCGAAGTTTAATAGGTCAGATTTAATAGCAACTGCATTAAAAGACCAATTTCCAGCTGCGAGAATTCATTAGAATCCTAATTGCTTGTGTAAGCTTCCCTATTCTTGGGCCAATTTAAAGGAGAAAATTATTAACTTTAAAATTGCGCAAAATGAAAAAGACACTGTTTACAGAAAATCAAATTATTGCTATGTTGAAACAACATGAGCAAGGAGTTAAAGTTCAAGATATAGCCAGAGCAAATGGCATATCAGAAAAAACCATTTATCGTTGGAAAACAAAGTACGGAGGTATGGATGCCAAAGAACTTAAACGAGTAAAAGAGTTAGAGCAAGAGAATGCAAAATTAAAGAAAATGTATGCTGAATTAGCTTTACTTAATAATGCACTTCAAGATTTGATTGAAAAAAAGTTTTAACGCCTTATGAAAAAAAGGAAGCGATCACACATTTGATTATTGAATATCAAATAAGTGAGCGTAAGGCGTGTTCAGTTTTAAAACTTCCAAGAAGTAGTTACCATTATCAGGCAAAGCTTAAACAAGACGATAAGTATTGTGAGTTACTTAATGAACTGGTAACAAATAGGCCAAGCATAGGTTTTTGGCTTAGTTACAAACGAATTAGGAGAATGGGAAAAATCGTTAATCATAAAAAATTGTACCGAATTTATACATCTATGAAATTAAATATTAGAAGAAGAGCAAAGAAACGATTACCAGCAAGAGTAAAACAACAACTGTTTCAACCAAGTGCATTAAACGAAGTGTGGAGTATTGATTTCATGAGCGATTCCTTATGGGATGGCAGAAAAATCAGGTTGTTAAACATCATAGATGATTTTAATCGAGAAGTATTAACAATAGAAACCGATACCTCTTTACCAACGCTACGAGTTATAAAATCTTTGCAGGAATTATCAGAACATAGAGGTTTGCCAAAGTTTATACGAGTAGATAATGGACCCGAATTTATTAGTGATAAATTGGATAGTTGGTGCAAATTAAATAAGATTCAACTTATATTTATTCAACCAGGTGAACCAACACAAAACGCTTATATTGAAAGGTTTAATGGCACATTGAGAAGAGATGTTTTAAATGCATATGTTTTTAAATCAATTAAAGAAGTACGTGAAGTTACAGAAGAGTGGATGTTTGATTATAATAACAATAGACCTCACTCATCACTAAATAACAAAACGCCAGCAGAATACGCTATGCGAAACGAAGGTGGGTAAGCAAAAGTTATTCTAACGATGGTCTTGGTCGTCCTTAGACAAGACCAAAGACCTGAAGTTGGAAATAACTTTTAAAAGAGAAAATGAACAAAAATTAAAAACAAAAGTCTATTTTTGATTGGCACTAAAAAAGGGGAAGACTACA
>JBIICN010000114.1:0-4017 GCA_044238845.1 Bacteroidia bacterium
AGTTCTGTTTTATTATATTGAAAAAGCGATTAAAACCTACCGCCAGTTTGCTCAAAGAGAGTTAAAGAATGAAGGTCTTACAATTACAGTAGACCAATGGTTGACTTTAAACTGCTTAAAGGAAAATCCTGAAATGTCGCAAAAAGAATTAGCTGAAACTATATTTAAAGATAATGCCTCTATCACTCGAATTATTGATTTATTAGTAAAAGCTAAATACATCAAACGAAGCCTCAATAAAAATGATAGAAGAAAATCAGATTTATCTATTACCGATTTAGGATTAGAAATTATTGCCAAAGCTTCTCCAATTGTAAATAATTATAGAAATCAAGCTTTAAAAGGAATTGATATTGCCAAAGAAGAACACGTGAAAATGGTAATGAAAACTATTATAAAAAATTGTCAGTAATTTAAAAACAAAACACCTGTCAGGTTTCAAAAACCTGACAGGTGTTTTATATATTAGAATATAAAATTACCCCAAAACTGCCAATTGCTCTTCCAATGTTTTAATTTTAGATAAAGCATCGCTTTCTTTTTTACGCTCACTAGCAATAATTTCAGGCTTCGCATTCGCTACAAATTTCTCATTTGATAACTTGATTTGTACTGATTTAAGGAAACCTTTATTGTAGTCTAACTCTTTTGTTAAACGTTCAATTTCATCTTCCTTATTTAAGTTCATTGCTAAAGGAATATAAAACTCAGTGGTTTTAATTTGGAAAGAGAATGCACCTTCTACTTTTTCTTTAGTGTATGAGAAAGCAGATAAGTTAGCTAACTTAATAATAGTGCTATCAAAGTAAGAACGAGTTGCTTCCGATTTTTCAATCACTTCTAATTTTTCTTTAGGAGATAATTGTTTTTGAGCACGAACATTACGCACCATAGCAACTAACTCTTTACTCACTTCAAATTCGGCTAATTGTTTTTTATCCAAATCAGTTTTTTGTTTTGGCCACTCTGCAACAATAACACAATCTTTAGCATCACGCTCTTTTACTAAATGCCAAATTTCTTCAGTAATAAATGGCATCCATGGGTGCATAATTTTTAATAAAGATTCTAAGTAACCAATGGTTGCGTCGTATGTTGCTTTATCAATTGGCTGCGCTTTTCCATCTATAAAATCTGGTTTAATGGCTTCTAAATACCAAGCACAGAAATCGTCCCATACTAATTTATAAGTAGTCATTAAAGCATCACTCATTCTGTATTTGGAATAATGATCATTAATAACTTCTAATTGTTCAGATAATTTATTATCAAACCATGTAATAGCAGCTTTTGATGATTCCGGTTGCTCAACATTTCCAACTTCAAATCCTTTGATTAAACGGAATGCATTCCAAACTTTATTAGCAAAATTACGTCCTTGCTCACAGTAACTTTCGTCAAACATTAAATCATTACCAGCAGGAGAACATAATAACATCCCTACGCGTACACCATCAGCTCCGTATTTTGCAATTAAATCTAATGGGTCGGGTGAGTTGCCTAAACTCTTACTCATCTTACGACCTAATTTATCTCTTACAATACCCGTCAAATAAACATTAGTAAATGGTTTTTCTTGCATCCATTCATAACCAGCAATGGCCATACGTGCCACCCAAAAGAATAAAATTTCTGGTGCTGTTACTAAATCGTTAGTAGGGTAGTAGTAGTTTAAATCGGCATTCGCATTGGCTTTTCCATTTCTAATGACTGCTGGGTCAAATACAGTAATTGGCCATAACCAAGACGAGAACCAAGTATCTAATACATCATCATCTTGCTTAATGTCATTTACATTTAAAGAAGCATTTTTCGCTTTTAATAATTCTATTGCCTCTTCACGCGTTTTGCAAATAACTGTATTTCCTTGTCCATCATACCAAGCTGGGATTCGTTGTCCCCACCATAACTGACGGCTAATGCACCAATCGTGTACATTTTCCATCCAGTGTTTGTAGGTATTAATGAATTTATCTGGTATTAATTTAATCTCTCCATTCACCACATTATCTAAAGCTGGTTTACTGACGTTCTCCATCTTTAAAAACCACTGCATACTTAAACGTGGTTCAATAACTGCATTTGTACGTTCGCTATAACCAACTTTATTTTTAATATCTTCTATTTTTACAACTAAACCTTGCTCTTCTAAATCTTTAATGATTTGTTTGCGACAAGCAAAACGATCTAAGCCAACATATGCACCAGCTGCTTCTGATATTTTTCCTTCCTGAGTTAATACATCAATGGTTTGTAATTTATGTTTTTGACCTAAATTAAAGTCATTGATATCGTGTGCTGGTGTTACTTTTAAAGTACCTGTACCAAATTCTTTATCAACGTATTCATCAAAAATAATTGGCACCACACGATTAACGATAGGTACAATGACTTGTTTTCCTTTTAAATGAGCATAGCGCTCGTCAGTTGGATTCACACACACTGCTGTATCACCCATAATGGTTTCAGGACGAGTAGTGGCTACTGTCATAAACTCACTAGAGTCTTGTATTTGATACTTAACGTAAACTAATTTGCTTTGCGCTTCTTTATGAATCACCTCTTCATCACTTACAGCAGTTAATCCTTGAGGATCCCAGTTTACCATACGAACACCACGATAGATATGTCCTTTATTGTATAAATCAATAAATACATCAATCACCGCTTCGCTCATTGGTTCGTCCATCGTAAAACGAGTTCTGTCCCAATCGCAGCTTGCACCAAGCTTTTTCAATTGTTCTAAAATAATTCCGCCGTATTTTTCTTTCCAACCCCAAGCATGTTTTAAGAAATCTTCTCGGCTTAAATCAGCTTTGTTAATGCCTTGTTCCTTTAATAAAGCTACTACTTTCGCTTCTGTAGCAATACTTGCATGATCAGTTCCTGGTACCCAACATGCATTAAAACCAAGCATACGTGCACGACGGATTAATACATCTTGAATGGTATTATTTAACATGTGTCCCATGTGAAGCACCCCAGTAACGTTTGGAGGCGGGATAACTATAGTATAAGGTGTTCTATGATCAGGGGTTGATTTAAAGAATTTATTATCTAACCAGTACTGGTACCAAGTCTGTTCTGCTTGAGCAGAATTATATGTTTTTGCAATTTCCATGGATCGTATTAAAAATTTTGTTAAATTTCGCAAAAATAATCATACCAAACCATATGCATACTATCTTTATGGCACGATATTGGAATTATTTTTAAATCGTAAAAACAAAAACAATTTATAAAATGAAAAAATTAATTTATACCCTAGGATTTGTAGCTTCTTTAAGCTTTGTATCATTTGCTCAAGAACATAGTGCTAACGATGGTCATAACCATGGTGCAGCAGCTACTCCAACTGCAGCTCCTGTTAGTACTGCCGAAATTAAATTTGATAAAATGGTTCACGATTATGGAAACATTATGCAAGGTGATAACGGTGAGTGCGTTTTCAAATTTAAAAATGTTGGAAAAGAGCCATTAATTATTACAATGTGTCAAGGTTCTTGTGGTTGTACAGTTCCTCAATGTCCAAAAGATCCAATTTTACCTGGTAAATCTGGTGAAATTAAAGTAAAATATGACTCAAATAGAGTAGGACCTATCAGTAAATCTGTATCTGTTCAATCAAATTCTAAAACAGGAACTCAAACTTTACAAATTAAAGGAAACATTGCAGCTAAACCAGTTGAAGAGGCTTTTCCAACAAATCAACCTTCTCAAGGTGCTCCATTAGAAAAGAAATAATATAATTTTAAAATTCCCCATAAAATGAAAAAAATATTCGCAGCAGTAGCATTATTCTTAGGATTAGGATTTACAGCAACTGCACAAGAAGGTGGTTCAGTGGTTCCTAGTATTGATCCAAATGCTCCAGAAATGAAATTTGAAACAGAAGTAGTTGATTTTGGAACAGTTAAATTTGATGCTAACGGTGTTCGTGAATTTAAAATTAAAAACGTGGGTAAATCACCTTTAACAATTTCTAATGTTCAAGGGCAATGCGGCTGTACAGCAACT
>JBIICN010000037.1:0-33929 GCA_044238845.1 Bacteroidia bacterium
AATGGACGATTTATAGTTTTATAGGCTTGTATGACAAGAGCCGTATGAAGTGAGAGCTTCACGTACGGTTCCGTGAGAGGCTTAGGGTGAAACTCCCTTTGCCTACTTGACCCTGAAACTGAAAAATTAGTAAACCCTAACAACCCATTGGGTTTTGTGTTGGCGGGGTAATTAATTTACCGGGGATCTTATTTTACTTTTTTTGAGGAAGCTAAGCAAAGTAGTGAGAGCTTAGACAGTCACATACTAAAGGAGCTTTTTAATCCCTCGTTTTACGGACTTAGAGTTTTTAAAACAATCAATTACTTCTGCAAACAGTTCAGGTAACATTTTACCCCAACGCATAAAATCAGTTCCTTCAATCACATAAATTTCTTTCATTGTGTCTAACTCATATGTATCAACTTCATGCCCATATAAATGCGTTCTAAAAGGGAACGAGTTACCATTTGAGGTCACTTGATCATTGGCAGGAATTACAAAACAATTTAAATTACTTTCAGGGAGTTCGATACACCCGCTTTCATTTTCATGCACGGCAGGAATATTATCTTTTCGAGTAGGTAAAGAGGCAACTATATTTTCACTACCTGAAATTTTTAAAATCAAGCAATACTTTTCTTTGGCGGTATTACCGTTTTTAAAATAAAAGGGATCGAAATAAATGATTTCTCCTTCTGTAAACATAAGGCCTAGTTAGCTAACTGATACTGCTCAAACAATTCTTTTTTTCTCTCGTCATGAGACACTAACACACTTAAATCTACTAAATACTCAGTATTATTAATTACTTCGGTTTCTAAAAGCTCTAAAACAGAATGTTGTTGTGCAGTAATATGCCAAGGTGAGTTTTTACGATGGGTGTATGTAATAAGTTCTTTGGATGTTTTGTTTCCAAATTGCTCAATTATCATATTCATTAACTCTATATCATTATCAGAAAATTCATCATCATTAAATTCTGTTGCTGGAACTATGGTATTCTGATTATTATTAAACTCACGTTTAATATAATTTTTTAGCAAAGTTGGCTCACTTGACAAATCAACAAATAATTCTTCTGACACAGGACCAAATTTCCATACTTTATACTTTAGATTGAAAAAGGGGATACCACTTTTTTTAATACTTACCTCATCTAAAATATAAAGCAATTTAAGGAGTTTAGTTTTACTAAGCATAGGAACCTTGGCCGCTAAATATGCGGATGCATTGCCTATTTTACTGAGTTGTTGAGAATTGTATTGAATATATGGTAATACCATGACGCAAATGTAAGCATTTTAAACGAATTTATTGCTATGTTTTGTAGCAAAATATCCTAAACGGTTTAAATGCTTTAAAATTGGGGCGCAAAGATTTTAGACAGCGATAATATATTTGCTGCAGCATTATAAATGCAGCGGAATAGGGTAATTGTTATTTGAAGTATCATTACTGCTGAATAATAAATAAAATATAGAAGCGCAAATATCGAATATTAAAGCTTTGCCAATGGATAATTGTTAAGTTTAAATACTTTATAATATGCTCCAACAATCTTTGCAATTTGAAAACCCATAAAAACCATATAACCTAAAATGTAGTTGATATTAGTTTCAGGTTCTTTTTTATAGTCAATTAAACATAGGCAAATAATTACAAAAGTATTTTTGAATATATGTGTAACGAAGGCTATGTGGATGTGCATGAAAAAATATTTGGAGAAGGAACAGGTGAACAATTTAAACCACATGGCAAACGTAAGTTTAACGCTAGCCTATTTGATGAACATGAATTAAAAGCTCTAAAAGAGGTAGCAGCTAAATTTAAAGGCATTAAAACAGCCGATGTGATTGACCTAAGCCATAAAGAAAAAGCTTGGAAAGACAACCAAAAAGAAAGAAAATTAATTAGTTATAGATATGCGTTTGAATTGAGTGAGATTTAATTTTTAAGCCGCAGCATTACAAATGCAGCGGAGCGGGGGAAAGTGTTGTAAAAGAAGTTACAATACATCAAAAATATTTATACCCTGAATTATGTGTCAATTGGTTAAAAGAAAAAATAACACTTACAAATTCATAAATTCGTTAGATGTTGTGATGGCTTTTAGTAATAGGTTTTAGCCTGCGTTAGGCCAATCTTTAAATTGTCCTTCGGCTTGTTCTATGATTTCTTGTAATATTTTATTGAGTTCTTCTAAACTTACTTTTCCTCTTAGTTCACGTTTTACCGCTAAGCGGATGTTTGCTTTGGCATCTTCTTTCTTCGTCCAATCAATCTCTAAATTATCTTTTACAGCTTTGCAAACGGCGTGAACAATGTTTTGGATTGGTCCTGCTTCTTGTATGATTTCTTTTTTTGCATTGATGATGTCGTAAAAGGCTAGTTCTTCATCCGTGATACCTAATTCTTTTTGGCGCTTTTCTTCTTCCTGCATATCCTTAGCACGTTCTACTAATTCAAGTATAGTGGTGTAAGAATCAATCGCGTTTTTATGATAGAGGTCAATGACTTTTTCTATTTCTTCTTTTAGGGACGTATATTTTTTTATGTTTTTGCGTAAACGTAAAGCAATTTCGCCTTTTAAGATATTACGCATTAACTCAATTTTTAAAGCTAATCCAGTTTTATCTTTTTTAGCGCCTAACAAAAACTCTTCGTTTAAGATGGATACATCAGGGCGAGCAATACCCGCCATGGCAAATACATCAATGATGTCTTCCGATTCGATGCTTTGTGAAATTAAATCACGTACCTTTTTTTGATTGTCTTTTTTACCAACAACAATTGATTTTGCTTTACGAACAACGGCTGATACATGCTGAACATAAATTACATCTAATGCAAACTCCGTTAATTCTTCTCTGCTTTTAACGATACTCACTAAACCAGTTAGTTTCTTTTCGTCTTGCATAAACTCTTCTGCTAACTGGTCTGTTTTTAAGATGGCATTAGCACCTTGATTAATCAACATCATTTTATCGCCTGTGGTTAAGGCTTTCCATTGCTGGTAATTAATTTCTTCTGGTAAATGTGCTTTACATTTTTCTACTTGGTTGTAGAACATCTCTAAAGCTTGTTCAATATCAATCTTTGTATCACCACGACCACCGCCAGCGGTGTATTTCATGGTGGCTGTTTTTAACTGGTCACCAATACCAATATAATCTACAATAACACCTGATTGTTTATCGGCAAACACACGGTTAGCTCTGGCAATGGCTTGCATTAAATTATGCCCTGTCATTACCTTATCTACATACATAGTATTGATGATAGGCGCATCAAAGCCTGTTAACCACATATCACGTACGATCACAATTTTTAAAGGGTCGTCAGGATTTTTGAAACGTTTTTTAATCGCTTCAAATTGGTCTTTGGTTCTAATATGGTCTTTCCACTCTGGTGGGTCTTTAGAAATGTTTGCTGTAATAATTACGGCGATTTCTGGGCACCCTTCAATTTGTTTTAATGCATCATACATCTTCACGCAATTTTTACGGCTCATACAAACCACCATGGCTTTACCTTCTAAGGTGCTTGTCCGTTTCGTGAAATGTGAAATTATGTCTGTTGCTATTTTCGATACTCTATCTAATGAACCTGCTGCATCTTCAATAGCCGCCCATTTTAAAGATTGTTGGTCGCCTTGGGCTTCTTGCAATTCATCCACTTCCTCATCAATGTTATCGTTAGCTAAATGTAATTTTGCTAAACGTGGCTCATAGTAAATAGGAACTGTTGCTCCATCTTCAACCGCTTGTTTAATATCATAGGTATGTATTACTTCTCCAAATAATTCTTCGGTATCGGCTTGTTTGCTATCTACTGGTGTACCTGTAAATCCAATAAAGGACGCATTAGGCAAAGCAGTTCTTAAATTAGCGGCATAGCCATCTAATAAACCATATTGTGTTCGATGTGCTTCATCCGCAATCACAATGATATTATCTCGTTTTGATAGTACTGGGTGTTCAGTTTCGTTTTCTTGTATCTCTGCCTCTAAATTCCCTCCTTTAGGAGGGTGTCCGTAGGACGGGAGGTGTTGTTCCGGTACTAATTTTTTAAGTTCCTCTAACAAGGCTGGATTTCTATTTACCACAGCACGCTCTAAAGGATTTAATTCAATGTTTAATTGATTTGCCGTGATGTATTTACTTATTTCTGTTAATACGCCTCCTATCTGATTTTTGACATCGGCTGTTGTAAAACGTAAAAAGTTAATGCCTAGTTTTTCTAATTCACTTTGTCGGATAGCATCTTTTATTTTTGCTTCGTCGCTATCGTGCACGCTGCCATCAATTTCGAGGGCAAGCATTAATTCGGGACAAAATAAATCAACGATATAATTGCCAATTGGTTTTTGACGGTGAAAATCAACGCCTAAGGCATTACGCTTTACTTGATTCCACAATAGCACTTCCGATAAATTTTCGGCATAACGGTTAGCGAGTACATTATCTTTTAAGGTTTCTTTATACTTTAAAAAACCTGCTTCGGTAAAACCTGATTTTGTAATGGTATTGTGGAGTGGCGTAATAAGGGCGTTGAGCTGGGTAGCAAAGACACCCCTCGCCCTGCGGGCACTCCCCTTTAGGGGAGAATTATTAGAACGAGGTGCTTTTTTTAAACGAAACTTTTCGATGGTGGTAAAAATAACACCACCTGCATCAGTATCTAATAAACGTCTTAATTCATCGGTACTAGTGGCATGTTGCACAGAGCCTACAATATCTTTACATAGTACAAAGTTTTCATATAGCTGCCAATCCAAATCGTTTCTATCTACTTGAATAATAACCGTTGGATTTTTTAGTTCTGGTAATTGGCGTAACATACCTGTATAAATAGCCATCGAAATACTTTTACCCGAACCTTGTGTGTGCCATATCACACCAATGCGTCCATCACCAATTGGTTTAATGGCTTGCTTTGTTTTTTCGACAGCAAAGTTTACCCCAAAGTATTGATGGTACTTAGCTCCTTTTTTTATGAGAGTACCGTTATGGTCTTCAAAGAAAATAAAATATTTTAGGTAGTTGATTAAACGTTCTTTTACAAATAAACCATGCAATAAGGTGTTTAATTGAAAATCGTTAGCATCCACAATGTCTTTACCATTAATAGATTTCCAGGGCGAGTACCATTCCATACTTGCTGGAAACATACCATGTTGAGCGGTTTTACCATCACTAATAATAGTTAAGGCATTGTACTCAAATAATAAGGGAATATCTTGTTTGTAATGTTGTATTTGATTGTAAGCTTCGTTTTCAGTTGTGTTATAATCAAACCAATTTTTGAATTCAAAAATAATTAAAGGTAAGCCGTTGATGTAAATTAGCAAATCAGGGATGCGACGGTTACGGCCAACAATCTCTAATTGATTAACGCACGTAAAGGTATTGTTTTGTGGATTTTCGAAATCAATAGGATATACATGTAAAGCAGATTCCTTGCCACTTGAATCTTTCCAACTTATATCAATACCCTTGGTGAGTTTTAAATGAAAATCTCGGTTGCGATAATCTAAATCAGCGCCTGCATTATTGGTGAATTCTTTAGCGGCTTCTTTTACCATATCAGCTGGTAGGCTAGGATAAGTTTTAGCAATAAATTGCATCAACTCATCTTCTAATACTACGCTGCGAGCATCACGTACAATTGCTGCTCCATGTTGGTAAACATAACCCATTTGTTGTAACCACTCAATAGCAGCTTGCTCTATATGAAACTCCTTTAATTCGCTCATAACACTTCTTTTATTTTTTTGGCAGCATATTTCACTCTAATTTCTCCACTAATTAATTTTGGTAATAGATAATCGCGAGTTTGTTTGAGAGAATCATTTTCGCAGTTGTTTGATTTTATTAAGTTTCTATATTCTCTAATATTGATTTCGACTTCGTCGTGAACAGATTTTGGTGGCACTATTATTTTCAAACTTCTAATCCCTTGGATTGTAATTGCTTCTTGAGTACTTCCTATTTTTATTGATTGAATTTGTTCTAAAGTTTCAATTGAGTTTAACCATTGAAAAACAAAATGTGGTTTTAGGTAGCTTAGGTAATTTTTAATCCATGTTAAATTTCCATCCTTAAAATAAAACACTTCATCAGCACCTATTAAATACGATTTACCTATTGTGCCTACTGATGTGAGTAAAATATCTCCTTCTTTTGGCGCACCAAATCTTGCTTTTATGTCTTCAAACTTATTTATATCAATAAATAGTTCTGTATTTATTGAATTATTTTTACTTAGTTCTATAATTTCTTTACCTCTGTAAAATGGAATACCAGAACTAACATATTCATTTAGAAAAATTCTTTTGCTAGACCCAATATCAACAACGTTTTCTAATCTCGAAATTTCCCAACCTTCAGGAATCAAACCTAATTCACTTTCTACAAATTTACCGTTTTGGAAAGGGCCAAAATCTACAAACCAATGTTTGTATAAAGCATTAGCTATTTCTTCTAATGTTTTATTGGTTTGTAAGTTGAGTTCTATTTTATCATCTAAGGATGATAAAATTTCAGCAATGGCTTTTTGTTCTTGGAGGTGGGGGAGTTCAATTGGAATGGATTTCAGAGAAGGAATGTTAGTGTAGCCTTGAACTGAAGCGCCATTATGTGAATTTTGATAGTGTTTAAAAGTGTTGCTAATTATATAGTAGTATAAATACTTTGATAAAACTATTTCACTATCAGGTCTTATAAGCGCGACAGAGCTTGAAATGCCAAATTTATCACTTGCCTTATAACAATAAGCGTTTCCAATTGTCCCAATTATTCCTAGGATAATATCATCTGTTTGAGGCCTTCTTATTGCTTTTGAATTTATTGAAAATAGTTTTTCGTAATCTTCCTCACAAATGAAATCAACTTTATCTAATACGAGTTTACCTTCCTTAAAATTCTTAGAAGTCAAATACAATATGCCACTATCTTTTCTTTCTACTTTAGCATGAGCACCATCACCTATACGTGAAATATCATTTAGTGTATATTTTTTCCAGTTGTTTGGCATTAGTTAAGTTTTTTAAGAGAATTATCAAGTGCTTTAATTAGATTTATTGCATTTTTATAAGACTTTAAATTTTCACTAATAGGAAATAGCTCAAATAGTTTTCGGAAAACACCAACTTTATTTATTTGTTCTGTACCGAAATATTCTTTATGGTGCGCTTTTATTTCATTTAAAATAGGGCGAACTTTATTGATATTGTTATATTGCTGGAATGGTTTTAATGATTCTAAGTTTTCCCATTCAATAACATAGTATGTATTATAAGCCTTAATGTAGTGGTCAAAATCAAAAATATCTTCAAGGGTTTTCTCAGAGTATGATTCACCTTTAGCTCCTGTAACTGTTATATAATCCCAACTTTCAGGGTCAATAATATTTTCTTTAAACTTAGGTTTTGTAATTTCTTTTTTAGCGGCATCATCATCATCTAATAAAACTACACCTTGTAGATTTAAACTATTTAAATATCTAACTGATGGTATTACTTCAGATGACGAATCAGCAGAAAATATATTTATCCATTTTAAATGTTCTAATTCATCAACCTCTTCAATCAATTGATGTAAAACGAACTTGTCTGAAACACCTTCGACTACTATGTTTTTTTTACCTACTAAAAATGAGTCATTCAGCAACAAACCCAATTCTTTTCTTAGTACTTCATATTTATTAGCGTATGGTTTGTTGTGAATCAAAGTACCATGTTCCCCATTCTTTCTAACTAACATTAATTTATCGGGGTTATTTTTGCAAGTTAAAAATGGGTTATGTGTTGTATATATAATTTGATCGTTTAATATTATATCTTCAAATAGTTCTAATAAATCTTTGGCTCCTTTTGGATGAAGTGACACACCGGGTTCATCTAACAAATAAATTAATTCATTTTCCGAATTTTCGATAGCGAAATATTTATTAATAAAAAAAGCGAAAAAATATCTGAACCCAACGCTTCTTTCTTTTAATGAATATGTTCTATTCGTCGCATCTCTAAACTTTATTAGCCAGGTGTCTCTAATTGAACCAATTTCTATTTTAAGATTAGGATCCTGTTTGTAGTATTCTAAAAATAGTTTTGTGATTTTTTCTTGAGCATATTGCACTTTATCATATGTTTTTTCTGGATCTCCAATTAGAATATTAGGATCACTAATTCCTCCAATATTAAGTAACTTAAAAAACGCAGAGTGTGCCTCACTTCTCTCCGTTATTTGTTGATTAGTAATTGGATTTAATTCAAGGTCATCGCTAGTGAATAATTCGATTGATGGTATATAGTCATCCAAAATAACTTGCTTAACTTCTTCTATTAAAATATCAGGTATAGTTTTTTGGATTGTCTGACTCCTGTTGTTAAACTGAAAAATAATATCAATACCCTCTATTTGATTTGAATTAATAATTATTAAGAAGCCTTTTAACCCTAGAAAATCTAGATCCTTCATTCCAAGTTCAGCAATACTTTTTTCGAAATCCAATAAATCATCATCATCACTAAAATCAAACCATCCAGATATTCTAGGAAAGCCACCTTTTTCAAAGTGTTCGGAATTTTTGTTTAATAGGGTGTGATTGAGTAAGTTGTTATTAAAATCAAGGTATCTAATCGCCTCTAGTATATTGGATTTTCCACTTTCATTTTGGCCCACTAAACATGTTAAATCATGAATGTTTATTTCTAATGACTTAATTGATTTGAAATCTTCTATTTTTACTTTTGTAAGTTTCATTATATTTAATTATTTTTTTGTTGTGGACAGCCCTAGTTAGTCAAAAAATATTTTAGTTTCGAATATCCTTTCCCAAACTTCTTTATTGCTTAGGTCGAATTCCTCAAGTTCGAATTCTGTTTCAAATAACTCTAAAAACTCTGTTGGGTCAGAAATTTTGTTATATAAATCCTCAAGTTTGTTCAAATCATTAAATAGCGTTTCAACAAGTTTATGATTATGGTTTAACTCAATCCCGTCTTCATCTGCATCAATTATTCTATTTGCAATCGCTTCGTTCATTGAACTTTTATAACTATTTGGATCTATAAAAATCGCATTACCTGTATAGTCCTTAAATATGTAACCACGAATTATACCAGAAAAAGTTTTAAGTTGCAATTTTAATTTTTGAATTAACTTCATCGATTCTTCAAAACTTTCCTCACTCGTTTTCACTTTCATTTTTGCAACTGTTTTTTTAATTGGTTCTTCAATTATTGCACTCTTGTGAAATGTTTTATCTGAAATGATAAAGCCTCCTCCGTTTAATTGTAAATGAGGGTTTTGTATTTTTTGATTTACAAGTTTCAGCGCAGCATAAGAGTGGGCTGATTCTAAAGGAAGTTTTCCGCTTTCAAATACTTTGTCATTTTTAATAGTTTCAATTAGTGCTTTTGTGTATTTGCTTAGTTCGTCATTCTTATATGCTTTAGCACTTTCATTTTGGTCGCAAGCTGCCAAGAAATAAAATCCTTTTGTATTTAATTTATATCTTTCTTTCCAGTATTCATCTAAAGTTATTTCATCTTTGCCTTTTAATTCGAATAAAAATCCAGAGTGGCATGCGTCTATAATTAAAATTAAATTTTGAGGAATTAAACGCTTTATTTCATCGAAAAATAAATTGAAAACTACATCATCATTTTTTAAATCTAACTTAAATTCTTCGTCGAATATTCCATGTCCGGAAAAATAAAATAAAATTGTATCTTTTGTTGCACCAAAATCATTTTGAATTAATTCGATTTGTGTTTTTATTAATTCAAAGGTTACATCTATAGGTTTTTCTTTAGTTGAGATTATTGTTTTGATATTATTTTTTTCAAATCCGCATCTATCTATTAAAACGTTCTGTAATGCAATGACATCATTTGCGCAATATGAAAGTGGTCTATCATTGTAATCATTTATTCCTATAAGTATGGCAAATCTTTTTTCTAACATTATAAACTACTTAAATTTTTTTCAATACGTTTTTGCAATTCATTACTCTTAACAAACTGTTGCTTTAATGTTGCTTTAAGAGATTCCATTTTTTCTTCAAATGGTATTAAATCAATTTCGGCATCTTCGCTACCAACATAAATACCCGGTGTTAATTTGTAATCTTGTTTAATGATGTCTTGTAGGGTTGCACTTTTACAAAAGGCTTGGATGTCTTCGTACTTGACACCCCTCGCCCTTTGGGCACTCCCCTTAAGGGGAGAATTATCAGAGGCAGGGGGAATGTTGCGCCACGCATGGTAAGTGTTGGCAATGCTTTCCATTTCGGCATCAGTCAATACACGTAACTTACGGTTAGTCATTTCGCCTAATTTACTGGCATCAATAAATAGTACTTCGTTTTTACGTTCGCGGTGTTGCTTATTACCTTTACGTGTTTTACTTAAAAAAAACAAACAGGCAGGTATACCCGTGGTTAAAAATAATTTATCTGGTAAACGTACAATGCAATCAATCATGCTTTCATTGAGCATGTGTTCACGTACATTACGTTCGCCTTTGTTATTGGAGGTCATGGCGCCATTGGCCATCACTATACCAGCCGTTCCATTATCACTTAAATGGCTCCATACGGTTTGAAACCACATGTAATTAGCATTACCATCGGTTACAACAGGGTCGTTACTTTCTTTTAGTTTAAATAAGCGTGGGTCGTTTTCTGGTAAATCCTCTGGGTGCCATTGACTCACATTAAATGGAGGATTCATAATAATGTAATCTGCTTTTAACTCTGGTAATTTATCTTGTAATAAAGAATCACCTAACTCTAATTGAAAGTTTAAATCACGTAAGGCTAAATTCATTTTTGCTAAACGCAAAGTTCCATCATAACGTTCTTGTCCATAAATGGCAATATCTTTACGAGTACCACCATGTGCATTAATAAACTTTAAAGATTGCACAAACATACCACCAGAGCCACAAGCTAAATCAGCAATTTTCCCTTTTAGTGGTTCTAACATCTCCACTAACAAGCGCACAATACAGCCCGGTGTAAAGAATTGGCCTGCGCCGCTTCCTTCTGCAATAGCAAAACGGCCAATATAATATTCATAAATGCGTCCAAGTACATCACTCTCTGGATTATTTTTTTCGGAGAACTTAGGATTAGAAAACAAATTAATTAAGCCTCCCAATTGTTTTGGCGATAATTGGCTCTTCACAAAAATACGTGGTAAAATACCTTTTAACTCTGGTCTAAATACCGAGATGGTATTTTCTAATAATTCAAAGGCATCATCAACTTTTACTTTAATATCATCCTGTTCGGTATTATCTTGTAAGTATTGCCAAGTAGCTTTTTCGGGAATGATGTATGTGTTTTTTGCTAAGTACTCATCAGGGTCGCTAATAATTTCAGCAGCTGCTTTTTTGTTAGTGGTGTAGTATTCAGATTTTGGTTCGCTAACTAAGTGTATTAATTCATCACGGCGCGTTTCGTAACGCTCGCTCATGTGTTTTAAAAAGATAAGGGAAAGCACGTAATCTTTATATTGATTTTCTGCTACGGCTCCTCGTAACTCATTGGCTACATTCCATAATTCTTTTTCAAAATCTATATCTGCTTTTGCTTTGGTAACCTCTGTTGTTTTCTTTGCCATAGTGTTTAGTCCTTCTACCCAAATATAAGCTTTGGGAATGAGATTTCCTTATTATTAAGGATAATAAAATGTGATTATTATCAATGAAAAATACAGGTTATTAGCCTTACCAACTGCCACCAGAGCCACCGCCACCGCCTGCGCCGCCGCCAAAGCCACCCCAGCTTCCGCCGCCGCCCGAGTATCCGCCGCCGCCTCCCAAGCCATAAAAACCTGAGCTACTATAAGTGCCTCCCGCAGCAGTAATAATTTCAAACACCACCGCAATTTCCTTTAAGTTGGGCACCTTTAGTTGTAATTGCTTGGCGCAGGCATCATCCAACAAAACAATACCCGTTGCTAATTCATTTAAATGCTGTTGCAATACATGTGGTGTTTGCAATAACTTGCTGGTATCTTTTTCTATGGTATCAATAATATCCGCATAGGCTCTTTTTGCTCTTCGGCCTTTTCGGGTTAAAAAGCGTCCCATCCACACCAAGCCCATTTTTTGCACGTCTTGGTAAACAACATCATCTCTAAAATTAAAAATATCATCGTTGAGTTTATCCAACAAACGTAGTTTAATTTCGATAGGGCGCATAGCCTCATTGGCTTCAAAAATAGAAAGCACCAGGGCTTCGGCACCAGTGTATGCCTGCGTGGGATCATAGTTGGGGCCAAAACTTAAAAACAAACGGGCACGCTTGCGGCTATGGTTGCGGTTAATATAAATTTCTTTATAGTAATACTGCAAATGCCCGCCAAGCACCAAGCTCTCAACGGTGTATTTGAGCATTTCCTCAGGTACCGCGCGCTTTGGGCTATATAAAAAATAGTATTCTTGTGGTTTAAGATTGATATTCACTAAATAAAAATAGTGATTTTTAATGACTTTTGCACTTTGTTTGCCAACGGGCAGGGTCAAAAAGTAATGCAATGTCTTTTGGTATTTTTTTAATGAGGAGGACTAATTTAATTAGAGGCAGGAACATACTTTCTTTGTCAACCATACAAAGGAGGACCTTCTTTTTGCGGATCAAAAAGAAGCAGGATAAACATCCAGTGGATGTTTAAGGCAGGATGTGGGTAGGTCTTTGTCAAAACGAAACAAGGCTAATATATTTTATAAATTACGATGATTTTTTTTAGAGGCAGAAAGATACTTTCTTTGTCAACCATACAAAGAAAGTATGCAAAGAAAAATCACCGCTCCTTAAATTTTACTCAAAAACTACTAAGCGCTTTCCCGCCCAATTCTGGAAACTCGCCTTCGTGAAAAACTCAGGCTCAAACAGCCCAGAATTGTCGCACAAATCCTTGTTGAAAGCCCTTCTGTTTTTATCGTAAAATTTAATAGGCGGAAAAATTAAAGCGATGTTTTATTATCCATCTATATCTATAGAGTAAATAATTGCTCCGATGATGATACTTTGATTTTGTGCAGCAATAGCAGTAAAAATAAAGCAGGGTCGGCATGCGCAAGCGGTTATTTTTAGCTGCGGTTTCGCATTTTTCATGCGAAAATTGCCTATCACAATCCCGATAGCTATCGGGAAAAAGCTTTTTGTTTACTTTTTGGTGGTTACTGAGCTTAGCCGAAGTGCTGCAAAAAGTAATAGAAGAAGTATCTGTATGGCTGACAAAGAAAGGAACTACTAAATTATATATTATACTATGAATGAGATTGCTTCGGGTGAACCCTCGCAATGACGTAACATCTGCGTGAGGGAGGGCAAATGTATTTATACATTTGAGCCAGCATGTGCGGGGCAAAAAAGCGACAGCCCGGTCCGCAGAAACATGCCCATAAACCATTTAATCAATAGAAAATTATTTTAAAATCCTCCCCCTGCCCCCTCCAGAGGGGGATAAGAACGCGCCCAAATAATAATAATCAAAAATTACTTACCGCTCTTGCTTGGTGGGTCAATATCTTTGGCTTGGCGTTGTTCTACTTTTAGTTTCCCGAAATTATAATTCACACTCAGGTTTACACGGCGCGTATCAAAGGTTTGGTAGCCAACACTATGTTGGTTTTGATAATCGGAAGTGGTATTTCTTTTTTCGCCCCAAAATATATCGTTAAAGGCTAAGGATACTGAGAGCTTTTCGTCGAACCAAGTTTTTTTGATTCCCATATTTACCGATGATCGAGATTTTGTGTAGAAGGTGCCTTCTAAAAACGGATTTAAGTACCAAGCGTTTAACTCAATGGAATATCCTTTTGGTAAGGTAATTCTACTGAAAACACTAGGATTAAAGGCTACCGTGTTGATGGTATAAGCTTTATCATTAACCACACCTTTTGCATTGATATAAAATACAGCGCCGTTTAAATTGACTGTCCACCATTTAGTTATATCTTTTTGTATAAAAAGATTATAGCTTGCAATTTCGGCCCATTTTAAATTGATAATGGAACTCACGTTAAATTTGGTGGTATCGCTTTGCGAACTGTAATCTAAAAAATTATTAAGATTTCTTTGATAACTAAGGCTATGGTTCATCCACGTTTTATACGAATAGGCGAAGTTAATATCATGACTGAATTCGGGCTTTAAATTTGGGTTTCCTTGAAAGGAGCTTAAGGCATTATTAAAAACAACAAATGGATTAAATAAATTATAATCAGGACGGTTAACGCGTTTGTTATATGAAAGAGTGAAATTATGATTGTCGGATTTTTTATAATCGATACTCGCTAAAGGAAATAAATTAAAGTACTGACGAGTAAACCCAGAGTTGCTACTTTTACTTAAGGTGTTGATGTGTGTGTTTTCTCCGCGAACGCCAGCTTGAAACGAAAACTGTTTGTATTGTTTATTGATGTTAAAATAACCTGCACTAATGTTTTGTTTGTAATCAAAAACATCTGAATATATTTGATCAGTTACGTATTGCCCAGTGATGGCATCTTGATGCTTTAAAAAATAATCGCTATTCATATCTTGATAGCTATGTTTAATACCAGTTTCTATTTTAAATTCATGTTTGAGTTCTTTTTCAAAATCTAAAAGACCTGATACCGTGCTGAATAATAAGGTATTAGAAGTTTTATATATATTGTTTGATGATAAATTATTACTCATGCCATCCATCAATTGATTATTGAAATTAGCATCATAAATATCCCAATAAGGTTTATAATCGGCCGAAAAGTGAAGCACCGTTCCAAGGGTATCAAACAAATGTTCGGCATTAAGATTAAACTCAGGATAAATCCAAGGGTTTGGTTTATTGGCAAGAAGAACTGTATTTTGATAACCCAAACTATTATCGCTAATGTTAGTATTGGTTTCATGATCATCCAATCCTAAACCAAAGGCTCCATTTATTTTAATACCGATGGAATTAGATTTATTGATAAACCAGTCGGTACCGATATTATAGGTTTCAAAGTGGCCATGACTTTTAGTTACCGTTATTTGATCGATGGTTGTTTCGGTAGCATTAAAGTTGATGGTGTTTGTTGAATTATTAACGAAATGACGCGCGTCTTTATTGGCTGTAAAACCCGAAAAGAAATTGAATTTTTTGCCTTTGTAATTTAAGTTGAAGCCACCAGAACCACTAGCCATAAAACCTTGCGAGTAACTACCAAACACACTACCACTAAAGCCTACTATTTTTAATTTATTGGTTTTAATGTTAATCATCCCGCCTGTACCTTCCGAATCATATTTAACGGGTGGTTTTTTAAGCACTTCCATTTTATCAATCTGAGAGCTATTCATGCTTTTTAAAATATTCATCAATTGTTGTCCGCTTACTTGTTGTAGTTTACCATCAATTAAAATTTTAACGCCTGCTTTACCTTGTATACTAATATTACCATCAGATACAGTAACTCCTGGTAAGCGCGATAATAAATCGTAAGCGGTGTTACCCATGGCTAGGGCAGTACCTTCAATATTTACAATCACATTACCATTTTTGTATTCAATGGTTTTCTTTTGTGCAGCAACTGATACTTCGTTTAAATTGATGCTCCCTGCTTTAAGAGTGATTTGTGGTAATACGATAGGAGTAAGGCTATCATAAACTATCACATCAGAGTAATAGGTATCAAAACCAATGGCCGAAATTTTTAATTGATATGATCCTTTTTTTATGTTTTCAAAACAAAACGTTCCCTGATCATCGGTCATTACACCTTTTACAATACTACTATCGCTATGATTTAATAAAGCAATGGCATTAAAGGCAATAGGAGCTTTGAGGGAATCGCTTAATTGGCTGGTGATAGCGCATTGCGAATAAAATTGACCTGCATAAAGCATGCAAAGTAAAATAATGTAGTGTTTAGCATGCTTCATAACGGGGTGAGATAAAATTAAAATAAAAAAGAATGCAGCCATTGCCTCTTAATATATATTAACACTTTTTGGTAACATGCTAGTGCTTTGCCTACCGCGTATCATGTAAGATTTATTGAAAAAAAGTAAATAAAAAAAGCGTTAAGGTTTTCGTTTCAGTGTAAAATCTTTTGCTTTTTCGGGCTGAAAGGGAAGATCGTAAATGACTAACGGTACTATCACACTTTCATAGCCGTCTGCTTTAATATCTAATGTGTAGTCGCCAGGCGTTAAGGCCATTACATACTTACCAGTTTTTTGCACTGGAACAAATTTTAAAACTTCTTTACTATCGGGCTTAGATGCTAGAATAGAAATTTTGATTGAAACGTCACTCGAGTCGGAAGTCGTAACGTATCCTGTAATGATACAATAACGGGTATCAACCTCATTAAATTTTATTTTATAAATATCTCTATCGCCCAATCCACCTTTTTTTATAGCCGATACATAGGCATAAGCTCCATCACTTACAAAGGCAATATTTTCATTATCATAGGTATCATTAATGGGGTAACCTAAATTTTGTGGGTCGCTCCACGCTTTTTGGGCATCGTTCCATTGGCTCTTAAATAAATCGTATCCACCCATGCTTGAGTGTCCTTCGCTGGCAAAGTATAGGGTATTTCCATCTTTACTTAAGTGCGGAAAATCTTCATTATAAATAGTATTAATATTTTCTCCTAAGTCTTGTGGCTTAGCCCATTTGCCACTGCTTAACTTACGAATAATGTAAATGTCTTTTTCTCCGGCACCTTCTTTTCGTTTGCTAGCAAACACAAATACGTCGCCGGCATCATTCATACTGCCTGATGTTTCAAAACCTTCATTAATTTTAGCATCTAAGCGAACAATTTTTTTATAGCCGATGCCAGTTGGGCTAGGCTCTGTTAAATATAAATTACCTAAGCTGTCAATATGATCAATGTACACCGTTATTTTTTTACCATCAGGGCTAATGCCAACAGCTTGCTCATCTAACCGGGAATTGATGTTTTGTCCAATACTTTTTGGCTCAATCCACTTACCATCTTTTGGGGTAGCCGTAAAAATATCTGAAGGAAAATAACCATCCATTTCTGGTCGGCTAGTAGGTTTTTCGGCACGACGAGAGGTGTAAATTAAAATAGATTCATCATCGGGTGTAATAGGGTAGTAGTCGGGAAATTCAGAGTTAACAGGGCTCCCTAAATTTGTAAAGCTAACATTGATAGGATATTTAATTAATTCTTGTGCATGTAAGCAGGTTTCTATTTGTCGCTCAATAACAGGAGCTAAGGTTTTATTAGCCTCAACTCTTGCTTTAACATAATAATCAATGGCTTTATCAAACTGCAAATCGTGCTGGTAGGCTTGGCCTAAATAATAATAAGGTTCAGCATCCAGTTTTAAACTCGGAATAGATTTTTCAAATAAGTCAATAATCTCTTTTGGATTTCCTTTTGTTTTTAATAAGCATTTCCCTAGTTGAAATTTAAACTCTTCGTTTTGAGGGTTTTTCTTAATGAGTTTTTGGTATAAAGGAATGGCGCCTTTATAATTACCCATGCTCAATAGGTCGGTTATTTTTTCTTCGGTTTGATCGGAACCTTGAGCAAGTGCCGCTAACGATAATGTAATACTAAGAGTAAGGAGTATAAAGTGTTTCACAATAGTTGTGTTGGTATAAACAAATATAAACGATAACATTCATATTTCCTTATCGGTTAAGACTAAAAATAGTGATGGTTTTTAAGGAGATATGAGGTGCTTTTTTGTTTCAAAGTATTTTTAATATCAGCGTTAACTAACGCAGATTCATTTAATTTAAGCTACCTTCATAAAAAAAAGTTTCTTGAAAATGACGAAGTATCACCCCAACAGTATAGAAGCCGCCGAAGCAGATTATTTATATGTGAGTACTTCGCAACTTCCCAATTCGGGAAAAGGTTTGTTTACGGCTATTGATATTTATAAAGATGAAGTGATTTCGTTGTTTAAAGGCGAAGTACTAACCGAGCTGCAAGCTAAGCTAAGAGTCAACAAAGGGCACGACCAATATTTTATTAGTTTGCCCAATGGCACTATACTTGATTCTATGCGAGTGTCTTGTTTTGCAAAGTATGCTAACGATGCCAATGGAAGCACCCAGACTGTATTTAAAAATTCAGCAAAAATTGCTTTAGACGAAAATAATGAAGTGTGTATAGTTGCCACTAGACATATAAAAGTAAACGAAGAAATTTTTTGCAGCTACGGAAAAGCTTATTGGAAAAAACATGGGATTTAACATTTAGTGACCGAAATTTTAGCATTTTTTAAAACTATGATAAGTTGTTTTTATATAGCTTTGGTAAAAATAAATTAATACACTTATGAAACTAATTGCTATTATATTACTCTCTGGATTTGGTGCTTTAAGCACTTATTTTCAAGCACCTACTTGGAAAAAAGAACAATTAATGAGTACCGTTGATTTAAATACTAAAATTAAAACTAACGCCAAAGACAAGCCTTTGATTTTTAATGTTGGTCCTATGGAAAATATTAAAGGTGCTATAGGAGTTGGTGCTGCTACCAATACTACCTTTGGAAGTAAAATTTCGGGGTACTTAACGATGGAAAGTAAAACCAAACCCATTGTTGTTTACTGCGGTTGCTGCTCATATGCGAGTTGCCCAAACATTAAACCCGCTTATGATTATTTAGTGGCTCAAGGTTTTAAAAACACTAAGGTATTGGAATTACCAGATGGTATTAAGCCTGATTGGGTAGCGAAGGGTTATCCAACGGAATAAGAACAGAAAGGTATAACGGAAGTTATACCTTTTTTGTTTTATGGTCATGACGAGCGACGAAGGAACGAAGTAATCTCAAACGCTTTGTTTTACTATGGATGAGATTGCTTCAGGACGTTCGCAATGACGAACCATAGCGTCATGACGAGTGACGAAGAAGCGAAGTAATCTCAAGCCCAGAGTTTAACTAAGTATGAAATTGCTTCAGGACGTTCGCCATGACGAACCATATCGTCATGACGAGTGACGAAGGAACGAAGTCATCTCAAACGCTTTGTTTAACTAAGTTTGAGATTGCTTCACTACGTTTGTAATGACGAACCATAGCTTCATTACGAGTGACGAAGGAACGAAGTCATCTCAAACGCTTTGTTTAACTAAGTTTGAGATTGCTTCACTACGTTTGTAATGACGAACCATAGCTTCATTACGAGTGACGAAGGAGCGAAGTCATCTCAAACGCTTTGTTTAACTAAGTTTGAGATTGCTTCAGGACGTTCGCAATGACGAACCATACCGTCATGACGAGTGACGAAGGAGCGAAGTCATCTCAAACGCTTTGTTTAACTAAGGATGAGATTGCTTCAGGACGTTCGCAATGACGGACCATCCCGTCATGACGAGCGACGAAGGAACGAAGTCATCTCAAACGGTTGTTTTACTAAGTTTGAGATTGCTTCACTACGTTCGCAATGACGAACCATAGCGTCATTACGAGCGACGAAGGAGCGAAGTAATCTCAAGCACAGAGTTTAACTAAGTTTGAGATTGCTTCTTTCTATTTTGCTCATTCCGCAAAACTTCTCGCAATGATGAGAGGGGCGATTGTATCTCACGTTATGGCGTAATCATAATCATGGGAGACACTTTTTATTTCCCTTTGTTTTCTTAAATTTGATAAACTAAAATACACCATCACTGTTTTATTTTAAAAATATATTATCATGAGTAACGAAATACCTCGCCGAAACTTTTTAAGTCGTTCGATGTTTGCCTTTGCTACGGCAATGGCAGCTCCTTCGCTATCATTTTCCGAATCATTTAAAAAAGCATTTAACACCAATAGTCCTGTCATGAACCCAATCTTATCTACTAAACCCCTTGGTTTTCAATGGGAAACAACCGATCCTTTTTTATTTTGTGTACACCACGAAGACAATTTTCCACAAGGAAATGAGCAAATGGCACCAGAAGCCAAATACTTAAAAGGCAGGCACATGGGCGATGATTTTATTATCAAAGATGGTTTTAGAATGTATCATGGTAAATCAGTACCCGGTTTTCCAGGTCACCCGCATCGTGGTTTCGAAACGATTACGGTAGTGAGAAAAGGTATTGTTGATCATGCCGATTCGATGGGAGCAGCAGGTCGTTATGGCAATGGTGATGTGCAATGGATGACGGCAGGAAAGGGAGTGCAACATTCCGAAATGTTTCCATTAGTTCATGCTGATAAAGAAAACACCATGGAGCTATTTCAAATTTGGTTGAATTTACCAAAGAAACATAAAATGGTAGAACCTCATTTTAAAATGCTTTGGAAAGAGTTGATTCCTAACCACATTCATACCGATACAGCTGGTAAAAAAACAGTTATAGAAGTAATCGCAGGACAGTTAGAGAAATCTCAAGCTCCAACACCACCACCAGATTCATGGGCAGCAGATGCCGATCATGAAGTAGCGGTATGGAATATAAAAATGGAAGCAGGTGCAAACTTTATTATTCCAAAAGCATCAGCGGGTGTTAACCGTACAATTTATTTTTACGAGGGAAAAGATTTAACGGTAGCAGGAACTGTTATCACTAACTATCATGCCATTGAATTAAAATCTGATGTAGATGTGGAAATTAAAGCAAGCGAAGATACTAGTATTTTAATGTTACAAGGTAAACCCATTGGCGAACCTGTGATGCAATACGGTCCGTTTGTAATGAACACCAAACAAGAAATTAATGAAGCGTTTGAAGACTATCATAAAACTCAATTTGGTGGTTGGCCTTGGCCTCGTTACGACCAAGTTCATGACCGCGATAAAAAACGTTTTGCTAAATACTCTGATGGAAAATTAGAGGAAAAGAATTCTTAAACTAATCGGGTAGAGAAGTACTAATCGTTTTTAATTAAGTCTTTTACTTCCTGAAAAGCTTTACTTAAATTCTTTTTTTGTTCTTCTATCATGTCTTTTGTTTCTGCTTTGCCAAGAGCTAATTGCACTTCTAAATGCTCAAACTTAGCTTTTACCTTATTCCATTGTTCACTATCTTTTTGTAAAGTCGAATTCACTTCAGCTTTTAAGTGATGATATTGATCGCGGGTTTCTTTTTTAATCTCTTCAAACGTATCTTCTAACTCAGCTTTGCCTAAGGCAGATTGTACTTGAAGTTCTTCTAATTTAATTGCTGCTTGCTTAAAAAAAGAAATGATGTTATCGCCAAAATGTGCCATGGTTTTTAGTTTTAAAGATTTTAGTAAAGATAAACTAGTTACCGAGAATTCCTATTGACTTAAGTTTAAAGTTTAAATGAACTTTATCATTCATCAAAACTTTACCTGATATACATCCATATTATTACGTGGGATATTAAATACTTCAAAACCTCCAGCTTGTGGAATCATTTCAATTAAATCAAAAGATTGACAGCCTTTACTTAATCCTTCAAAAATTAATGTAAAGCCTCTGCCATCATTTAGTGTCCATTGTGGAGCAAAGGAAATATTAAAAGCGGTAATTAATTTTGCTCTTCTATCCGAACCATGTTCTACCAAATAGGTACTTGGCCAAATACGGTAAGCATCCGTTCCATCGCCCGCGCAAGTACAGTGCACAATGGTTTGTCGCTCTTCGCTTTCAAGGGTTTTAACTTCTATTTGCGCTT
The DNA here is from genome assembly GCA_044238845.1 of Bacteroidia bacterium. Taxonomy (GTDB): domain Bacteria; phylum Bacteroidota; class Bacteroidia; order B-17B0; family Aurantibacillaceae; genus UBA4416. The sequence goes on from JBIICN010000037.1 coordinate 21,609, forward strand.
CAACTTTTTCTTCAATTTCTGTCATAATAATTATCTTCACAAAGATAGGTATTTACAACGAGTACCAAAACGCTACCGCTACTTATTGAAGCAGTGGTGTGATATATGTAACATATTAAAAATAGGATGTAATACTTTAGGTTTTAAATAGGCGCACCTTTGCGCTATAATGAAACTATTTTCGTTATTAAAGCAAAATCTCTTATGAAACTATTCAAACAATTAGCATTCACAACCGCATTTATAATGGTAACCTTATCTCATACATTATCGGCTCAAACTGCCAAAGACTATTTAAAAGCCATAGAAAGAAAAGAAAAGAAAACAGAGAAACGAGCTAAAGAGATTAAAAAAGCAGAAGAAAAAGTAGCAGATAAAAAAGAGGCAGTTATTAAAGCACAAGATAAATCAGGTAAAAAAGAAGAAAAGGTAAGAGAATCACAAATAAAAACTGATGATAAAGCCGATGATTTAAGAAAAGCACAAAACAAAACAGAAGATAAAAAAGAAGATTTACGTAAGGCCAATAATGACGTCGATAGATCGGAAAGCAATAAAGAAAAAGCGATTAAACAGTTAGAAGAAAAAAAAGAGGATATTAAAAACGACATCCGAAAAGATTCATTAAAAGTAGTGGAAGAAAATGAAAAACGTGCTAAAGCGTTAGAAGATAAAAAACCAAACTAACATGAAAAGTAACATCATATTATCTGTATTAGTCATTGCCTGTATTGGTTTTGGAGTAGCTTGTAGTTTTAGCGAAACACCAGTTCAAGTTTTAGCTAATAAAGAACATCGCTCTGTGATTATCAAAAGTATTATAAAGTAATGATGAATGATTTGTTTGACTTAACGGCTAAAGATTCGATTGCGAGCAGAGATTTAATGGCAAAAACAATTGAAATGTGCGACGGCGACGCTGCTAAATGTAAACTATTAATGGGAACATTGAGTTTATATCCAAACGTAATAAGTTATAGTAATACGAGTTATCAATTGCAAAAACCTCTGTATTAAACAATATTATATCAAGGAAGCACGATTGTTTATTTTTAACATAAAATGTCAAATAGCACATTATAAAATGAACTATCTTTATAAAAACAATTAGATATGAAAACCTTTATTATATCGATTTTATTAATTTTTACATTAGGAACAGTTATACATTCTTGTAAAAAGAAAAACACGACTCCAGCAGTATCATATACTCCTTCATGCAACGGTTCTACACCATCTTTTTCAATAACTGTAAAACCATTATTTCAAAGTTACTGTGTAAGTTGCCATAGCAATTATAGCTCTTATGCTCAAATTAGTGGGTCAGCTAGTTCTATTCGTTCAACTATTGTCAATGGTTCTATGCCAAAAGGCACCACTTTATCAGAAGAACAGAAAAATAATATTGTGTGTTGGATAGATGCTGGTAAGCCCAATAATTAATTACTTTAAAGCTTTTTCTCCTAAAATCCACATGGTTTTTTTAGCCTTTTTGAGTTTTAAATTAAAGGCATCAATGGAATATTTTTGAATATGTTCCACTGCCTCTTCAATCGAATCTGTAAATAATATAAGCTTTAAGTCTTCGTTGTTAATAGTTTGTTCCTGAGCCATTTTCATAATATGTTCAATTAAGCTTTTATGAAAATCAACGCCCATTATCACTATAGGAAATTTTTCGGTTTTATGAGTTTGAACTAAAGTTAAGGCTTCAAAAAATTCATCCAAAGTTCCGAAGCCTCCTGGCATGACAATAAATGCAAAAGAGTATTTTCTTAGTAATTCTTTTCTTACAAAAAAATAATCGAGTGTTACAAAATTATCTAAATAAGGATTATGTTTTTGTTCATTTGGCAAAATAATATTGCAACCTATAGATAATCCTCCCACATCTTTAGCGCCTCTGTTGGCTGCTTCCATAATTCCTGGACCTCCGCCCGTCATAATGGCGAAACCTAAATTTGATATTTCTGAGGCAACCTCTCTTGTTAATTTGTAATAAGGATGATCTTCTTTAAATCTGGCAGAACCAAAAACAGTGACACAGGGTCCAATAAAATGTAATTTTCTTAATCCAACAATGAGTTCATGAAACACACTAAAAGCATATTTTAATTCTTTCCATCTAGATCGTGGACCATCTAAAAACTTTTTTTCTTCGCTATGTATATTTTCCGACATAGAACTTAAACTAATTAATATCCTTTTAAATTAATCGCATTACCATCAACCATCGTGGCGCGTTTTCCCATCTTTTTTTGAATGACTTTAAAATGATGTTCTTCATCTGGAGAAATTAAAGAGTAGGCTTCACCAGAAGATTCTGCTCTACCAGTTCTTCCAATACGATGTATGTAATCTTTAGGCGAACGAGGTAATTCGTAATTAATAACATACGGTAAAAATTTTATATCAATGCCACGTGCCATTAAATCAGTGGCTACGAGTACTTTTACTTTACCCGTCTTAAAAAAATCTAATGCTTGGTTCCTAGCTTCTTGACTTTTTTTACTATGGATTGCAAAAGCATCAATTCCATTTTGACTTAATTTTAACGCTACTGCATCGGCTCTGTGAACAGATGATGTGAAAATTAAGACTTGTTTAATTTTTTGTTGTTTGATGATGTAACGTAATAAGGGGCCTTTTTTTTCTTCAGAAATTAAATAGGCAAACTGTTTAATTAAATCTAAATTCTGAATTTCTTCTTCCACTTTAATCACTAATGGATTTCGTAGTAAATTCCGATTGATGTTATTCAAATCATCACTTAAAGTAGCCGAGAATAAAAGATTTTGACGATTCTTTGGTAATAAGCCAAAGATCTTTGTCATCTCTTCTTTAAAACCAAGGTTCAACATTTTATCAGCTTCATCTAGCACTAATATTTTAATAGCAGATAATGAAACTGCGTTGCTAGAAATTAATTCTAATAATCGTCCAGGAGTTGCTACCAATACTTCTACGCCCTGCAAACCAATCATTTGTGGATTGATAGAAACTCCACCATACACCGCCATGGTTTTAATAGGTGTTGGTAAATTAGCACCTAAGGTTGTAAACACATCATTTACCTGAATGGCTAATTCGCGAGTAGGTACCACTACTAAAGCTCTTACATGTCGGTTTTTGGTAGAGATGCCTGCTTGTAATTGCTGCAAAATAGGTAATACAAAACTGGCTGTTTTACCTGAACCTGTTTGAGCAATACCTAAAATATCTTTTCCGTCTAATATTGCTGGAATAGCTTGTTGTTGAATAGGGTAGGGCTGTATGTATTTTTGTTCGGCTAAGGCTTTTAATAAAGCATCGGTTAAACCAAGTTTTGAAAAGGGCATATGATTAATTTTAAAGTTCAAATATACTACATATTAATAGAACGCTGATGCCGCTGGTTCTATATGATGAAATGTGATTTTATGTTTGAAATAAATTATATATTCAAATCACATAAAATCATAACCAATCCTTGGTATCTGCGTTCTATAATTTAGCTGTATATTTGCAACTTATAATAAACACATGAACTATAACACCATCCTTTCGCATTTCAATATCAAAGAACTTAACGAAATGCAGAAAGCCACCTTGGAAGCTATTCCAAAACCAAATGATGTGGTGTTAATTTCGCCAACTGGTTCAGGTAAAACCTTAGGGTTTTTATTACCCATCCTTCAATTATTAGAAAGTGATAAGGAAGGTGTGCAAGTATTAATCATAGTTCCTTCGCGAGAATTAGCCATACAAATTGAACAAGTATTTAAACAAATGAGTACGTCGTTTAAAATTAATTGTTGTTATGGTGGGCATTCCGTTCGTATCGAAGAAAATAATTTTCAACATCCACCAGCTGTATTGGTTGGTACGCCTGGAAGAATAGAACATCACTTGCGTCGTAAAAATTTAATAGTAGATGATATTAAAACATTAATCTTAGATGAGTTTGATAAATCTTTAGAGTTTGGATTTAAAGATGAGATGGAATTTATCATTGAACAATGCAAACATTTAAAAAAACGTATTTTAACTTCAGCCACAGCATTAGAAGATATTCCAGCATTTGTTGGTTTAAAACATAGTGTTGAATTAAATTACACCACCGAGCATAAAGAATTAAAATCAGCTTTAGTGATTAAGTCGGTGAGAGTAGAGGGCGATGATAAATTAGAAGCCTTGATGTTGTTATTAGGTAAAATACAAGCCAAATCAACCATTGTATTTTGTAATCATCGAGATGCGGTTAATCGTATTTCGGAGCAATTAGAATTATATAAAGTAGATCATGGATTTTACCATGGAGGTTTAGAACAAATTGATAGAGAAAAAACACTTATTAAATTACGTAACGGAAGTGTTAATTTATTAATCACTACCGACTTAGCTGCTCGTGGTTTAGATATTCCAGAAATTGAAGCGGTAATTCATTACCAATTACCAACTACCGAAGACACAATGATTCATCGTAATGGAAGAACCGCTCGTATGAGCGCTCAAGGAACGGCTTACTTTTTATTAGACATAGGCGATCATTTGCCAAAGTTTTTAGAGGTTACTCCTCTCGAAGAATCATTACCAAGGAAATTAGTATTGCCTGTGCCTTGTGAATGGAAAACCTTATACATTGGTGCAGGTAAAAAAGATAAGATTAATAAAATGGATATTGTAGGAATGCTTTTGCAAAAAGGACAATTACAAAAAGATGAATTAGGAAAAATCGAAGTATTAGATCATTCGGCTTACGCTGCAGTAAAAGCCAATAAAATTGGTAAGACTTTGCAATTGATTAAAGAAGAAAAAATAAAGAATCGTAAAATTAAGATGGAAGTATCTTCTTAATGATTGATTAAAACCTGGTGGTTGTTATAAAATAATTCATTGTCCTTTACTAATTTATAAATATCAACTCCATTTTCTTTGATTAATAAATCATCTGCAAAGAATTCTTGAGTGGCATTTTCTTTTCCTTTTGTAATAATGTAAACTTTACTTTTTGGATTTTTAATTTCAAAAGTGCCTTCTAGTAAAGACCAGTTACCATTTATGGTTTCGCTTTGTTCAGGAAAATAAGTTGTGGTTTCAATGGTGCCATTTTCTAAATTATGCTCTTCTATTATAAATCTAAACCAATCATTTAAAGCGTCTTTCATTCCGTTATACATCCATAAACTCACATGGTAAGTTTTATCTTGTTTAAATGTATTTGGTGTAAATTCAGCAAAAGTATTTTTTCCTGTTTTTACAGATTGAAAGCCACCTTTTCCTCTGAATATATACTTTGATGGTGATTTTTCAAATCCATTATAGTATAAGAAAGATGAGTCGGATGATACTTGAAAGGTTTGATTAAAATATAAGTTTGTTTTTGAGTGTTGATATTTTTCGATAACCTTTGATGCGCTGTTGTGAAATAGATCTTCTGGTTGCAAGGAGTAAATAGAAAATTCTTCGCTTTGATAAAGTACTTTACATTTTTGCAGAATTTCGTTTTCATATTTAGTAATACTATCATTGGTTGTAATCACTAAAAATGGTTTAGTGCTTTTAATATCATTCTGTATTTGTTTGTTATAAAAAGCTGGCGAAACAATTTGTACAATTTTTTTACTCTCATTAACTGAGGTTCTGGTTAAATTGGCACATACAATGGGAATACCTGTATGGTAAGACATAATAAAAGAAGAAGTGACCGTTTTATACATTCTTGGTCTCGAAAAGCATTCGGAACCTTGATAATAAAATGGCAATGTAATTATAGCTTGATAATTTGAACTTTCAATTTTCGAAAGGGCATTAGCATAAGAAGCTGTTAGGTGCTCCTTTTTAAATACATTTTTTGAAGAAATAATAGCTTTTGAAATATCGGTATGATAGGGCAAGCCTTCAAAAATAGTAATGATACAAGCAAAACCACATAGAGTTATTGCAAAATTAGTTTTTCCTTTTTGTGCTGCAAAATTATATAATTGTTGCAAAGCATGAGCAGTAAAAACAATCGCTACAAAATAAAAAGGCCATGTAAATCGTCCAGTTGCCCTAAATGGTTTCACAAATGGAAGAACATCGATGAGCCCATCAATTTGTTTAAATGGAACAGCCATTGCAAATAGTAATACGATAAATGATGCTATTAATGAAGTATTTAAAATACTGGAACTGAATAGCTTTTGTAAAATATATGAAGTTTTTCTTTTAACGAATTGAGTAATAAATAAAATGATGATGTACAAAAATAATAGAGTGGTTATAATGCCCACGTAACTCCAAGCTTCCCATTGTTGAACAATGATATTGCCAGTTAATTTATCGAATAAGGGTTTTAAGGGTGGGTGATGTGGTAAAAAAACATCATCTAACTCAGCATTGTATTGAAAAAATCCTGAAGGGTTATCTGTTCTATAAGTATGGGTATCGGTTAAAATGGCAAAGGCATAAAAAAAGATAATGGGTATGGCAATACTTGAAACTAATCCAACATAATATTTCCAATAGATTTTTTTTTGATGTTCTTTAATAAACTGTATGAGCAACATCATCGATAAAAAGAAAAGGATGATGATGCCTAAATAAGAATGTATAAATAGCCAAAAGACGTTATTTAAAAACAAATAAATGGTGTACTTGATACTACTTTGATTTTTAAAAGATCTAATTATTAATAGCCACGATAAAGGAATAGCAACGCTATATGAAAGAGCTAAATGACCAACTAGCCTAAATATTTGTGGAGCTAAAAGTGTGATACCTATACTAAAACCTACACTTAACCATTGATTGATGTTGAATTCTAATAAAACAAAATAGCAAATGATAAAAGTAAAAAAGATTGATACAATCATTAAAAAATTTAAGATACCAATATGATACTCTGTGATTGAAGGAAATACATTTGAAATTAACTTAATAGAGTTTGCAATAATTGGGTGACAATCGGTATATAAAAAATGTTCGCCATAAGGGTAATTCATCCCCTCAAAATTAACATAGGACAAATCGTGTTTTATATGATATGTATAGGTGAAATAGTTTTTTATTCCATCACCTTCATTGTTAAACATAAAATCATTAGGATGAAAAACAATAGGGTGGTAAAACAATAAAGTAAAGATTGTGGCAAATAAAACAAGAAGAATGAAAGGAAGCCTCTTTTGCATTTTATAAATATACTTAAAAAACAAATTAAGATGGGTGTATCAAAAATAGATTTACCAATCGCTACTACTTCCGCCGCCACCAGAATCTCCTCCGCCACCGCCATCAAAACTAGAACTCGAATCCGAATCAGAGCTTGACCAAGAACTTGAACTATCACTACTGCTCCAAGAAGAATCGCTAGAGGCAGTCCAGTTATTATTTGTTGAGGGTTTTAATAAATCTTTACGCATTGATATAGCCACAAATAGCATAATAATTAGTAAAAATGCACCAACAAAAGGAATTAAAAATAAGAGGACGCTACTAATGATGATTACTTTTTTAGCAGTCGGTCTGTCTTGTATTTTTCGTGTTAATAATATGATGATTAATAAAAATACTCCACCAAAAGCGTAAGAGAAAATATATAAGCCAGTCATTGAGTCATCTTCAATGGCCGCATCTGCTTTAAATTCATGTTTACTATAATAGATTAGTTGGTCAACCCCCTTATCTATTCCTTCGTAGTATTGATTTTGTTTAAAAAAAGGACGCATATCGTTGTCCTGAATATGTTTGGTGGCAATATCTGGTAATACGCCTTCTAGCCCATAACCAGTATGAATTCTAAATTTATGGTCATCGATAAATATGGAAATTAAAATACCATTGTTTTTGTCATCTTGTCCAATTTTCCAGGCATGAAAAATATCTTGACTATAACTCGTTAAATCTTTTCCATTTAAACTATTAGCAATATAAATAAATAGTTGGGTAGAGGTACTGTCTTCAAAATTTTTGAGTTTAGTGTTTAATGATTGTTTTTGTTCATCATTAAGAATATTTGCTTCGTCTGTTGTATAGCTTAAAGGTTTAGAAGGAAAATCTTGTGCTTTAAGTAAAAAAGGAAACAAGATTATAAAAAGTAATTGATATTTCATTTGATTGATGAATTAGATTATTACTAATTTAAGATAATCTTGTTGAAATGGCTCTTAAGAATTATAATTTAATAAATTAGGTTATTGTTAATAAAGTGTTTATATTTGTGTACTTCTTTTGAAGACTGTAGTTCAATCCGCTTGTAAATGATAATTGCAAATCGAATACTTTTACATTTTTCTTAATAAAGTATTTAACAATAAAACAATTAATGACATTTACAGAATTAAAATTGATCAAACCGCTGCTTACCGCGCTTGACAAAAAAGGATACAAAGAACCGTCTCCGATCCAACAACAAAGCATACCCCACATTTTACTAGGAAAAGATATTTTTGGTTGTGCCCAAACAGGCACTGGAAAAACCGCTGCCTTTGCATTACCAATTTTACAATTGATGGATGCTAATAAAAAACCAAATCAACGCCGCGAAATAAAAGCATTGATTTTGGCTCCAACTCGTGAACTTGCTACACAAATTAGTGATAACTTTAAAGAATACGGTGAAAACTTAGGGTTTAAACATGCAGTTGTTTTTGGAGGTGTTTCTCAGTTTCACCAAGTAGTAGCTATTAAATCTGGAATTGATATTTTAATTGCTACTCCAGGTCGCTTGTTAGATTTAATGCAACAAGGTATTATCAAATTAGGTTCTATTGAATATTTTGTATTAGATGAAGCGGATCGCATGTTAGACATGGGCTTTATTAACGACATGAAAAAAGTGATTGCTAAGTTACCAGTAAAAAGACAAACGATGTTTTTTTCAGCAACTGCAGCACCCAACATTATGAAGCTTGCTAACACGATTTTAAATAATCCTGTAAGCGTGGCTGTTAATCCAGTTTCATCCACTGCAACTTTAGTTAAGCAATCGGTTTATTTTGTTCAAAAAACTAAGAAAGCAGCTTTATTAAAATTTATTTTAGAAGATAGAAAAATTAATCACGTCTTAATTTTTACTAGAACTAAACATGGAGCAGATAAAGTAGCAAAAGCATTAAATGCATTTAAAATTAAAGCAGAAGCTATTCACGGTAATAAATCTCAAAATAATAGAGAAAAAGCCTTGAAAGGATTTAAAGATAGAACTATCAATGTGTTAGTAGCTACTGATATTGCCTCTAGGGGTATTGATGTAGATAAATTAACACATGTAATCAACTACGAAATTCCTGAACAAGCAGAGGCGTATGTTCACAGAATTGGAAGAACGGGTAGAGCAGGTGAAAGTGGAGAAGCGATTTCTTTGTGCAGTCACGAAGAGTTACCTTATTTTAAAGGCATACAAAAATTAATTAAAAAAGATATTGATGTGATTAAAAAACATCCTTATTCTTAAATAGCATTGTAGCTATTATCATTAGAGATAAGGCTCAATAAATAAAATAAATAATAACAACACAAAAAACAAAAAAATGAAAAACGGAGTAGTAAAATTTTACAACGAGGCAAAAGGTTTCGGGTTTATTAAAGAAGAAAATGGTCCAGAGATCTTTGTTCATGCAACAGGTTTACAAGAAGAAATTCGCGAAAACGATAACGTTGTATTTGACGTGCAAGAAGGTAAAAAAGGATTAAATGCAGTTAACGTTAAGTTAGCTTAATCTAAAAAAAACAATTAAAATATATAACAATGAAAAACGGAGTAGTAAAATTTTACAACGAAGCTAAAGGTTTCGGATTCATCAAAGAAGATAACGGAACAGAAATTTTTGTTCACGCAACAGGTTTACAAGAAGAAATTCGCGAAAACGATAACGTTGTATTTGATGTACAAGAAGGTAAAAAAGGATTAAATGCAGTAAACGTTAAGTTAGCTTAATTTTAAGATAATTAATTCTAAATAAAAATCCCCTGCTCAAAAGAGTAGGGGATTTTTATTTATAGGATAAAAGCCATTCTATAGCTTCATCTTCATTGTCAAATGCTTTGTTGGGAACAGATGGGTTGTTAATTTTTATATAAAAATTTACGATTATTCTTTGTGCTAAATTTTTTACAACTAAAGCTTCTGCTATTGAAAAACGTAACCCTTCTTTACTTGCCGAAAATTCTCTTGCGGCATTTGTAAATTGGGCTGTGTTTTCTGCTACCATCAATACTAATCCAGATGCTAGTTTACCACCTAATAATTCACCTTCAGCAATATTAATTTGAACACTTTCTTCTAAATCAATAATATGACCATTGAGCATTTCTATTCTTATAATACCAATCTCTAATAATTGAACACGGGCATACTCAAAATCAATATGTTTTATAATTTTCACTCACTAAATGTAAGTTACTTTTTTGAAGAATCAAACTTTACAAATAGATTAATGTAAATTAGTCGAGAAATTCTCATAACCCATGGGAATAAAACGATAACTAGTCCTAAAAATGTATAAAGGAAGATTAGTAGCTCAAGATTTAATAATAGCACCATTAATAAAAATAAGATCATTCCAATAATAATATTTACACCGTAACTTACATACATTGCCCCATAAAAAAAACCAACTTCTTTATTAAATATTTCGCCACAATGTTCGCATTTATCATGCATTTTGATAAAATCTTTTTCGTACGCACTTTTTGTTACAAAAAAATCACCTTGATGGCATTTTGGGCATTTGTTATTAAAAATAGAATAGAGCTTGGTTCCTTTTAGCATATGTATGGCATAAATTATTATTTAGCTTTTAGAGCAAGCAACACTCACTATTTTTGCATTTGTTTTTTGAATGGCGCCAAATCCACCAGCCACATCAATTAATTTATGATAGCCTTTTCGTTTTAATAAAGAGGCTGTAATCATGCTTCTGTAGCCTCCTGCGCAATGAATGTGATATTCTTTGTCTCTTGATAATGAATTATGCCAATCAGTAATAAAATCTAAAGGTTTATTATCTACACTGCATAAATGACTTGATTCGTATTCACCGGGCTTTCTAACATCCAAAACATCTAATGAATTGTTGGATAATTTACCAGAAAATTCATCGGCAGTAATCGATAAAATTGAAGAAGTTGCTCCGCCACCTTGTTTCCATGCAATAACACCTCCGGCAATAAATCCTACGCAATTGTCGTAACCAACTCTACTTAATCTTTTCACGACTTCCTCTTCTCTTCCTTCGGGAGCAACTAAAATAATTGCTTGTTTTAAATCTGTAATTAGTGCGCCAACCCAAGGTGCAAACTGTCCATCGATACCAATAAAAATAGAATTAGCAACATGCTCTGTCGCAAATTCATTTGGCTTTCTTACATCTAATACAATAGTATTAGTTGTATTTAATAAATGTTTTACATCATTTACAGATAATGCTTTAGACCCTTTTTCTGCAACAGAATCGTAATTATTATAACCAGTTTTGTTTAATTGAGCATTTTTGGCAAAGTACTGAGGAGCAGGTAATATTCCTGTGGTTAATTCTTTAATAAAAGCATCTTTAGAAATATTAGCTAAAGCATAATTTGTTTTCTTTTGATTGCCTAATGAATCAAATGTTTCTTTACTCATGTTTTTACCACAAGCCGAACCTGCACCATGCGCTGGATAAACAATCACATCATCAGGCAATGTCATAATTTTATTGTGTAACGAATCATATAACATACCCGCTAAATCTTCTTGCGTTAAATCAGATTTAATAGCTAAATCGGGCCTTCCAACATCCCCAATAAATAAAGTGTCACCTGAGAAGATACAATGAGGCTTTTGATTTTCATCTAACAACAAAAATGTAGACGACTCTAACGTATGTCCGGGTGTGTGTAAGACTCTAATAGTTAACTTTCCTATTTTAAATTCTTGATTATCCGTGGCTTTAGTACTTTTAAACTCAGTGTGAGCATTAGGTCCAAATACAATTTCGGCACCAGTTTTTTTTGCTAGGTCTAAGTGTCCCGAAACAAAATCTGCATGAAAATGAGTTTCGAAAATATATTTAATATGAGCATTATTTTTTGTTGCCAAATCTAAGTATGGTTGGTATTCTCTTAAGGGATCAATCACGGCGGCTTCACCTTCTGATTGGATAAAGTAAGCTCCTTGAGCTAAACAGCTTGTATATAATTGTTCTACTAACATCGTATTAAAATTTGAGAAACGAATTTACAAAAAAATAGCATCATTATTTTGTAATGATGCTATTATAATTGTATTTATATTATTAACTATTTAATGTCGTTAATTACATTACTTGCTTCAAATATGTAATTATCTTTTTGAATGTTTTTTGTCCACTTAATCTCTCT
>JBIICN010000075.1:0-12039 GCA_044238845.1 Bacteroidia bacterium
AGGCAAATCAGCCGTAAAGCCCTTAATATCAATTTTTAAATCATCGTATTTTTTATATTGTTCACGTAATTGTTTTTGTTCAGATCTATACTTTTCTAATTTTAAATTATATTTAGTATCATCTTTTTTAGCCTTTAATTCTTTGGATTCAGTTTCAATTAATTTAAAAGCAGCACTTGTTTTTAATCGTTCAGCATTTCCTTTTTTTACTTTTGAGTAATTTATGGTAGTATACTCATCATATGTAGCTTTCATGATTTCATCCCAAGGCATTGGATAATCTAATTCTTTTTCTCCCACTTCTATAAAAGCATAAGGATCTGGTAAAACGACATCGGGCATTACTCCTTTCAATTGAGTAGCTCCACCATTAATTCTATAAAACTTTTGGTTGGTGATTTTTACCTCACCTAAAGGTTTGATAGTGTCAAATTGCGGCAATAAATACTGATCTAAATTATAAAACGATTGTACAGTACCTTTACCAAAACTTTGAGTACCTATAATCACTCCTCGTTTGTAATCTTGAATGGCTGCAGCTAAAATTTCAGAGGCAGAGGCACTACCATGATTCACCATAATTGCTAAAGGACCATCCCATGTTACATCCGAGTTTTTATCTTCCATTACATATACTTTTCCTGCTTTATCTTTTACTTGAACTACTGGTCCACGAGGAATAAATAAGCCCGCCATTTCAACTACTTCTTGTAAAGAACCACCACCATTATCACGTAAGTCAACAATAATCCCTTCAACCCCTTGGTTTTTTAATTTTTCTAATTCCTTTTTCATATCAGCCGAACAACGGTGGGCACCATTTCTAGTGAAATCGGCATAAAACATTGGTAAATAAATGTAACCTATTTTCTTTTTATTTTCTAAAATGGCAGATTTAGCATAAGTTTCATCTATTTCAATCACATCTCTGATAATTGGAATAACTTTGAAAGAAGCATCAGGTTTTTTTACGGTTAATCTAACTTCTGTTCCTTTTTTTCCTTTAATTAAATCAATAGCATCATCCATATCCATATTCGTAATATCAACAGCTTCGTTATTACCTTGAGCTACTTTATGAATTTCGTCACCAGCTTTTAATTCGCCTTGTTTAAATGAAGGTGAGCCTACTATTACTTCTGAAACTTTTAAGATACCGTCTTTAGATTGTAAACGAGCACCAATTCCTTCAAACTGTCCACTCATACTTTGGTCAAATTTCTTTTTTTCTTTCGGGGCAAAGTATTCGGTATGCGGATCATATAATCCTGTAATTGTATTAACGTAGGTTGAAAATCTATCTTTAGTTGTAATTTTATTTAATCGTTTAAACCAATCTACATTTGCTTTTAAGGTTTTTCTTCTTGCATCAACTTCTAGGCTATCAAATGTTTTTTCTGTAAATACAGTATCTTTTTTTGCTTTTGCTTTTTCTTGTCCTGTTAACATATCATCTAAACGGGAGAGTGTTTGATACTTTAACATTTTAACCCACTCCGCTTTTAATGCTTCCTCATTAGATGCATATTTAAGTTTTTCGCCATCCGTTTCATATTCTTCATCTACACTATAATCAAATGGTTTAGCTAAAATTTCTTTTGCCCAATTTTCTTTTTCTTTAATACGTTTTGCAATGATATCTGCCGATAGTTTATAAAAATCAAATGTACCTGCGTTAATTTCATCATCAATATTTTTTTTGTATTTATTAAATGCATCTACATCACTTTGTAATAAAAACTTTTTATTAATATCTATCCTTTTTAAATATAAATCATATGTTTTTTCACTAAACGAATCATCAACTTTTAAAGGGCTATAATGTGCCTGGTTTAATACAGACATTAGCATATCTTGTAATATTTGATTTTTCTCGAACTGAAAAAAAGTAAATGAACAAAGACTTATAACTACTATAAGTAGAGCTGGTTTTATGAATTTATGTTGCATAGTAAGCAAATTTAAGAGTAAATTTTGAGAGTAATGATAAAGATTATAACGGATAATGTCCGTTAGTAACATTAATTATTTGTTTAAACTTTGTTAATTTAAGGCAATAGTAAAAAGTTACATTTACGCCTCATTTATAAAACAGATTTTGTGCCATGATAGATTTTACGCGTTCGGAATTAACACATTTTGTGATACATTACGTTGGAAACAAAGGATTAGGAGAAGAATTAACACTTAGTAATCAAGAAATACAAATTAGCGACGATTTTTTAAAAGATACGGTGATGCGTTATTTAACCTCACCTTTTAAAACTGATATTTATTACCAGTTTAAGTCTAAGAATGAAATGCATTATCATGATGTAAAAAGTTATGTGTCTGATGTGTTTTCATCACAAGGTAAGTTTATGGAAAGCAGTAAGCATATTGCCGAACATTTGTATAATCAGTCAATGCATCCAAAAATTAAAGGAGGTGAGTTTTATACTTGTTATTTTAGAGATTGTAATATTGACGGTGTTATTTGTGATGCCATTGGTTTGTTTAAAACCGAAAATAAAGACACTTATTTAAAAGTGTTTCAACACATGGATAATTTTGACGTAGAATGTGATAATGGAATAAATATTAATAAATTAGATAAAGGTTGTATCATTTTTAATACTGAAGCGGAGAATGGATACAAAGTAAGTATCGTGGACACCAATAATAAAATAGCTGATTGTGCTTTTTATTGGGTAGAAGATTTTTTAAATACTAAAATGAAAGAGAACGCCTATTTTCATACTTCTAATTTTATAGAAACCTGTAAGGGATTTTGTGAAGAGGTTTTAACTGAAGGAAATAATGTAACCAAGCAAGATCAGATGATGATGTTAAATAAAAGCACGAGTTTCTTTAAAGAAAAAGATAAGTTCGACATCAATGAATTTGAAAAAGAAATCCTTCCTCAAGAAGAGTTAAAAGAAGCATTTAGAGAATATCGTCAAACTTATAATGATAAAATGGATCTAACTGCCATTGATGACTTCGAAATTTCTCCTACAGCTGTCAAAAAAAATCAAAAATTCATGAAAAGTGTGGTTAAATTAGATAAAAATTTCCATATTTATGTTCATGGGCGACACGATTATGTTGAAAAGGGATATGATGAGGAAAAAGGGCTTAAATTTTATAAATTGTTTTATACAAATGAGGATTTAGGTAATTAACATTTAATTTTTCATTCTTTTTTCTATTTTGTTATACAGATTTAAATTATTTTAATTAATTTAGTCCCAATTATAATTTAGTTATTCGCTTTATTTTGAAAACAAGAAATATTACATTTTTAATTTTAAGTTGTTTATTTTCTAATCTTGCTTTTAGTCAGGGTTTCGCACGGCCTAATGCTTGGAAAAAATTAAGAAAAGAGGTGACAATTAATATTGGGGCATCTGGTTTCTTAGGAGATTTGGGTGGTCGTAATAAATCTGGAACAGATTTTAGTCCGGCTGATTTAGAAATTGCATTAACTAGACCTGCTTTTAGTGCTGGTTATAGGTATAAATTCACTAAAAATGTGAATGTACATACGAGTTTTAATTATATGTTATTAGCAGGAGATGATAAATTAACTTCTGATATTTATAGAAATAATAGAAATTTAAATTTTAAATCTAATGTTTTTGAATTATCTACTCGACTTGAATTTGGAATATCGTCCTTTAAGCGGACAGGTGTTTATCGTTTAAAAAGATCTTCTGTAGGTAAAATAAACAGAAAAAAAGCGATTGAATTATTAGGATTTGTGGGTATAGGAGCGTTTTATTTTGATCCTAAAGGAAAAAATCCTGTTTCAGGTAAATGGGAAAAATTACAACCTTTACATACTGAGGGACAAGGTTTACCGGGAGGACCAAAACAATATAAAAAAATATCTGTGTCTATTCCTTTTGGAATTGCTCTTCATTATATAATTGATAAATATTGGTCGGTTGGTTTGGAATTAAGTTACCGAAAAACATTTACAGATTATATTGATGATGTTAGTTCAACATATTATGATAAAACAGCTCTAATGAATGCTTACGGACCAAATACTGTTTTAATGTCAGATCCTAGTAAAGGAGATATCAGTGGATTTAGTTCTCCTAATGCCGATGGAACTGGAGCACAAAGAGGTGATAAGGAGAAGGATTCATTTGCGACACTTCAAATAACAGTGGGGCGTTTTTTCCCGCCTAAACGTGGTAGAACTAAATTAAGATCTAAATTCTAGTTCTTAAGTTGTTCCATATTTTTTATTAACCTAAAAATTAACATTTTCGTAAGATTTTTATTTAGATTGTTTACATTTAAATTTTTTAAATTTGAAAAATTGTATTATTTTTGTATAAACCGAATTAGTTAATGAAGCAACGTAATTTATTATTTACTCTTATAATTTTTATTTGCTTTCTTCAAAGTTGGTATTCGCAAAATTTTACACGACCAAATGATTGGAAAAAATACCGTAAAGAATTAGTTTTTCAAGGTGGGGCTTCTGGATTTTTAGGGGATTTAGGAGGATTAAATAAAATAGGAACAGATTTTAGTCCTGTTGATATTGAGTTTGTATTAACCCGTCCAGCATTTACATTGGCCTACCGCTATAAAATTTCTAAGAATTTTAATGTTCATTCAAGTTTTAATTATTTGTTGGTAGCAGGTAACGATAAATTAACTACTGAACCATTTCGTAATAATCGTAATTTAAATTTTAAATCTAATATTTTTGAATTAGCTGTTAGAGCCGAGGTATCTATTTTTGCAAGTAATGTAGGTCACCGTTATGGAATTAAAAAAACTTTTTCGCGACGTCATAAAGGTAAGTCTAATGAATTTATTGGCTTTATTGGTATTGGAGGATTTTTCTTTAATCCAAAAGGCCAAAATCCAACTACTGGTAGATGGGAAAAACTTTACCCGTTGCATACGGAGGGTCAGGGTTTACCTGGTGGTCCAAAACAATATAAACGAATATCAATTAGCATTCCTATGGGTTTAGCATGGCGAATGACATTAAATAAGTTATGGTGTGTTGGTATTGAATATAGTTATCGAAAAACATTTACCGATTATATAGATGATGTTCATGGAGTGTATTATGATAAATCAGCTTTACTAGATGCTTATGGACCAAAATCTGTAATTATGGCTGATCCAAGTTTAGGACTTATTCCAAATGCCACTGCACCCAATGGTGATGGAACTGGAGCGCAACGTGGTGATAAAGAAAAAGACAATTACATGTCCTTACAAGTTACAGTTGGTAGGTTTTTCCCTCCTAAACGTAGAAAAACAAAAATCCGTTCGAAATTCTAATTTTCGTTGAAATTTTCTTGTATTAATTTTTCAAAGCTTTCTTTTATGTGATTGTTTGTGGCAATAATTTCTTTGCCAAAAAGCCAATTTTCCTGAAGTTTAAAATCACATACAGTTCCTCCTGCTTCTTTTACAATTAATGCGCCAGCGGCCACATCCCAAGAGTTTAAATTGTATTCAAAAAAAGCATCCACTCTGCCGCAAGCCAGATAACATAAATCGGCAGCAGCTGCACCAATGCGCCTAACACCATGTGTGTTTTTCATCAAATAGGTCAAAGTATTTATATAATTGTCTAATCTCGAAAAATTATAAATAGGAAAGCCAGTTGCAATTAAACTGTCTGATAACTTGTTTCTTTGTGAAACAGAAATTTTTTCTCCATTCAAATAAGCTCCACCATTTTTATAGGCGTAAAAACATTCATTTTGAGCTACTTCATAAACCACACCTACAATTATTTCACCTTGATGTTCAAGTGCGATACTAATAGCATAACAAGGAATCCCATGAATAAAATTGGTGGTTCCATCCAAAGGATCAACAATCCAATTATACTCTTTAGTCTCTGATTTTGTATTTTCCTCAACAATAAATCCAGCATCAGGAAATATGATAGAAAGCTTCTCAACTAATTTTTGTTCAGATGTTTTGTCCACATAACTAACTAAATCATTTAATCCTTTTATTTCGACTTTAGAATATGAAAAAGTTTTCCGCTCAGCTCTTATAAATTCTCCCACTTCTTTAGCTAGGTTAACGGTTTGACGAGTAATATCTAATAAATCCATTTTGTATATTTTCGATAAAATTAAGGATATGAATTATATTTAAAGCCTAAATTTCAGAAAATTGCTGATAATTAAAAATAATCAGAAACTGTTGTTAACATTATTTTGTAGAAACAAGTATTATATATATTTTTCAAAAAAATTAATCTCATGAGCACTACATTACAATCTAAACAATCAAAAGTATCTAAACTTGCCGAAAACATTATTGGTTCAGAAATTATCAAATTAGCTGGAGAAGTCAATGAAAAAATAAAGCAAGGTGAAAAAATATATAATATGACGATTGGAGATTTTAATCCAAAAGAATTTCCTATTCCTACTGAATTAAAACAATACATAGTTGATGCCTATTTTGATGATCAAACTAATTATCCAGCGGCAGATGGTATGTTAGAATTGCGTAATGCAGTTTCTAATTTATTAAAAGAGCGCGGAAATTTAGATTATAAAAATGATGAAATTTTAATTGCAGGAGGAGCTCGCCCTGTTATTTATAGTATTTTTAAAGCTTTAGTAGATGCTGATGATACGGTCATTTTCGCGGTGCCATCTTGGAATAATAACCATTATTCGTATTTAAACTTTGCAAAATCAGTTGTTATTGAAGCAACACCTGAGCAAAACTTTATGCCAACAGCCGCTGATATTAAACCGCATATTCAAGATGCTACTTTAGTAGCATTATGTTCTCCTCAAAATCCTACGGGAACTATTTTTAGTAAAGAAGGTTTAGAGGAAATTTGTGACATGATTTTAGCAGAAAATAAACGCCGTGGGCCAGATGCAAAACCTGTGTATTTAATGTATGATCAAATTTATTGGGCGTTAACGTTTGGCGATAGTAAACATTATAATCCAGTTGTTTTACGTCCAGAAATGAGAGCTTATACAGTTTTTGTGGACGGTATTTCTAAGTCATTAGCTGCAACGGGAGTAAGAGTAGGATGGAGCATGGGGCCAAAAATGATTATCGATAAAATGAAAGCTATTTTAACTCACGTTGGAGCTTGGGCGCCAAAAGCTGAACAAATGGCTTCTGCTAAATATTTAAGTAATTTATCAATGTACGATGCGTTTATTGATGAACAAAAGAATAAAATTAGTACACGTCTAGATGGCTTTTACAAAGGATTTCAGGATTTGAAAAAAGAAGGATTTAAAGTGGATGCTATTACTCCTCAAGCGGCCATTTATTTAACCATTAAATTTGATTTACATGGATTGAAAACAGCTGACGGAAAAGTTTTGGCTACAACAAAAGATATTACGAAATTCATTTTAGATGAAGCTAAATTAGCGGTTGTGCCTTTTTATGCTTTTGGAGCTGATGATAATTCTCCATGGTATCGAATGTCTGTTGGAACTTGTAAAGTGACCGATGTTAAGGATGTGATTTCTAACTTAAGAACAGCATTAGGGAAATTAAAATAAAATCATTTTTGTAAAAAAGAGGATTAATTGTGAATAACTATTGTTTGTATCACAAAATGTCTTATATTTGTAACCCTATTTAAAGATAACAATAAAAGAAGAATAACATGTATTTAACATCAGAAGTAAAGAAAGACATTTTTAAAAAACACGGTGGTAGCGATAAAAACACTGGTTCAGCAGAATCTCAAGTGGCATTATTTACTCACCGTATAGACCATTTAACAGGTCACTTAAAAAATAACAAAAAAGATTTTGGAACACAACGTGCTCTATTAAATTTAGTAGGTAAACGTCGTGCATTATTAGATTATTTGAAAAACACGGACATTATGCGTTACCGTGCGGTTATTAAAGTATTAGATATCCGTAAGTAATAATGAGTTCTTGTTAAGATTAAGGGGCATTTCGAGCAATCGAAATGCCTTTCTTATTTAACCCTTCGAGAGCCGCAGTGTTCAAATAAATTAAGACGAAAATAGAAAACAAATATAAATCCGTACCAAAAACGTTGGTACACAAAACAAAAACAAGATGTCACAAATTGGAATTCAACATTCATTCGACCTAGGAGATGGTAGAATTGTAACCCTAGAAACAGGGAAATTAGCTAAACAAGCTGATGGAGCAGTAGTAGTAAAATTAGGTAACACTATGATTTTAGCTACTGTTGTAAGTAACAAAGAAGCAAAAGAAGGCGTAGATTTTTTACCTTTAACAGTAGATTATCAAGAAAAATATGCAGCTACAGGTCGTTTTCCTGGCGGATTTTTTCGTCGTGAAGCAAAATTATCTGATTATGAAGTATTAATTTCTCGTATCGTAGATAGAGCAATGCGTCCTTTATTTCCAGATGATTACCATGCAGATACACAAATCATGTTATCATTAATTTCATCTGATAAAAAAACAATGCCAGATGCATTAGTTGGGTTAGCAGCATCTGCAGCAGTGGCTGTTTCTGATATTCCTTTCAATGGTCCAATTTCTGAAGTACGCGTTGGTAAAATTGATGGTAAATTAGTGATTAACCCAGATATCGATCAATTAGCATTATCTACAATTGACATGATTGTTGCAGCTTCTGCAACTGATATAGCTATGGTTGAAGGTGAAATGAGTGAGATTAGCGAAACAGAAATGTTAGAAGCTATCAAATTTGCACACGAAGCTATCAAAGTTCAAATTAATGCGATTAATGAATTTGCGATTAAAGCAGGTTTAAAACCAAAGCGCGAATACTGTCACGAGAAACATGATTTAGATTTAAAAGCAGCTGTAGCAAAAGCAACTTACGATAAAGTATATGCAGTAGCTAAAGCAGGTAATCCAAATAAAAATGAGCGTAAAGTAGCTTTTAAAGCTGTTTTAGACGAATACAAAGCAACTTTTACTCCTGAAGAATTAAAAGAGAAAGAAGGCTTAATTAATACTTATTATCATGGTGTTGAGTATGATGCAGTGCGTCAAGCAACTTTAGATACTCAAATTCGTTTAGATGGTCGTAAAACAAATCAAATTCGTCCAATTTGGAGTGAAATTGGTTATTTACCTGCAGCTCACGGCTCTGCTATCTTCCAACGTGGAGAAACTCAATCGTTAACTACCGTTACTTTAGGTACAGGAAAAGATGCTCAATTAATTGATGGTGCTTTTTACCGTGGAGAAACTAAATTTATTTTACATTATAACTTCCCTGGTTTCTCAACTGGAGAAGCAAAACCTAATCGTGGTGTTGGACGTCGTGAAGTAGGACATGGTAACTTAGCGTTACGCGCTTTATCAAAAGTGGTTCCTACTGACACTCCTTATACAGTTCGCGTAGTTTCTGATATTTTAGAATCTAATGGTTCTTCTTCTATGGCTACAGTTTGTGCTGGTACATTAGCTTTAATGGATGCAGGTGTTAAAATTGCAAAACCAGTAACTGGTATTGCTATGGGTTTAATTACATCTTCTGATAATAGTTCTTATGCCATTTTATCTGATATCTTAGGTGATGAAGATCATTTAGGTGATATGGATTTTAAAGTATGTGGTACTAAAGATGGTATTACAGCTGTGCAAATGGATTTAAAAGTAAATGGCTTACCATATGAAGTAATGGAAAAAGCTTTATTACAAGCTAAAGAAGGTCGTTTACACATCATGGGAGAAATTTTAAAAACAATTGATACTCCTCGTGCTGATTACAATGAAAACGTTCCTCGTTTTGAAGTGTTAACTATTCCTCAAGAATTTATTGGTGCTATTATCGGGCCAGGAGGAAAAGTAATTCAAGATATCCAAAAGAAAACTGGCGCTACGATTTCAATCACAGAAGTTGATAATAGCGGACGTGTTGAAATTTTTGCTGAAAAATTAGAAGACTTAAAAGCTGCTGTTGCTCGTATCAAAGGAATTGTTGCAATTCCAGAGGTTGGAGAAACTTACGAAGCAAAAGTAAAATCGATTATGCCTTATGGTGCATTTGTTGAGTTTATGCCAGGTAAAGAAGGTTTGTTACACATTAGTGAGTATGACTGGAAACGTATTGATTCATTAGAAGGATTAGTAAAAGAAGGTGATATGGTAAATGTTAAATACATTGGAACAGATCCTAAAAACGGAAAAGCAAAATTATCTCGTAAAGCATTAATTGCTAAACCTGAAGCTGCTGCTGAAGAAAATAAAGCATAATTTTTAAGTATATATTAAAAGCCATCCGCTAGCTAGCGGATGGCTTTTTTGTTTTATGTATATTTGTTTATGCTTGAATTAAACTTTGATCCATTTCCAATACTTGAAACTGAAAGATTAGTTTTAAGAAGAATTACGTTAGATGATGCTCAATCTTATTTCGAATTAAGAAGTAATGTAGATGCCATGAAACACATCTGCAAACCTTTGCAAACATCTATAGAGGAATCAAAAAAAATGATTTACCAGATTAATGAAATGATTGCGTTTAATGATGGTATTGGTTGGGCTATTTGTTTTAAAACTGATAACCAAATGATAGGAAGTGTTTCATTTCATCGAATTGAAAAAGAACACCACAGAGCCGAAATTGGCTATATGTTGCATCCTGATTATTGGCGCCAAGGAATTGTGAGCGAAGTTGTTGAGGCAATTATTAATTATGGATTTAATACTCTCAAATTTCATTCAATCGAAGCGCATATAGACCCTACAAATGTAGGCTCAGAAAAGGTTCTTCAAAAATTTAATTTCGTCAAAGAAGCTTACTTTAAAGAAAATTATTTTTTTGCAGGACAGTTTTTAGATACTTCTGTTTATTCTTTACTTCGCAATTCATTCGGCAAATAATATCTAATTGAAAAAAATATCAAATAACTCCCTAGTCGAAAAAAGTGGTTTACATCCTCGTAACAAACATCGCTCTCGTTACGATTTTGAGCAGTTAATTACTATTTGCCCTGATTTAAAACCTTTTGTTTCAATTAATAAATTCAATATCGAAACGATTGATTTTACAAATTCCTTAGCTGTTAAAATATTAAACCAGGCGTTATTAAAACAGTTTTATAAAATTGAGAATTGGGACATTCCTCAAAACTATTTATGTCCACCAATTCCAGGTAGAGCAGATTATATTCATAACATCGCTGATATTTTATCTGCAAGTAATGGAGGCATTATTCCAAAAGGAAAATCAGTAACGGTTTTAGATATTGGAGTAGGTGCCAATTGTATTTATCCTTTATTAGGTCATCAAGAATACGGCTGGCATTTTATTGGTTCGGATATAGATGCACTTGCATTAAAAGTAGCAAAACAAATAGTAGAGTCTAATTCCTTATCAAAGTTTATCGAATGTAGACATCAAACAAATCAATCTCAAATTTTTAATGGCATTTTAAAACCAAATGAAATAGTTGATATTACTATGTGTAATCCTCCCTTTCATTCATCAGCTTCTGAAGCTCAAAATGGCACTGAACGAAAATGGAGAAACTTAGGTCAGCAAAAACAATCAAAACCTACTTTAAATTTTGGCGGACAATCCAATGAATTGTGGTGTAAAGGCGGCGAACAAGCTTTTATAAACAAGATGATTGAAGAAAGTGCTCAATTTTCGCAAACTTGTTTATGGTTTACCTCTTTAGTTTCTAAAAGCGAAAATTTACCCGCTATTTATAATGCTTTAAAAAAAGTAAATGCCTTAGATGTTAAAACAATTACTATGTCTCAAGGCAGTAAAATAAGTCGTTTAGTAGCATGGACTTTTTTAACTGAAACTCAACATATACAATGGAGTTTAAAACGCTGGAAAGCATAATGATATAAAATGGCAAATACACTGAAGATAACTGATGAATTTAATATTGATCGTAAATGGTTATACGAACAGTTTTTAGATTTGAGAAAATATGGAAAGTATCATCCAGTAATGACTAGTGTAAAAGTTGTTTTAGATGAAACGCCTGAATTTATTGAATATGAGATAGATGAAGAAGTGAAGTTATTTGGTTTTATAAAAATACATCCTAATTATAAAGCTAGAGTGTTTGAA
>JBIICN010000145.1:0-3865 GCA_044238845.1 Bacteroidia bacterium
CCCACTCGGTTTCCTGATGAGCCAAAACAACTTGCCTAGCTTCGGAAGCGTTAGACAAAGCGGCCTCAAGCTCGACCTTAGTGCGGTGGAGCTCAGGGTCGGATATCGCAGTTTGATAAAGCCGATCGTAATTCAAACGCTCAGAAAGCTGACCGAGAATTTGTGCTCTGAGGTCTTCGGCGACGTTTCCGTGCTCGTCTACCTTGCCGAGCGTTCGGGCGATCTCTTTGAGTTTGTCGTCGAGAAGCAGGAAAATTCGCCCTTCGATCGTGTCCGATAAGACCAAATTGTAGACTTGTGCAGTGTCCTTTTGCCCATAGCGATGAATGCGCCCAATGCGCTGCTCGATATCCATGGGGTTCCAGGGAAGATCGAAGTTGAACAGCACGCGCGCGAATTGAAGATTGATGCCCTCTCGACCGGCTGCCGTGCAGACAAGCACACGCGGACCATCCTTCTGCCGAAAGCGCCGCTCGGCGGCGACCTTCGCCCCGTGATCGCCGCCGCGCAGAACGACCACACCCTGGCCGGGGTACATTGCGTCAATTTCTCGGGAGATGAGGTCGACCGTGCCGAGATAGGTGGCAAACACGACCACTTTTTCCTGCGGATTTTGACGCCAGAGCACGCCTAAGCCGGTGAGAAGCTTGTCTACCTTGGTTTCGCGCGCCGCCGGAAACGACGAGATCACCTCCCGGATGCGCATCCTCTCTTCTGGAAGATGAAGGCTGATCGCAGCGCCTGCAATGTCTTCGGCATGGGTAGACGCGTACTCGCTCCCATAGGGATCGGATGCAAGTTCCAGTTCTTGCTCGTCCAGGCGTTTGACAAGACGAAGCTTCAGCTCCGCAAGAACGCGGTCGACCTCGCCACGGCCGACCGCATCGCGCGGCAACGCATACTCCGTATGGATGAGGTCGCGCGCTTCGGCGTAGAGCTTTTCGCGTCCGTCGATGTCGAGGTCGCGGTCACGAACAATGGCTTCGTGGAGCGTCAGCATCAGTAGGCGGCGCTGGAGCGTTCGGCGAACAGCCGCAAAGCTCGATGCGGCTATCTTCTGAAAGATCGCCATCAGGAAGCCGAGAGCCTGGCCTTGTCCGCCCTTCCGCTTTGCAAGGTCAAACCCGTCCTGCAGGTATTGCTGCAGGCACTCATAGAACCGCCGTTCATCCGCCGACATGACGAAAGATTCGGTGTGCACCCACCTGCGCGCGAACAAAGGAGAGCCGTCCGGTTGGCAGGCATCGGCCTTGGTGCGCCGAAACACGACGGAACCGAGCCGATGCCGCTGCTCCACCATCTCGTCGACACTTCGGAAAAGCGTAGGGTTCAGCAGCTGGATCAACATCCAGAACTGAAAGTGATTTCCCTGATGCGGGGTGGCTGATAGCAGAAGCAAGTCGCGGGCGTGGCCACGCAGCGCTTCGGCCAGTTTGTAGTTCTCGGTCTTGCGGACACGATTGCCCGCTTTCATGGCCGTCAGGTGGTGAGCCTCGTCGAAAACCACGAGATCCCATTTCGGTGCGTCGAGAATCCGCTTCACGCGGGACGGGCGTTTCAGCGTATCGATGCTGGCGATCAGGCGATGGTGCTTGGCGAACGCATTTGACTTGCGGTCGGTAACGTCGCCCTCGCTTCCGAAGACCTCAAAATTAAGATTGAACACTTCGTTCAGCTCGCGGTGCCAGTTATTGACTAGGCCGGCGGGTACTACCATCAAGGCGCGTTCAAGCTCCCCTCGGCTCGCCAGTTCACGCAGGATCAGCGCGGTTTCGATCGTCTTGCCGAGTCCGACCTCGTCGGCAATCAGAAAGCGTCTTGGCGACGCGGTGGCGACCCGGTGGGTGAGAACAACCTGATGAGGAAGCAGGTCAATGCGCGCTGATGTGAGCGCGGCGGCGCTTTCCATCAGCGGCAGGGCATATCCCTGGTAAGCTAGCCATGCCTTGCGAAGTCGCTCCTTGCTCCCTTCGACTGAGCCCAAGATGCGCTCGGCGCGCGATTGCTGCAGCCGAAGAGCTGAAAGAGGAACACGCCGTTCTCCGCCCGGGAAGAATGCACGTACATAGCCATCACGGGGAGCCTCGACGATAACGCCCTGACCAAGCTCGGAATGGCTGATCCTTTGTCCCGGAGTGAGTTCGGCGGCCTGCTGCATCAGGAAAGTCTCGCGTGGTGAAGGCCGATCCAGGCGGCGCCGTCAGGATGCGGACGGCATCGCTTTCCGCGCCGCCCCACAGAATCCGGCCAAGTTCAATCTCGCGGCCGGAGAAGGGAGCGTTGCATTTCCAGAGATAGGTCTCGTTGGCGCGGTTCATTGTGATCCGGCGATGGCCGGTCGGCAGCCACAAGACCAGGGCGCACTGGCCCTCGTATTCTTCCTGAAATTTCAGCAGCAGGGGCCGCAGATCGCCCTCGATCCATTCGGCGGCGTCTTCCGGCGAAAGGCAATCGATACAGCCCTCGACCCCCGCTACGATCAGTGTTTGCCCTCCATTGCTCGGCAGGTCCTCGGGCCATTTTCCAGCGAAGGCGAACAGGTCGCGGATCGAGGCGACCTCGGCCGGCTTCGCAATCTCACCAAGTGCCTCGGGCCCCCATAGGAGGCTCAGGCCCCCACGCTTCCAGACATCGCCCTCGACCGTTCGCATGGCTAGGCATCCTCAAAGAAGGAGAGCTGCTTGACCTGATCCTGGTGGGTAGTTTCCCAGTTCTGATAGATCGACAGCGCGCGTGACGCCGCATTGCGCACCTCCTGCTTCGCGCCTCGCCGCGAATGCCATTCAAGAAGTGCCTTCAGCGCCGGGTGCGGGCGGAAGTTTTCATTTTTCAGCGTCTCGGCGGCATTGATGCCGCTGCCATCGTAGCAGGCGCCGATTAGGAAAATGGCCTGATCGTAGTCGGACGTCATATTGCGACGATGTCGCCCCACCCAGGAGTGGGCGAGATCGAGCGCCGAAACGACATGGAAGACTTTCTGCTCTTCCTTGCTCCATCCGCGTTGCTCGAACTCTTCCGGCGCCATGCCGGAGCCGCGCAGAAATTTCTGCATCTGGTCGCGCGGCTGGCTCGACGCGCCGTCGAAAATGCGAAGGAACTGGCGTGTCACCGGCTCGGCGGTGACGGGTGGGGGCTCGCTGCCCTTGCCGCTAGTCTCATCGATTAGCTGGTTAATGCCGACGAGGGCGTCCTTCACCGAGATCGGCCGTCCTTCGTCGACATAGACCTTGCCGTAGTGACGCGAGAAATATTCCAGCGCCTTGCCGCGCTTGATGACCTGAATGTCGGCCTCCGGGAGCCCTTCCTTCGCGTGGTTCTGCAAGAGCTGCTGCAGCCGGCGAACATCTTCAAGCACTTCGCGGCGCATGCGCGCCCAGCTGACGGGCTTGGGTTCTTCTGTCCGCTTTCGGCAGACATGGATGATGTCGTACTCGATCGTCTTTGAGCCGAATTCGCCTTCGCCTTTGGTTTCATCAGAGCGGATCGGGTAAGTCGCTTCGAGGTAGTACCCGGCATCGAATAGCGACTCCAGAACCGCGACCCACGGCTCGTCTTCGCTATGATGAAAGGTGAATGCGAGTATGCCGCCGGGCTTGAGTACGCGATGTGCCTCGCGCCAGCATTGGGTAAGCAATCGCTGATAAAAGCCGTCCGAATCCTCCGGCTCACGCGCTCTGTTCGCTACCGCCTCCAGAGATTTTGGCGTGTATTCGGCGGTAAAATAGTCCGGGTATTTACTCTTGAGAACAAGTCGCAGCCAGACGTAGAAAAAATCGGCAAGTTCGGAGTAGTGAAGAAGGCCCCCGAAAGGAGGGTCGGTGATGACAAGGTCTAACGAGCCATCAGAAATGGAACCAAGATCGGT
>JBIICN010000029.1:0-44983 GCA_044238845.1 Bacteroidia bacterium
ATTAGAAGGCCCTTTGAAAAAATTAAAAGAAGACGGTAAAGGAAGTTCATCTTTCTTGCTTTCTGGGAAAACATCATACTTGCCTCAAACATCAAAAACATTATATCCATATGCAAACAAAACTAATGATGATGGTTTGCCATTTTATTATACTGATTTATATGGTAAAGTTTCCTTTAATGGTAACAATGGAAGTAAAGTAAATTTATTTGGATATAATTTTAATGATAAGGTTGTTTACAAAGACTTAGCAAAATTTAATTGGACCTCTTTTGGAGGTGGAAGTAATTTTATCTTAATTCCTCAAAATTCAACCTTATTAATCGAAGGTAATTTTGCCTATTCTCAATATAAAATAAATTATGAAGGCTCCACCGAAATAGATAAAAAATCTAGTACTGTTGGTGGTTTTAATGGTGGATTTAATTTCTTAAAATACTTTGGACGTAATGAATTAAAATATGGTTTTGAATTAGTTGGTACAAACACCAATTACGAGTTGCAAAATGCTAATTTAACGAAAATTGCTTACGCGAAAAATTCATTAGAACTTGGAGCTCACATGAAATTTAGATGGTTAGATAAAAAGAAATGGATTGTATTAGAGCCTAGTTTCCGTATCCAATATTATGCGTCATTTAATAACCTTTCACCTGAACCTCGTTTACAAGGTAAAGTTAATTTCACAAAAAAAATTCGATTTAAATTTGCAGGAGGTTTATATAGCCAAAGTTTAATGAGCGCAAGTTCTGATAGAGATGTAGTGAATTTATTTTATGGATTTATTAATGGTCCTGAAAATTTACCTGAGGAATATAAAGACAAAAACAATAAAACTATTACAACTAAAGGTGTCATTCAAAAAGCGCGTCACGTTGTTGCAGGTTTTGAAATTGATATTTTAAAAAATCTTGAAATCCAAATTGAAGGTTATCAAAAATATTTTAATCAAATGGCCAGTGTAAACAGAGATAAATTATTTGATGATACCCCTGAGAATGCTGATAAACCAGAAGCTAATAGAAAAGATTTCATTATGGAGCAAGGTCAAGTTACTGGTTTGGACTTCACCGCTAAATTTGAGAAAAAACGTTTCTACTTTTGGGCAGTATATTCTTTAACCTATAATAAACGTTATACTGGTAATACGGCAAGTGGCGATGTTTATGAATACGCCCCAGTATTTGACAGAAGACATAATGTGAATTTGGTTGGAACTTATACATTTGGTAAAAAACGTAATTTAGATTTAAGTATCCGTTGGAATTATGGTTCAGGTTTCCCTTTCACTCCAACACAAGGCTACTACCCACAAGTTGATTTTGGAAATAATTTTAGCTACGATTACACGACTGCTAATGCAAATTTAGGATATGTACCAGGTGATTATAATTCTCGTCGTTTACCTGATTATCACCGAATGGATATTAGTTTAAAATGGTTATATAACATTAGCGAAAAAACTAAATTAGAAGTGAATGTTGGTGCAACTAACGTTTATAACCGTGAAAATATTTTTTATTACGATCGTGTTAGAAATAAGCGTGTAAACCAATTACCAATTTTACCTAACGTTAATATTAGTTTCAAATTTTAATTTTTACAAAAGATGGCTTTTAAAATCTATACAAAAACAGGTGATAAAGGACAAACATCTTTAATTGGAGGAACCCGTATCCCAAAATTTGACACAAGAATTGAAGCTTATGGAACAGTTGACGAATTAAACTCAAATATTGGATTAGTGCGAGATCAAGAAATTGATGAGCATTCCAAATCGATATTGATTGAAGTACAAGATCGTTTATTTACAATTGGTTCGTTATTAGCCGCTGATCCTGAAAAAAACAAAATGGTTTTACCGCAAATTTCGGACACTGATATTGAATTATTAGAAAAAGAAATAGATGCTATGAATGAGCATTTACCGGAAATGAAATTTTTTGTACTTCCTGGAGGCCACACAGCAATTTCGTTTTGTCATTTAGCACGATGTGTTTGTCGCAGAGCAGAGCGTTGTGTATTACGTTTAAACGAAGAACAACCTGTAAACGAATTAATTTATAAATATTTAAATCGTTTATCAGATTATTTGTTTGTTTTATCTCGCAAATTTACTCAAGATTTAAAGGCTATCGAAACGCCTTGGAAACCTCGTGTATAATGTCAACTCCCAATCAAATAGTAAATACCATGATGGCTAAGGATTATTTCAGTCAATGGCTTGGAATTAATGTTTTGGAAGTAAAAGAAGGCGCCTGTAAATTACAAATGACTGTTCGTGATGATATGTTGAATGGTTTTGGTATTGCTCATGGTGGAATTACTTACTCCATTGCAGATAGCGCTTTAGCATTCGCATCTAATTCACACGGACAAAAATCGGTTTCTGTAGAAACCTCCATTTCTCACACCATTTCTTTAAAATCTGGAGATATTATAATAGCCGAAGCAATAGAAGAACATTGCTCTAATAAAATTGGTATTTATTCTGTTAAAATTTCTAGAGTATCAGATGCCGCCATTGTTGCTTTATTTAAAGGAACTGTTTATCGAACATCTAAAGTTTGGTAATAGCAGCTTAAACCTTTTTGCTATTTAGTGGTCAAACACAAAATTAAAAAAGTAGCTTATGAAAGGAATCAATAAATGGTTTATTCTAATAGTGTTTGGAGTTTTAATAGTAAATTCCAATAATATTTTTGCCCAAAGAGGCAGAGGAGGTAATCATCCACATGTAAAAGGAAAAGTAGTAAGAAAACAACATTCTCAGCACAGAGTTATTGTTAAAAGTCGTTACCGCCCAGCAAAAGTGGTGGTTTTTCATCCGTATTGGGCACCAAAAAGAGCCTACAATAGAAGATGGGTGTTTTTTCCTAGATATAATTTTTATTGGGACAACTGGCGACAAATGTATGTTTACAGAAAAGGTACCGTTTGGATTGTGAATGCAACACCTCCACCAACAGTAGTTAATATCAATATCGATACTGAAAAACAATACGAATTAAAAGAAATAGAGGATGATGTAGATGATGTGTATCAAACTAATGAAATTCACCAAGCAGAATATAAAGCCGAGTAAAATAAGCCCAAAATCATTGTTTTTGAACCTGTTTTTATTAAAAAATATAATTTTGTAGGTAACTAAAAATAGTCTATATTTGCACTCCACTTTTTAGCCTCTGGTTGCACGGTGCAGCGAATGCTCAAAATGATAAATATTAAAAAATAAGAAACAATGAGTTTATTATTAGATTACGTAAAAAAACAATTAGCAACAGAGGTTGCTCATCCAAAATTTAAAGCTGGTGATACTATTACAGTTCACTACAAAATTAAAGAGGGTGATAAAGAACGTATCCAGCAGTTTTCTGGTGTTGTTATTCAACGCAAAAACGAGCCAGCAACGGCTTCTTTCACAGTTCGTAAAATTTCTAATGGAGTAGGTGTAGAGCGTATCTTCCCAGTATCATCTCCATTTATTGATAAAGTAGAATTAAATAAAGTTGGTATTGTTCGTAGAGCAAAAATTTACTATATCCGTACTCGTACAGGTAAAGCAGCTCGTATTCGCGAAAAAATCCAAAAAAGTACTAAAGCATAATTTAGTACATAAAATATTAAAAAAGCCTTTCATGTATATGAGAGGCTTTTTTAATTTTGTTAAGTTTATCTTTATTTTATTAATTGGAAATAGTAAAGAAAAAATAAGTGAGAATCATTTTCATCACAGTTATCAGTTTTCTATTTAAACTAATTCTTGTGAATTAAATCGGGTATAGGTTCAAATATAAGAAGCTTTCCTAATCCAATAACAACTCCACCAATCACTTGCTCAGCTATTTGCCAAGCGCAATCAGCAAGAATATAAGTGAAATTAACATTTTTAGTAAAAGAAATACCTAAAACAGTTACTAATGCAAATAATACAAAACCAACAATAAAACCACTTACCACCCCTCTAAAAACAGGATGATAAATGTGTTTTTCAAGTATTTTAGATTCATAGGTTCTATAAAGTATAAATGAGATAACTAAATAAACTAAAACCGCTAATCCTAAAAACAATACTTTTGAAAAGGAAATTCGATTTAAATCATTTAAAAATATGCCATGCCAAAAATAGAATGCAATGTACATTAACACAGCAGCCAATATCCAACTTAAGTAAAATCTAAAAGAATATAGCATTTCGCACAAAAGTAATATTTTTATGTCAGCCCAAACAAAAATTTTGCCAAATATATGATTGTTATTATGTTAAAAAAAAGGTAAGTTTGTCATATGCGATTTTTGAAAAAATCATTATTTGGTCTTTTAGTTCTTACAACAATAGTTTCTTGTAAAAAAGAAACAAGTTGGGATGTTGATTTAGCCTTACCTATTGCTAGAAGTTATTTAAATATCAGTAATTTCTTTGGCGATTCTTTATTTCAGACGGATCAAAATGGCTTATTACATGTTTCTTTTAGCAAAGATTTAATTAACTACACAATGGATAGTTTGGTTAAATTACCTGATACAACGATTAACTTAGGTTATACGGTTTTTTTTAATCAATCGTTAAGCCCTGGTTTTCAAATATTTTCCAATGCTTTGTCAAATGATAAAGAGATAACGTTTGATGTAGGTAATGGAGTAGAAATGAATAAAGCTATTGTAAGAAGTGGCTATTTAAAAATTGAATATATTAATACCTATGCTCAACCCTTAGATTTTAATTATATTGTTAATTCAGCTACTTTATGGGGCAGTCAATTAACTGTTAATCAAAGTATTCCAGGTAGTACTTCTCTTACCAAATTGTATCCTTTGGATGGATATATTATTAATTTAACTGGATTAAGTGGAAATAAAATAAATACACTTGTACAAACCTATACGATTAGTACTTCCCCAAATGGCGTGACCGATATTTTGGCACCCGGCCAGGGTTTGCAAATAAAATTATCGTTTATTGATTTAATTCCAGAATATATTCAAGGTTATTTTGGACAGCAAAATTTATCATTTGGTCCAGATTCTTCGGCTTTTGGTTTTTTAGACAATTTTAGTACTAATAATTTTATATTGTCTCAATCATCCATCAATTTTAGAATTGTTAATGAATTTGGTATTGAATTGAGTAGTTCTATTAATAATATGAAATCTATTAAAACCACACCTGCTAATGTGGTTAATTTAAATTCTGGTAATTTATTACAATCTATAAATGTTGCTAGAGCCAATAAAACAAATAATCCTTCAAATCCAGTATTTCCTTGGTTTAAACAAATTAATGTAAATTCTGGAAATTCAAACTTAAATGCCTTTCTACAAAACCTTCCAAATTATTTAGGGTACTCTGTTAACGCACAAATAAATCCATTAGGAAATATTTCGGCAGGAAATGATTTTGCATTTTATGGACGAGGATTAAAAGTTACTGCTGATATTGATATTCCATTAAAATTATCGGCCGATTATTTTAGTTTAATAAATTATTCAAAAGTTGATTTAACTCAATTAAAGGAATTGAATGATGTGAATTCTTGTCAAATTTTACTCAATGCACGAAACAATTATCCATTTAAGGCAAATATTCAAGGATATATGCTTAATGACCAAGGTCAAGTTATTGATTCGTTATTTTTACCCGGTCAAAATATCATTGAACCTGCAATTACTGATGGAAACAATGTCGTATTGAATTATGTTGATTCGAAATTAGAAGTGAATTTTAATAAAGATAAAATTGTTCATTTAACTCAATGTAAACAAATTAAATTTGTGAGCTATTTATATTTAACTAATCAACCCACACCGATACAAATTAATGAAGATAGTTATTTAGATTTGGTAGTGCATGCTAATTTGAACTATAATGCTAGAGTAAAATAATGAGAACTAAATTTATTTTATATTTCTGTATAAGTTCATTTGCTGTTTTTTCGCAGTACAATTCCGAATTTTTAAATTTTGAAAAAACGGGTAGGAGTGTATCTGTTAACGCTGAGTACGAAGTAGGATCAAATGGTATTTATAATTCTTTATTAAATAAATTTATTTACGGTGGATACATCGATAAAAAAATAAAGGATGCTTCTAATAACCACATGAAAAATTTGAATGTGATGGGAGCAAATATGAATTATGATCTATCAGTTTTTTTCGGAAGAAATTCTAAATATTCATATTTAGTTGGATTTAAAGATCAGCTTATTTACAATTCATCCTTTACCAAAGATTTTTATCAATTAGTTTTTTATGGAAACAAGCCATACCTAGGTGAAACAAAAAATTTAGCAGGGTCAAGTATTAATTCATTAAGATTTCAAGAATTGAAGCTAGGTTTTATTTGGCATAAAATTGATACAACTGCAAAAGTGGGAATATCAGTTTCAATTTTAAAGGGGCAGCAATTATTTTACATCAAAGCAAAAGAAGGTTCATCATTGTACACCAATGAAAATGGTACAGAATTAGTGTTTAATTCAGATTTTGTAATGGCATTAAGCGATACAACTAATCAATCTAATCCATTTTCGTACACAGGAATAGGTGCAAGTGCTGATATTTTTTTTGAAACACCATACAAAAGCAAAATAGGGAAGGGGAGTGTATTAACTGTAAATGCAAATAATATTGGTTTTTTACATTGGTTTGATAATAGCGTTCAATACAACAGTGATTCAACTTTTAGATTTGATGGGTATCATATTAATAATTTATTAGACTTAAAAGACTCTACTTTAGCAACTATTAATAGAGATACTATTATAAGAACAACAACTAATGCAAGAAAGGAATCATTTAACATAAATATTCCAACCAATTTATTAATCATAAATAAAATACGATTCACTAATAAGTTTGTTTTAGGTACTGGCTTTAGATATTTATTTAACTCTAATTTTAAACCTTATTTTTTTACAGATGCAGAATATCAATTGACTTCAAAAATTACAGGAGTATTACATGTTGCTTATGGCGGTTATTCTAAATTAAATGTTGGTTTAGCATTTTCATATACATCTCCAGCATGGTTTTTTAAAATAGGAAGTAATAGTTTACAAGGATATATATCACCATCCAATACATACGGCCAAGGAGCTTTTATAAGTATTGCCAAAAAATTTAAACGATAATCGTCATGAAAAAAAATATATGTATACTTTTTATGATAGCAGTATTTTTTGCTAATGCACAACCTCCATCTAAATTTTTTTCTACTTACGGCGGTAATGGATATGATGTTGGATATGACGTTAAACAAACATTAGATAATGGTTACATCATTACAGGTTCTACAAGTAGTTTTGGACAAGGAAACACAGATTTGTATTTATTAAAATTGGATAGTATGGGCCAAAAGAAATTTGAAAAATCTTTTGGTGGTTATAGTAATGAAATTGGAAAAAGTATTGTACAATTATCCGATTCGAGCTTTGTGATGTTAGGCTATACAAGCTCTTTTGGTTTTGGTGGCTATGATGTTTTTTTAGTATGTGCGGATAAAAATGGCAATTTATTATGGCAAAAAACAATAGGAGGGAGTGATTGGGATTTTGCGTATGGCTTTGATACAACAGCTGATGGGGGATTTATTATTGCTGGTGCAACTTACAGCTTTGGCTATGGAAATGCAGATGGTTATGTTGTTAAAACTGATAATGTTGGAAATGTTATTTGGAGTAAAACATATGGAGGTAATAAAGATGATGAATTTAAATCAATTGTTACAACTAATGATGGTAATTATGCTTTAACTGGTTATACCAAAAGTTACAACGACTCATTAGGAGATGTTTGGATTTTTAAAATTGGTATGAATGGAGATTCGTTGTGGAGTAAATATTATGGAGGAAATAAAGCTGATATTGGAAACAGTATTATGCAAGATAATAGCTCTAATATATTTGTTTCGGGAGGCACAAAAAGCCGATCAACTGCTGGAAATTCAGAAACATTTATCGCAACTTTTGATCCATTAAATGGGACATTAGGTTATAATTATGTAGATCCTAGCACAGGTGAGGAATATTATAATGATGTTACTCAAGGATTAGATGGGAAAATTGCAAATTGCGGAATTACAAGAAATCCTGTATTTGGTTATGACGGTATAATAGATATGTATTTTAGCTTTTATGTTTATTTTAATTTCTTTAGTAAGGGAACTACCATGTTCGAAGAATTTTATTCTATTAGTAAAACTAAAGATAAAGGATTTGTTACTGTTGGTAAAACAACTGGCTTTAATGCCACATTAGAAGATATTTTTTTAATGAAAATGGATAGTACTGGTAATTATGGAACTAGTATCGTTAATGTAAAAGAAACCACTATTTCTGATAATAATTTTTCTATTTATCCAAATCCTGTGATTGATGAACTAACAATTTTAACAAAAAACACATTTGATTTTAAGAAATTAAGTCTTAAAATATTTGACATTAATGGCCAATTAATAAAACAAGAACCTATTATTGACTCAAAAACAACCATAATGACTACTGATTTTAGCACTGGTTTATACTTTATTCAATTATATAACAATTTTGAAATGCTAAATTCTT
This sequence comes from Bacteroidia bacterium, assembly GCA_044238845.1. Taxonomy (GTDB): domain Bacteria; phylum Bacteroidota; class Bacteroidia; order B-17B0; family Aurantibacillaceae; genus UBA4416. Next base: position 8,562 of record JBIICN010000029.1, read on the forward strand.
ACAAAGTCAGTATAATTAAACCTTAATAATGATTCAATCTCTGTTTTCAAATAATAATGATAGGATAACAAAACACCTATGGTTATATTTTGGAATCATTGTTATTATAAATATTGGTTTAAAAATTATTCATTTAGATTTTTCATCTTTTTGGTATGACGAAATTATAAGTGTACAAAGTGCTTCTTTAGATTTTGGGCATATAAAACATGTATCTGAATGGGATAAAAATCCTCCTTTTTATTATTATTGCTTGAGTGTTTGGATTAAATTGTTTAATGATTCTGAATTTTGTGTAAGATTATTGAGTGTTATTTTTAGTTCATTATCAGCAGGGATTTTATTCTTATTTGCCAATAAGCATTTTAATAAAATAACAGCTATTCTTGTATCATTATTATATGTGGCAAGTGATATTATGTTTTTTTATGCGCATGAAGCCAGGGCGTACTCATTAGTGGTTTTATTAACATTAGTATCATCGCACATTTTTTTAAACTTTAAACATAAATTAACTACATCAGGTGTAATAGCATTAGGATTGATTAATTTTTTATTGATTTATTCGCATTACATTGCTGGAATAGTTGTTTTTTTTCAATGCGTGTTAATGGTATTTAACTTTAACAAGCAACAAAAAAAATATTTTTCATTAAGTGTTTTACTAACTATTGCACTAATTATTTTAAGATTTACAAAAAAGCAAGCCTTAGTAATTATAGGATTTAATAGTTCAGAAAGTCCATTTTGGTTAAAAACATCCGATTTTAATGCGTTAATGGATGTATTATCTAAATTTTTATTTAGTAATATATTAATTTTTCCAATGTTATTATTAATGATAATAGGTGTTGTTTTTGCATTAAAATTCAAAGATGCTAAAACCTATTTCGCTTTATTATATTCGTTTCTAATAGGTTTAGCATCCATAATTACAGTTTATTTCTTTGGGAAATTAACGCCCATTTTCTTAGATAGATATCTTATTTTTTCTATTCCGTTTATGTTTTTAATGATTGCATATTCATTATCATTTATAAAAGTTAAACTAGTCCCAATTATTGCTTTAATAGGTTTTATGGTATTTTTTATTTTAAAAATAGATTATAAAACACCTAAAGCAATGGACTATAAAAGCGTTGTTAGCTTTGTTAAACAAATAAAAAATGAAACAGATATTATTATCGTAAAAACAAAAGATATAAAAGCCTTATTTGGGTATTATTACGAGCCAAATTATTTAAAGTTTTTAAAGTCTGATTTAACCAATAGTTCGAATATTATTTTTTGTTCCTCTTGGGAAGATGTTTCAAAAGATTTATCAAGTTATAAAAGAGTTATTGTAATTGACACATTTGAAGATTTAAATCCAAATGAAAAAAAATTCACTCATGAGTTAGCACTTTTAAAACCATATGCAGCTAGTTCTAATTACTATAAAGGTGTAAAAATATCTTTCTACAAATAAAAAAGCCATTCTGAAAAAGAATGGCTTTAGAATAATTTAATTTATCAACTTATAAAATTAACATAGCGTCTCCATAAGAGTAGAAACGGTATTTTTCTTTAATAGCTTCTTTATAAGCTTTCATTACTAAATCATAACCCCCAAAGGCTGCTACTTGCATTAATAAAGTAGATTCAGGCATATGAAAATTTGTAATCATGCAATTAGCTACCGAAAAATCATAAGGAGGGAAAATAAATTTATTAGTCCAACCTTGATAAGGATTTACATGTCCAGTTGTAGAAACAGAAGATTCTAAAGCTCGCATAACTGTTGTTCCAACAGCGCATACTTTTTTCTTTTTATCTTTTCCAGCATTAATGATTTTACAAGCTTCTTCAGTAATAATGGCTTCTTCGCTGTCCATTTTATGTTTAGTTAAGTCTTCAACTTCAACCATTCTAAAGGTTCCTAAACCAATATGTAAAGTAATATTAGCGTAATTAACTCCTTTAATTTCTAAACGTTTTAATAATTCGCGACTAAAATGTAAGCCAGCAGTAGGAGCTGCTACCGCACCTTCGTTTTTAGCAAAAACAGTTTGGTAACGTTCAATATCACTTTCTTCAACAGCACGTTTTATATATTTTGGCAAAGGTGTTTCTCCCAAATCATATAACGCTTTTCTAAAATCTTCATAAGGACCATCAAATAAAAAACGTAAAGTTCTTCCACGAGATGTTGTATTATCAATTACTTCGGCAACAACATTATCATTTTCACCAAAATATAATTTATTTCCAATTCGAATTTTACGAGCAGGATCAACTAAAACATCCCATAAACGACTTTCAGCGTTTAATTCGCGTAATAAAAAGACTTCAATTTTAGCCCCAGTTTTTTCTTTGTTACCGTACATACGAGCAGGAAAAACTTTGGTATCGTTTAAAATCATGACATCTCCATCATCAAAATAGTTAATAATGTCTTTAAATTTTTTGTGAGAAATTTTTCCAGTAGCACGGTCAACAACCATTAATTTACTTTCGTCACGATTTTTTGAAGGGTGTTCGGCCAATAATTCTTTTGGCAAATTGAACTTGAACATGGACAGTTTCATATCTGTTATAGTTTTAATATAAGACAGAATAAAATAGGCTCGAAAGCCATTTCATAATCTTACGGGATTAATAATTAGTTTGCAAAAGTAAGCTCATAAAATGCCTTTTTGATAAAGCATCGATAATATTAATCAATTGATTTACAGTGATATAATTATATAATTTTATTTATAATTAATATTATGTTAAATAGAAAGGTGATTTTTATGATATCGATAATTTATTGTTATATATATCATGAAGATTATTACAGCAAAATTCAGCATGATGTTTTAAACTTAATAATTTGGTAATAATAATCATCTATTAGCTAAAAAAGAGTAAACTAATTTTGCAATCAAAAATATGATAATGAATATCTATCTAAAAAAAAGAAAAAAATCGGTGTTTGATAGTTACAAAACTGTTAGAGCTTCAATTAGTTTAAATAAAATTAACAAACAACACATGGAATATATTTGGCAAGAAGCCATAGTTGTAACAAACTATGAAAATTGTTGGTTAGAACAAGCAAAAGAAGTTAAGTCAGAATTAAGTCCATTTAACCAAACTTTTTTTAAACATGATAAAATGATTATTAAATGGTGGGAGAATAACTAAAAAACCCCTTCTGTGATCAGCAGAAGAGGTTTTCATCGGAAATGTGTATTCGTAACCTACAAAAACGTTTACACAATTCCTCCCTTTTAATCAACAAGATTCTACATCTTTTTTGTATTTTATACTAATTATTGTAAATGTTACTATTTACCATATGTCGGCTTGATTGTAATGTGTTTTCATTTATAAGTTTTTTTTAAACACCATAATTTTCATCAATTATAAATATATCTGTATCATTTTTAGTGATATATGAACTGTTACCTAACGTTGGAGTCATGTTTATTTCAATTTTAGTTGCTTTTTTAGACAAAGTTTTTAAACCTTCAGGCAAGGTTGCATCCACTACTATTGTTTTGCTTTGATAACCCATTTTTTTAAATACAAAAGTGTAAGATTGATTAACAAAGAACAACATATTGAATTCTTCACTATCGTCAATAAATATCGAATCTACTTTAATTCCTTCACTGTAAATAATAACAGCGTAATCCATCATAGCTTCGTTATAATACATCACCTTTGCTGAAATTTGAACTGATTTGAAATGAGATTTGCGATTTTGAGCAGTTGTTTTTAAGGTAAAAACATTTACTAAAATAATAGCGAAAATTAAAATTGAGGTTTTCATGGCTTTTTGTTTTTGTAGGTTAATATTTGTAGGCGTTGTACATGATATATACAATTTTATGCCAATGATATTTTATAACTCTTAAACCCATGAAACGCCTATTAATAGAGAGTTTTTAACTTATTCGTCCGTAATAGAAATCAGTTTATATTCCATAAAATGGAAAGTACAATTGGTTATTTGGAAAATAAATTCAACGAAATGAATGCAATTCTCTACGCCTCTCGCTCCTACTCTACACATGTTTAATTATACTCATATATGAATTAAGTATCTAATAAATATACGTTTAAAGCATCAATTAACGATTCGGACGAAGCATACAACTCTCGGCTAGCATTAAATAAAGTAGAAATATCAATTTCTTTCACAATAGTTTTACCCGCCTCCTGATACGTACTTTTAATACGTTGCTCATACTCTTGTTGAATAGTTTCCTTTAATTCACGAAGTCCTTGTGAAATTTTAACATGGTCGGTCTCCAACAAAATAAGATTGGTTTTGCTATAAAATGCACTCAATTGCTCCCGTATTAATTGATAAATATCAAACTTTACTTCATTTACCGAATTACTAAACTCTTTTCTATCCTCAATAATATCTTTCATGCCTTTGGCACTATACATGGCACTTCGCACGCCTGCCATCAATTGATTTAAGCGTTTTAAATCATCTTTATGAATGGGTTCTTCAATAATTTTATTATACACTAATAAAATTTCGCCTTCAGCTATTTTAATCACATTATATTTTTCGTTATAACTCAAGACATTAAACACACCTTTCTCTACCATATAACGTTTATATTTATTATCAGCTTCATCTTCGTGCTTAATTTGAAACACCTCTTTATTTAAATGAATCACTCTATATATAAACAATCCTATTTCTTGTTCCATTAAATCTATCGAGCTATTCGTAGCTTCTGGATTAACATTTTGAATAAAATAGGTAGCACTTTGTACATCGCTGATAAATCGCTTTTCTAAAAAACGGGCGAAGCCATCTAAAAAAAAGTAAAACAAAACTACACCCACTATATTTATGAAAGTTTGAAAAGCCACTAAAATAAAAATGGGATCCTGCAATCCTAATACATTATTTAACAGTGAAATAATGGGTACTAAAAAAATAAAACCAAATAAAGACGTAATAAAATTAAATAAGATGTTGCCAAATGCCACGCGTTTTTTGGAAGCCAAGCCTCCAATAGAACCAATCACAATTTTAATAGTAGTACCTAGCTCTGCTCCCAATACCACCGCCACAGCTGTTTCGATTGGCAAAATATGAGCATATAAAGCGCTTAATACAATTACTACAGTAGCGGCACTAGTTTGGATTAAAGCCGTTAACACAAAGCCAATCAATACAAATACAATACGTGGGTAACTTAAATAAGGAGCAAAATCAAATGCCTTAATCATGGCATCCATGCTGTCTTTCATAAAGTCGAGGCCTAAAAACAATAAGCCAAAACCCATACAAAATTTTGCAATTTGATACAGTGATTTTTTGTTTCTAAAAACAATTAAGCCCAAACCAGCCAAGCCAATGATAGGCATTGTAAAGTTTCCAATGTCAATTTTAAATCCTAATAAAGCCACTAACCAACTGTTAAAGGTGCCACCAATATTAGCACCAAGCGCCACACTCAAAGCATTGCGCATAGATAACATGCCTGCTCCCACAAACGACAACACCATTAAATTAACAATGGAGCTACTCTGTAAAACCCCTGTCACTAAAGTGCCACTAAAAATGGCACTTAATTTTTTCTTCGTGTGTTTTTGAAGAAATAATTTAAACGATCTTCCTTCCAACTGTTTCATGGTATCTTCTAAATGAAACATACCATATAAGAACATTCCTAAGCCTGCCAACAATTTCCAAAAATCAGTACTTGTCATTTAATGTTTATTCTTCGGTTTGAGTGAGAGCTTCAATCGATTTTTTGATTTGATTGATATCCGTTTCCATTTTATTTTTAAAGGATTTCCAGTTGGCTTTACGTTCGGCCCTGTAACTAGCTAAATTTTTCTCAATGAAAGTAATTTCTTTTAATAGTATAGTTTCTTTCTTTTTAATTAAAATAAGACTAGGTGCCGATTTTACGATTGCTTTTTTAGCAAGTGCTTTAGTTGACATGATACATAAATTTAAAATTGATGTATCAAAATTGGTTAAGATTCACATCAATAGTTTACATGATTCGCTCTAAATATTATATAATTCACATAATGGCCCCTCTTCCTCCACGAAAAACAATGTAGCAAAACATAAAAAAATCATCAAAGACAGATACTTCTCAATTAACGTAAAATATGTTACGCTTGCTAAAAAAACAATCAATTACCTACACATGTAAGATTTCACTTTTTTTTGGTCAGCCATTAACAACATACTTCACGGAATAATAAGGAGAAGTATAATTTATATTCTTTATATTTACAAATAGGCTCTATATTGTATACTATTTTTTAATTTAGTAAATATTGTCATGATTATACCTCCTTTATCGTTAAACGAAAACGATAGATTAAAGGCTTTAAATAGCTACCATCTATTAGATACTTTGCCAGAAGAAGATTTTGATAATATTACTTATTTGGCTTCAGTAATTTGCCAAACACCCATTAGTATAATATCATTAATAGATCAAGACAGGCAGTTTTTTAAATCGCATTTAGGGATAGATATAAATCAAACACATAAAGACCTTTCTTTTTGTGCCCACGCCATCAATCAACCCCAAGCAATATTTGAAATAGAAGATGCCCGCTTGGACGAGCGCTTTCACGATAATGATTTTGTTATAGGCAAACCAAATATTGCTTTTTATGCTGGCGTCCCTCTAGTAGATACAGACGGTTTTGCATTGGGGACGCTTTGTGTAGTAGACCAAAAGCCACGCAAACTTACCGATGAGCAAAAAGAAGCGTTGACTAAGCTTTCTAAACAGGTAATGCTAATCATTGAAGCTAGACAAAAAAAGCTACTAGAAAAAGAATTAAAGTTAGTTGAATATACTTTTAAAAATGCTTCTATACCTATTTACTATGTATTGGAAGATGCAAGCATCTATGATTTTAATGACATTGGAGCCGAAAACTTAGGCTACACAAGCGAAGAATTACATACGTTAAAAATTTTTGATTTAGATAAAGATTACGACGAAAAAAGGTGGTCAAGTTTATGGGCTAAACTGAAAGCAAAGAAAAAAATTACGGTAGAAACTCAACAAAAAAAGAAGGATGGAACCCTTATAGACGTCATCATTACTGCTAACTATGTAAAATATGGCGACCTAGAACTAAACTGCTCTTATGTGTTGGATATAACAGAAAAGAAAAAGCAAGATCAACAGATGGCTCTTGTGGATTTTGTTTTTAGAAATTCAACCACGCCGATAAACATTTTAAATGAGGATGCATCAATTTTCGATTTTAATGACGCTGCAAACCAATTATTGGGTTATACCAAGGAAGAATACAAAGCTATAACTATTCCAGACCTAGACCCTAGTTATCAATTAGACATTTGGCCGATTCATTGGGAAGAATTAAAGAAAGCCAAGTCATTAAGTTTTGAAACCACACTAAAGAAGAAAAATGGGGATATTTTAAATGCAAACATTGAAGCCAACTTCATACAGTATGGCAACAAGGAGCTCAACTGCGTATTCTTTACTGATATTACGGAAAAGAAAAAGCTAGAAGATAACTTAAAACTTTCTGCATTTACAATAGAAAATGCCGCTTGGGGTTTAGTGTATTTTAAGGCGGACGGTACTATCTATAACTGTAATCATGCTTTTGCAAAAATGTATGGATATACTAGTTTGGAAGATGTGAAGACCAAATCAGTATTTGACTTCAGCACTGATTATACGACCGAGACTTGGAAACAGTATTGGGATAACTTAAGGGAAAAGAAGAGTTTACAATTTGTTGCCAAACGAACTAAAAAAGATGGAACCATCATAGATGTGGAAATTAATCCCAACATGATTCAATTTGGTGATTTAGAACTTAACTGTGCTTTTGTTTATGACGTCACAAACAAATTGAAGGCAGAGGACGATTTGAAACAAAGCAATCAACGATATGAGTACGCCACCCTAGCCACATCGGATGTAATTTGGGAAGAGGACCTTTTAAAAAATGAGATTTTTATTAGTAAAAACTTCACCACATTCTTCGGTCATCCCGTAGACGATGGTTGGATGCCAATCGAAAATAATATTTGGAGACAAAATATTAATCGCGATGATTTTGATAATGTAATGAAAGAAAGCAATGCAGTGTTTAATTCCAAACAAAGCAACAATAAATGGGTAGGAGAATACAGATTAAGAAAGGCAGATGGAAACTACGCAACTGTAATAGACAAAACTTTTGCCATTAAAGATGAAGAAGGAAGAATAGTGAGGATGGTTGGGGCTATGCAAGATATCACCAAACAAAGAGCGGAAGAAGAAAGATTACGTCTAATGGAATCGGTGATATTAAACACAAATGATGCTATTTTAATTACCGAAGCAGAGCCCATCGATTTGCCTGGACCTCGTATATTATTTGTAAACAAAGCATTTACAGAAATGACTGGGTATTCTGCTGAGGAAGTAATAGGGAAAACGCCAAGAATAATGCAAAATGAAGATACAGACAGAAAAGAATTAGATAGGCTTTATAAGTCATTAAAAAATTGGGAACCTTGTGAAGTAACTGTCTCTAACTCTAGAAAAAATGGCGAAAAGTTTTGGTTGAACATGCGAATTACACCTATTGCCATCGATAAAGGATGGTTTACACATTGGATAGCTGTAGAGCGCGATGTAACCAAACAAAAAGAAGCGGATGAAGAAAAGGAAAAGCTACTGAAAGAATTGGTTGAAAACAACCTTGAGCTGAAACAGTTTAGTTACATAACCACGCACAATTTTAGGGCACCATTAACCAACCTTGTTTCTATTTGCGATATTATTCAACCAGGAACCGGTACGGATGCGCTTACATTGCAACTAATTGATAGCTTTAAAACTTCTACCCACCATTTAAATGAAACTTTGAACGATTTAATTGATGTTTTGATAATAAAAGAGAATAGACATATACAAAAAGATCAATTAACCTTTGAAGACATATTTAAAAAAATATCAGAGTCGCTATCAATGTCATTACTAGAAAAAAAGGTAAAAATACATACGGACTTCTCTACTGCGTCATCCGTAATTTTTGCCACTTCCTATTTAGAAAGTATATTTTTAAATTTAATAACTAACGCAATAAAGTATCGTCACCCAGATAGAGACCCAATCATCGAAATCAAAACAAACAAAGAACCAAATGGGGATACAAAGCTCATGTTTTCTGATAATGGCATTGGCATAAATATGGCCATAGCAAAAGACAAATTATTTGGTTTGTACAAGAGGTTTCACGACAATACAGACAGTAAAGGGATTGGACTATACCTTATACATTCGCAAATAACGACGCTAGGCGGTAAGATAGAAGTAGAAAGCGAGGTAAATATTGGTACCACTTTTACAATAATTTTTAAATAGATCATAATGATTAATACAGTTTTATCAATTGAAGATGATAAAGTCACACAAACTTTAAATCAAATTCATTTGAATACCAATAAATTTTGTAAAAATATCATAGTAGCGTATAATGTACTGGAAGCGGTAGATTTTTTCAAGAAACTAGATAGCGGGGAAATTTCCATGGAAAACTTTCCAGAAGTAATCTTTTTGGATTTAAATATGCCCATGATGGATGGGTGGGATTTTTTTGAAACTTTTAAAAAAGAGCTTGCACACTTTGAAGTGAAAACAAAAATTTTTATTCTTTCATCAAGTATAAATCCAGCAGATGTAGAAAGAGCTAAAAATGAAAAGAGTATAGTCGCTTTTTTGGAAAAACCTTTAAATGCAAATAACCTAAAAATGGTGACAAATTTATTGGGTTTAAACGAGAATATATAAAAGCAATAATTAAAGAATGAAGATGAGAATAAGTTAAGAATGGAAATATATTTCTTAGAGCAATAAAATATTTATTTTATGACGGAAGTCAGCCATTGAATATGAAATGTTCACTAGAACAAGCAATACCTCATCCTTCTTTAATGAAAGTCGTAAATTATTAGTTGGATAAAGTAAACATTCAACGTCATTCTTGAAACTAAAAAAGCCAACCCTTCGGATTAGCTGACGCTGATTCCTCCTTTCCCATCGTCAACATCAAATGAATTCTGCTATAAGCAGAATGTTTTTTATTTTACTACGAATCTATGAAAGCAAGCTTTCACATCTTCTCCGTAAAACAAAAAAGTTCAGCCTTTGGCTGAACTTTTTTGATGCATTCTGTGGAGCCGGAGGGATTCGAACCCTCGTCCAAACAAGGAATTAATAAGCTTTCTACAAAGTTTAGAACAAACTTGGTTTTCGATTTAAGTCAGGCGTTTATTCATACCAAACTTAAACTTAGATGCTAATATTGCTTTAGATAACATCATCACTAAAACAAGTTGCTAATTTATGATGCAAATACCTCGTCGCTAAGCAACGATGCTACGAGATTTGCAAAGGTTGGTTAGTCTTGGACTAAGCAGCCATAGCGTAAGAATTCTCTTCGCCGAATAAAAGTTTGAGAGTTGAGTTTAAGGTGCCATATCCACAACGCACCACCTGCTTACCTACCAATCGCGCTCGCTGTCAAAACCGGTCGGCCCCATAATGTTAAAGAACTGAGGCATAAAGATACAACATTTTAATCCTCAAATTGAGTTTTTAATTATATTTAAGAAAAAATTGCCATGCGTAAAATATTCTTATCTCTATTTGTTTGTGCTTCTGTTTTTTCTTTTGCTCAAACCGTTAAATCAAAAATCTTGAAATTAAAATATACTTCGCCCGAAGGCTGGACAGCTAGCGAATTTGGTGGGCTCAAAAATTGGGACGAAAGTGGTAATGCGATGTGTCGCTGCTCTGGCATTGCTTTTAGCAAACCTCACAAAAACGGAAAATTTAATGTGGTTGTTTACGCTGTTCCAGCAGGCGGATTAGATTCGGCTAAACGCGAGTTTGTAGGAAATCTACATTTTGTGAATGTGGAGAAAATAGAAAAAACGACTAACAAAGGATTTTCATTTGAGAAACGTCGTTCAAACTTTGTTGATGTTAAAACAAAAGCTAATTCTTACAATTGTATCCGTTACATTTCAAAACCAACTGAAGGACATTTTTATGTCATATATGTATGGCAAGAAAACATGGATTTACTGAACTCTACCTCGGAAAGAGAATTAGCCGAAATGGTTAATGGTATTGAACCTCTTTAGATTTTAGTAAACAAATAGGTATCCATATCCACAAAATCAGTGACTTTAATTTCAATGGTTTTGTCGGTTACTTTAATTTCTTTCACACCTAATGATGAAGCATCGTTATACTCTATCATCATCGTGTCTTTATTTTTGAATTGAATTTTGCCTTTGTATTGTGGATGAAACTCAAAGCTCACTTCACCATAACCATCTTTAGATTCAATAAAAATTTTACCGTACACTTTATTGGAATAAGTACCCACTAATTTTTTGTAGGCATCCACTGGTGCTTTATAAGATGCCACTTCCTTTTTTAATGCGTTAATTTCTTTTTGCTCTTCATCATAACCCGTTTTAAATCCGTTATAATAAAACGCACTCGTATTAACATAAGGCTGATTGGTTAAATCATTCATAATTTGAGAATCAATGGCTTCAAATAAATATTGAGCATCACTGTTGGTTAAGATCACATAACCAAACTTATCTTCAGGAACCAATACGGTTTTACTCAAAAATCCATTTGCTCCTCCATCATGTGTGACCACTTTTTTACCCTGTTTATCTTTTAAAAACCATCCTAAACCGTAAGTATTAAAATTGTTTCCCTTCCCTCTTCCCATATCAACAATGGTGTTTGAGCCTCTGGTTTGTTGAATCACTTGTGTTGGTATAATTTGCTTGCCGTTATATTTTCCATTATCTAATTGCATCATCACCCATTTACTTAAATCGTTTACATTAGATGTGATAGAGCCAGCCGCACCAATATTATCTACTTTTGAAGGAGTAATTTCAAATAAATTACCATGTAATAATGTATATGCTTTTGAGGCATTAGGAGATTTCATGAAATTTTCATAAGTCGTTCCTGTTCTTGTCATTCCTAAAGGATTAAAAAAGTGATGCTTCAAATAATCATCCCAAGTTGTATCAGACAAAGCAAGAATAACTTCGCCTGCTGTTACAAAACCCATATTACAGTAGCCATACTTTTCTCTGAAACCAAATTTAGGAGTTACATTCGCCATGTTTTCTACTAACTCTTTTCTAGTTTTTGTGCTCGCCCAATTTAATAAATCGGTTTGAAAGGTTTCGTAACCAATGCGATGAGATAACACATCACGTATGGTAACATGATTCGTTAAATAATCATCCTGCATTTTAAAATACGGTAAATGGGTTTTTACTAAATCATCTAAATTTAATTTACCATAGTGCTGTAATAATGCTACAGACGTGCCTGTAAATGCTTTACTATTAGAAGCAATTTGAAATTCGGTATTTTCGGTAACTGGTGTTTTCTTAACAACATCGGCATAGCCATAGCCTTTCATAAACACCACTTTTCCATCTTTAACAACAGCAATCGCTAAACCTGGTAAATTCCAGCGAGTCATTTCACGTTTGATATAAATATCTAAACTGTCTTTAATAAAATTGCCTTGAGCAAAAGACATTTGTGTAAGTAATACTAAAACAATGAATTTTAAAATATATTTTATCATAAGTAGATTTTAAACATGGTTAATCATTCAAATATATCAATTAATTGTTAGCTCTATAAGCCCTTCATCATTGGATTTATATAGAACTAATAAAAAATAAATTAAACTTGTATATTTGTATGATTATACCAAAAACTTGAGGTATAAATTAACTTATTTAATTGTATTATGTCAAAATTTAAAATTGGTGTTCTTCGCGAAGAAAAATCACCACCTGATAAACGAGTTCCTTTAACTCCATTAATTTGCACCGAATTATTACGTACTTATCCCAATTTAGAAATTGTTATACAGCCTAGTAAAATTAGATGTTACAGTGATGACGAATACTTAGCTTTTGGTTTAACCTTACAAGAAGACTTAAGTGATTGTGATGTTTTAATGGGTGTTAAAGAAGTACCTATGGATAATTTAATTCCAGGTAAAAAATATTTTTTCTTTTCACATACCATCAAAAAACAAGCTCACAATCATAAGTTAATGAAGACTTTGATAGAAAAGAAAATTCAGATGATTGATTATGAAACCTTAACGGATAAAAATCATAATCGTATTATTGGTTTCGGCCGTTTTGCTGGAATAGTTGGTACTTACAATGGTATTTTAGGTTATGGTCGTAAATACGATTTATTTCAAATTAAGCCCGCAAATCTTTGCAGAGATAGAGCTGAAATGGAAGAAGAATTAAAACGAGTAAAATTACCAAATATTAAAATTGCTTTAACTGGTGGTGGTCGTGTAGCTAATGGAGCCATCGAAACTTTATCTGCTTTAAGAATACGTAAAGTGACTCCTGAAGAATTTTTAATGGCTTCTTTTCGTGAGCCTGTTTACTGCCAATTAAATCCAAGAGATTATGTGGAACGCCCTGATGATCATAATTTTGATTTGAACGACTTCTTTAAACACCCTGAACATTTTGTGTCAAAATTTTCTCCATTTACAAAAGCAACGGATATCTTTATTTCTGCTCATTTTTGGGATCCACGTTCTCCAAAAATGTTTACAACAGATGATTTAAAAGCTTCTGATTTTAAAATGAGCGTTGTGGCAGATATTACTTGTGATATTGATGGCTCTGTTCCAACCACATTAAGAGCTAGTACCATTGATAAACCATTTTATGGTTACAATCCCAAAACAGATAAGGAAGACGTACCTTTTAATAAGGAAACCATATGTATTATGGCTGTAGATAATTTACCGTGTGAATTACCTCGTGATGCGAGTGATGATTTTGGTAAAGACTTAATGGAAAGAGTTTTACCGTTTTTATTTCAAGAAGATGTAGATAAAATTATAGAACGTGCTAGTATTTGTAAAGAAGGTAAATTAACTCCTAATTTTGAATACTTAAGCGACTATGCTTACTAATTAAAATAAAAATGCTTAGATATTTCTAAGCATTTTTATTTTTGAACAAACACAAAAACATCTTCATTATCGCGTTTCATGTAGTATTTTTCTCGGGAAAAGGTTTCTAAACTTTTTTTATTGGTTTGTAACTCAACTATTTCCTTTTTATTATTTTCAATTTCAGATTTATAATATTCCTTCTCTACATTTAATTTATGGCATTTTGAAATTAGTTCAAATTGAGTGAACACATCATTTTTATCAAAATATAAAAGCCAAACTACCAATCCTATAACTACAAGAAAGTATTTATTTTTTAATATTTTAAGGATTAGCATGTAAGAAATAATGTATTTTTGTATGTCCAAAGTTAATTCTTGTTTGAGATTTTAATAATGATTTTTAAAAATGTTATAAATACCTGCTTGTTAGTTGTTTTTACAATTTCATTATCCATTTCACAAGTAAAAACATTGGCCTATAAAGCTGGACAATTAAAAAGCCCAAAAGTGAAAGATGCGTATGACACTAAATGGCCTCAATTACAAAAAGATTTAAAGTCTATTAACATTAGTCCAGATGATTTTGATATATATATGCGCACTTTTAAAAATGAAAAAGTGGTTGAAGTATGGGTTAAAAACAAAGGTGATGTAAAATATAAATTATTTAAAACCTATGATATTTGCGCTAGTAGTGGAGATTTAGGTCCAAAACGAAAAGAAGGCGATAATCAAGTACCTGAGGGGTTTTATAAAATAGATTTATTCAACCCAAATAGCGATTATTATTTAAGTATGCGTATTAATTATCCAAATTCGAGCGATGTTATTTTAAAAGATGGTTTGAGTGCTGGAGGAGCTATTATGATGCATGGAGATTGCGTAACAGTTGGTTGTTTACCAATGACCGATGATAAAATTAAAGAATTGTATGTATTATGTTTAGAAGCGAGAAATAGAAATAATCCTATCTACATTGACATTTATCCTGTAAAATTTACAGATGCTAATATTAAAATGCTTGAATCAAATTATCCAAAAAGCAAATTATCATTTTGGAGAACATTAAAACCAATGTATGATTACTTTGAAGAAAATCATTGGCTTCCGAAAATAAATATTGATGCAAAAGGTAATTATTTTTTATCAGATGACGAAGTTCAATCTAATCCAAACAATTCAAAACAGGCTAATAAACTTTAATTAATAAAGTTCATAACCATCATTTTTGGTTCATAAAATGCTTAGTGGAGTATATGTTTCCTTTATACATTTACTCAACTAAATTTAAAAATTATGAATTACATTTTATCTTATTGGTGGGTTATTATACCTGTTTTATTATTAATTTTTTACAAATTACTGTTTCGTTTATTTGGAATCATTATTATTCCCGAAGATAAGATTGGTTTAGTTACCAAAAAATTTGTACTATTTGGAGCTAATAAAGAATTACCTGCAGGGCGTATTATTGCCATTGATGGTGAAGCTGGTTTTCAAGCTCAACCTCTAGCGCCAGGAATTTATTTTTGGAAATGGATTTGGCAATATGAAATCACTCAGCAATCATTCACCGTTATTCCTGAAGGAAAAATTGGTTTAGTAGTTGCTAAAGATGGTAAACAATTAGAAACAGGATTTATCTTGGCTCGTAAAGTAGATTGTGATTCATTTCAAGACTCCGAAGCTTTTTTAAGAAACGGTGGCCGCAAAGGCCGCCAATCTGCAATTATTACTGCTGGTACATATCGTATCAATACCTTCTTATTTGAAATCAGCACATACGATATGACTCATATCAATGAGAATATGGTTGGTATTGTAACTACGATGGACGGTATGCCAATTGAAGAAGGAAACATTGCTGGTAAACAAGTACTTGGTCACAATAATTTTCAAGATTGTGATGCATTCTTAGAAACAGGTGGAAATAAAGGTTTACAGCCCGAAATTATTTTAGCTGGTTCGTATTATTTAAACCCTTGGTTTATACAAGTGGAGCAAATTAAAATGACCGAAATTCCTATTGGCTATGTTGGTGTGGTGATTTCTTATGTTGGAACAGAAGGAAAAGATTTAAGCGGCGCAGAATTTAAACATGGCAATATTGTCAGTAAAGGCGAAAAAGGTGTTTGGGCTGAACCACTAGGACCTGGTAAATACCCAGTTAATACGTTTATTATGCGTGTTGAATTAGTGCCAACGACTAACTTAGTGTTAAACTGGGCTAATGCACGAAGTGAATCTCATCAATTAGATAAAAACTTATCGACTATTACCGTTCGTTCAAAAGATGGTTTCCCTTTTAATCTAGACGTATCTCAAATTATTCATATTCCAACTACCGAAGCTCCAAAAGTAATTGCCCGTTTTGGTAGTATGATGAATTTAGTGGGACAAGTTTTAGAACCAACAATTGGTAACTACTTCCGTAACTCTGCCCAAGATAGCGATGTGATTGCTTTCTTAAGCACTCGTAAAGAACGTCAGGATGCAGCTAAAGCAAAAATCAGTCAGGTGTTAGACCAATACAATGTGAATGGTGTTGATACCTTAATTGGAGATATCGTTCCGCCAGAAAGTTTGATGAAAACATTAACTGATCGTAAAATTGCGGAAGAACAAAACACAACCTTTGAAACTCAAAAACGTGCCGAGGTAACTCGTCAGGCTTTAGAAAAAGAAACAGCGGTGGCTGACATGCAAAAAGAAATTGTAAAAGCTGATCAAGGTGTATTAATCTCTGAACGTATTGCAGATGCAGCTGTAAAAAAAGCAACTGGTGAAGCACAAAGTGTAAAAATTTCTTCTAACGCAGAAGCAGATAGATTAAAAGTAATTGCAGCAGCTGATGCTGAGAAAACAAAATTATCGGCTAATGCAGAAGCGGAGAAAGTAAAAATGTTAGCGAATGCTAATGCCGAAAAAATATCTGTAACTGGTACTGCCGAAGCTCAAAGTATTTTAGCGGTAGGTAAATCAAATGCCGAATCATACCGATTAGCTGTTGAAGCGATGGGAGGAGATAACTTTAGTCGTTTAAAAGTAACGGAAGCTATTGGTAAAGACAAAATTAAAGTGATACCAGATGTATTAATTACTGGTGGAAACGGTGATGGAGCTAACGGACCAATAAGCGGACTATTAGGTTTAAAATTACTTGAAGAAGTATCTAAAAACATGGGGAATAACATAGAAGACAAACCTCATACAGACACTGATACTAAAAAATAATTGTGCATAACATTCCAATTTAAAAAGAGATAGCAATATCTCTTTTTTTATTTTAGTACATAACTTTGTCATTTCGAGCGAAGTCGAGAACAAGTTAAAGATGATAATAAAATATTTATACGTTTATATTGTAAAGTGTAATGATGGAACCTATTACACTGGTATTACAAATAATGTTGATAAAAGACTTGTAGAACATAATAAAGGAATAAACACTGAATCTTACACACATTCTCGTAGACCTGTAGAATTAGTATTTTGCGAACTATTTACAAATTACAACTTAGCCATTGAATGGGAAACACGAATTAAAAAATGGAGTGTAAAAAAAAGAAGCTTTAATAAATTCTGATTGGAAAAATTAGTCGAAGAGGCAAAATGTAAAAATTTATCATCACACGAAATATATAATTCAAAAAAGATTTAAAATAGCTTCTCGACTACGCTCGAAGTGACATAAAACTAATATACTTTTATATTGAAAACAAAAAACATCATACTAGAAACAGAACGATTAATTATTAGGGAACATGTTTTAAGTGATGCTCCATTTTTCTTTGAACTCAATTCAAATTATAACGTCATAAAATACACAGGCGATGATTCATTTAATAATTTAGAAGAAGCCGAAGAAATTGTTCGGTATGTGATGAATCAATACAAAGAAAATGGATATGGGCGTTGGTTATTAGCAGAAAAGGAAACAAACCATCCCATTGGTTGGTGCGGCTTAAAATTTCATACAGATACTAAGGAAACTGACATTGGTTATAGACTATTAGAAACCGCTTGGGGCAAGGGATACGCTACTGAATCGGCAAAAGCTTGTCTAGATTATGGATTTAAACATTTTCATTTGAATCACATTATTGGCAATGCTATGAAAGAAAACTCGGCGTCTGTCAATGTATTAAAAAAATTAGGAATGACATTTTTAAAAGAAAGCTTAATAGATAATATTCCGTCGGTTACTTACGAGATATATAAACAGAATTTTAAATAATATGCGTATCACCCAACGTTTACAATTAATAAAATTAACCGTATTATTTGGTTTATTGGCCTCTATTTTATTGAGCTATAATTTATGGGCTGGAGAACGGTATTTTCCAAAATCAACATTTATCCACGATTATTTTGGTGTTCCTGCTCCATACGATTATATACAATTGGTAGTGCTATTAGTACTTATTGTGTTTTCGTTTGTCACTCAAAAAAAACTCCCTACCCTATTATTAATTCTATTTTCGGTGTACATGTGTTTCGACGATCAAAATCGATTACAACCATGGTTTTATAATTACATCTTAATTTTATTTGTACTCTTATTTTATAAACATCGTGTAGATGAACCAAACAATTACACGACTGTTTTTATTTCTTTACAAATATTAGTGGCTCTTATTTATATGTTTAGTGGCATTCAAAAAATGAATTCCTCATTTGTTCCCGACACTTTTAGTTGGATGATTAGTTCGTTTGAAGGATTTTTATCTCAGCGTCAATTAATTTTGATGAAAAAATTTGGATATGTTGTACCCTATTTTGAATTTGGATTAGGTTTATTAGTGTTAGTAAAACCATTGCGTTATATTGTTGTTCCATTAATTATTTTGATGCATGTATTTATTTTAATCATGTTAGGTCCCACTGGAAAATCAATTAATATGGTAGTTTGGCCGTGGAATATCATTATGATTGTTTTGGTTTTACTATTATTTGCCAATGTGCAAGCTGAGCGTTTTTACGATATCTCCTTTTTATTTAAAGGAATTACATTTTACATTGTGATTACTTTAATGCTTATTTTTCCCATCTTTAGCTTAAAAAATCAATATGATTCCTATTTATCAAGTTCTCTTTACTCAGCCAATTTAAATGATTGTAAATTAATTTTATCTAATAAAGCTTATCAAAAATTACCTTATTATTTAAGATATTTTACAGTAACTAACAACGACTATAATATTTTATATATTAAAAATTGGGCGCAAACCGAATTAAAAGCTCCCTGTGTACCAGAGTATCGAATTTTTAAAACCGTTCATTGGTATATCATTAAAATCACTCAAACAGACTCCAAAGAAGTTAAATTTAATTTTACTGAAAGAGAAAAATTAATTAAGTTTTAAGGCGTCCATTAAATGTATTTTGGCATCTTTTCCTATTCAATTTAATCTCATTAGATCCTGAAATAAGTTCAGAATAATAGAAATTCGTATAATTTCAACCTTTATTTTCCATACCTTTATTTAACAATTAATTTACATGAAGAAGATTTTACTATTTTTTACTGTTATAACTAATCTTTGTTCTGCTCAAATTCCTGTTGGATATTATAACAGCGCTCAAGGATTAACAGGTAATCCATTAAAAATGGCGTTGCATAATATCATTGATAATCACACGCAAGTATCATACAATGGATTATGGAACGCTTATAAAAAAACAGATATTAAACCCAATGGTAAAGTTTGGGATATGTATAGCGATATTCCTAATGGCACTCCACCTTATCAATACACATTTGTTGCAGATCAATGTGGAAACTATTCTGTTGAGGGAGATTGTTACAACCGTGAACATAGCTGGCCAAAAAGTTGGTTTAATACTTTAAGCATACCTGAATCAGATTTATTTCATGTGTATCCTACGGATGGAAAAGTAAATGGGTTAAGAAGTAATTATCCATACGGAAATGTAACTGTAGCTGACACAGTAACTTTAAATGGAAGTAGATTTGGAAATTGTTCTGACTTAGGATATAATTTAAAAGCATTTGAACCGATTGACGAATACAAAGGCGATTTAGCACGCACCTATTTTTATATGAGTACGCGTTATTATAGTGAAGATGCCGGTTGGTCTTCTTCGGCCGCTACTAACAAATCAATTATTTTGCCTTGGCAAGTAAATGTTTTACTACAATGGCATCATCAAGATCCTGTAAGTACTAAAGAAATTGCTCGCAACGATTCTATTTATTATAAATTTCAAAATAATCGTAATCCATTTATTGATAATCCACAATGGGCAGATAGTATTTGGGCAATAGATGCTAGCGTATTTGTTAACGAACTTCAATTGCAACATTCATTCTCTTTGTTTCCAAATCCTGCTAATAACTCTTTTAAAATCATTAATAAAACTAACGATCAAACAGATGTAAGTTTAAAAATCACAACTATCACAGGAGAATTAATTGAAGAAAAAAAAATCTCATTACAAGAAGTAATTAGTATTAATTGTGAAAACTGGGCAAAAGGACTTTATATCATTAATCTGAGCTCCGAACACTCTGTTTCAAATATCAAATTTGTGAAAGAGTAAATTTATGGTACTTTCTTTTGTGATTTAGTAACCTATTAATTTATTTGAAATATTTGGATACATATATTCATAATACTATTATAAAGAGCCTACATTATTTTACATTTAAGAAGACATAATATAAAATATACTATAATAAAGTGTCATGTTTAAAGCAACAGTATACTATGAACAAGCTTTAAATATTCATCTTTTTTTTCTTAATATTATTAAATATAAATTTCATGAAAGTCAGAGGTTAATCATTTTTTAAAGCAAAGTTGTTCGATACGTTCATTCTGCGTCAAAAGGAAAAAAATCGACTGAATTGTTTACTATTGATTTGATAAATACAAATCAATAAGTCTACAAATCCTGCATCAAAACTTTGTACAATTCAATCATACCTTCAATATCCTTTTTGTGAACTTTTTCGTTTGGTGTATGCACAAATTGCTCAGCAGCACCAATAAAGCACCAGTCCCAAACATTCTCAGCCATTTGCAATTCCTTAGCATCACTTCCACCTGATCCTTCTACTTCTAATTGAAATGATATTTTATGATTTTTAGCGATATCAATAATTCGGTTAATATAACTACGACGAGGAATTAAACTATCTCGCATACTAATCACTGGTCCTTTTGCTGGAAATACGCCATCCGAAATCCAAGAGATATCAGAAATTAAAGCTTGAGAAATATTATAATGATCCACTAAATATTTTTGTAAATATGATACACTTCCTCCACCATGCTCTTCCCAAGTACTAAATACAATCACACCATCTTTTAAAGTCTCCGCAACTTTTAAGGCGTTATAACAACCAAGGCGGTTATCCATATAACAGCATTGCACGTATTCTTTATCTTCTCTCCAATTAGGTTTAAATACTAATTCAGTACCTGTGTCAAAGTTCCGTTTGGCTTTGTACTCTAATTTATCTTTTACAATATTTAAAGTGGCTTCGCATTTTCCTTTGCTATCGCTTCCTACTAATTCAAATCCTTTTTGAATCACTGGTCCACCAATTTTCACTAATTGTTTGCCATAACGCACTGTGTAACCAATGCTATCGGTATGCGCAAAAATAGCAGTGCGTGGTTTTCCAAATACTAAAATGATGTTATCCTGAAAACCTTTCCCATGAATGACTTTTGGCTTATGTTTCCAATTTTTAGATTCTTTTTTAATATAGTCTAACAAAAAATCTTTCATGGCTACTTCGTTTCCGCTTGGCGAATGAATAGCACACATTGTTTTTAATATTGATAAGTCCATGATATCTGATTAGTTAGGTAAATGTAAATAATTGCATCTAAACAAATAATATAATTTGATTAAATATCTTAACTTTATTCATAAAAAATTATTTATTGATATTATAATTAACAAATTAAACTTTTAATCTAATCTAAGGTCTAATCATAAATACATATTATGAAAAAACTGTTATTATTTATCTTTTTAATGCAATTTGGGTTTGTTTATTCTCAAAATATAAATTTAACAAACTTAACGGTTTTCGAGGGCGAACCGTATATTGCCATTAACCCTACAAATAATCAAAACATTGTTGTTGGATGGATGGGTTATGTTTTTGGAAGCGGAACAGCTTTAACGATAAAAACAAAGAAATCGGTTGACGGTGGACAAACATGGTCAAATGCCGTTAACATGCCGCATATGTCTCCAAACTTTAAATCTGCTGATGTATCTTTAGCGTTTGATGGGACTGGCAAATTATTTTTATCTTATATTGATTACCGAGAATCTCCAGATTCGGGTGGAGTTTACTTAACAAAATCTTTAAACGGAGGAACAACTTGGAGTGCCCCAGTTAAAGTAATTGATGCATTAAGTGATGGAGCAAAAAGA
This sequence comes from Bacteroidia bacterium, assembly GCA_044238845.1. Lineage (GTDB taxonomy): Bacteria > Bacteroidota > Bacteroidia > B-17B0 > Aurantibacillaceae > UBA4416. Next base: position 30,986 of record JBIICN010000029.1, read on the forward strand.
CCATTAGATAGGCCTTGGTTAGCAGTAAGTAATTCGGGCAATAATGTTTATTTAACAACAAAACCTGCTCCATGGATTTTACCTCCAAATCGTCCTTACTTTATTAGTTCATCAAATGGAGGAACTAGTTTTAGTACTTGGAGATATTTAGATACTACAAATTTTTTAGTAGGAAATGTGATTGCTGTCTCAATGGCTGTACCTGCAATAACTGGAAACACAGTGATAGCAATTTACCCTAGCTATTTACCTTCACAAAGCGTATTTGCAAAATTTATTTTGGCTAAAACTACTAACGGCGGAGGTACATTTAATTACAGTACTGTTTTTAATTCTAGCTTCAGTACTGCGGCATCAAACGATTCAGCCAAATTGAGTTATAGAGTGATCATAAATCCAACTAATAGTAATCATTATGTTTTTTTAACCATAGGAAGTATTAGTGGAGTTGATTATGATATTTATATGACAGAAACATTAAATGGAGGGGCCAGTTGGTTGCCATTAATACGTATTAATGATGATGTTATAAATAATGGTAAAATGCAAGATTTGGTTTGGGGAGACTTTAATACAAATGGTGATTTAGCAATAACTTGGCGAGATAGAAGAAATGGTTCTGGACCAGGTTATGCAAGAGCATCAGAAATATATGCAACCTATCGAGCAGCTAGTTCATCCACTTTTACTCCAAATTTTAAAATAAGTAATATACTTGAATCATATGGAAATATATTATCGCAAAGTGGAAATGATGTGATGAGTATGGCTTTAAGAAATGATACTTTGCATACAGTTTGGGGAAGCACAAGAGATGGTTCATTAGATATTTGGTATTCACGTACAAAAGCTTCAGCAGGCGCTGTAACAGATGTTAAACTATTAAACAGTGAATCGTTTGTGATAAACACATTCCCAAATCCAATTACTGACGAGGTAATTGTAACAATTAACAATAAAAAAATAATTGATGCTTTAGAAGTTTATTCTATCGAAGGAAAATTAATTTATTCCCAAAAATGTAAAACTCAAGAAATAAAAATGGATTTAAAAGAACTAACTACTGGTGTTTATCTATTAAAAATACAGCAAGGAGATTTAGTTTTTTATAAAAAAATCATGAAGCAATAATTCAATTAAACAATGAAAAATAAAAGAAATTTAATGCGGTAGTTTATCCTGAAAATAACCATAAACCCAAGTACCAGCCACGGCACTTAAAAAGGTAACGATAATCACCGTAAAACCACTTCCTATTTGTGCAAACAAAGGTCCAGGGCAAGCGCCAGTGATAGCCCAGCCTAAACCAAAAATTAAACCACCAATGATGACACCTTTATTATATGGTTTTGGAGTAAGCACAACATCTTCACCATCTAAGGTTTTTAATTTGTATTTTTTAATAATGAATACTGAAATCATTCCCACTACAACGGCAGTTCCAATAACACCATACATGTGAAACGATTCAAATCGAAACATTTCTTGGATGCGAAACCAACTCACAATTTCTGCTTTCACAAATACAATTCCAAATAACATTCCCATAAACGCATACACAAGATTTCCCGCCCACGGTTTTTTAGTTTCTGAATTATTGATGCAAGTTGCATTTAATTCAATCTCATCATTTTTTAAATTTTCTGTTGACATGATTGATGAATTAAAGATTTAACAAAAAAGGTAAAATTAACCATGTCATAATAAAGCCACCTGCCATAAAACAACAAGTAGCAATTAACGATGGCAACTGTAAATTAGATAAACCCATGATGGCATGTCCGCTTGTGCAACCACCTGCATAGCGCGTACCAAAGCCCACCATAAAACCTCCTACTACCATAAAAACAAAACCACGAAGCGTTAGTAAACTATTCCAGCTAAAAATATCGGTTGGCAATAAATGTTCGAAGTCTTTTACATTGTTAGCAGCTAGAGCTTCCTTAGTACTTTCCGCAATAACGATTGGATTTGGATTGGTTAAAACAAATGAGGCAATTAGACCGCCAATGGCCACACCACCCACAAAAAATAAATTCCAGGATTCTTTTTTCCAATCGTATTTAAAGAATTTAATATTTGCTGGAATACAAGCGGCGCAAATGTGACGTAAAGAAGATGAAATCCCAAAGGATTTATTTCCAATTAATAATAGCGCAGGAACCGTTAATCCAATGAGGACACCCGCAACGTACCAAGGCCAAGGTTGTTTTAAAAATTCTAACATAGGGTTTTGGTTTTAAAATAGTACAACATCCTCCGTCCTGCAGACACCTCCTTCAAAGGAGAAAATGTTTTACGTTAATTAATATGCAATCTTTTTCAACTTCGCTTTTACCGTATCGTTTGGTTCTACTAATGGCAAACGAACAGTAGCTTGAGCTATTTTCTTTTGTGCTAAAACTACCTTTACACCACCTGGATTTCCATCAGCAAATAATTGCTCAGTAATTTCCATTAACTTGTAATGTAATTTTTGTGCGGTCTTAAAATCATGTACTAAAGCATGACGAACCATATCACTAAAATCTTTTGGGTAGGCATTAGCCACCACAGAAATAACGCCATCAGCACCACTAGCAATTAAAGGCAGGGTTAAGTTATCATCCCCACTAATAATCAAGAAATTATCCGGACGGTGTTTAATAATTTTCATGCATTGCTCAATATTACCGCTAGCTTCTTTAATGGCAACAATATTTTTAAACTCTTTTGCTAAACGAATGGTTGTTTCCCAAGAAATGTTTGAAGCAGTACGTCCTGGTACATTATACAATATAATTGGTAATGGACTAGCCTTTGCAATAGCTTTATAATGCTGGTAAATACCTTCTTGAGAAGGTTTGTTATAATATGGTGATACAGAAAGAATGGCATCAAAACTTGTTAAATCATCTTTCTTTAATTGCTCAACTAATTCAGCAGTATTATTACCACCAACTCCTAATACCAAAGGAATACGCTTTTTAGAGGTCTTTATGATATGAGCAATGACTTGCTTTTTTTCTTCTTTAGATAATGTAGCGGTTTCCCCAGTAGTTCCTAAAACAACAATGTACTCTACTCTACCCTTTATTAAATGTTCGACTAATTTTGTTAATGCTGAAAAATCAACATCTCCTTTTGTTGTAAATGGAGTTACGATAGCAACACCAGTTCCCGTAAAATTTGTAGCTTGAGCCATTGTTATTTATTTGTTTTAATCATCTTCAAATATACAACTACTTGTTTTAAGTAGTCAGAAGTATTCATAGATTTATCACTATTTATTATAATCTCAAAATTAGAATTTTGAAAATTAGAAATTTTACATTTTGCAGCTATTAATTTGCTTAACGCTAAACTTTGAATTTGTTCGTGATTCCCCAAATTTATTAAAGCATCAAATGGGCCATTTAAAGATTGAATAGCTGTTTCGTGGGGTATTTGAAAAAAAGAAAACTGTTTTTTATCTAATATAATATGGTCAAAATGTGGTTTTGGAGCTACTTCTGGTTTACCATTATAAACTACCGCAACTAAAACAATAATATTATCCTGTTTGCAAATATTAATAAAATCAACAATACCACTTAGCTGATTATCATGGGCAATAATCACTATTTTTGATAATTGATTCCAAGGCACAAATTGTTTAACTCCTGCAGGACTTGCTTTTGAAGAAAGTAAATAATTTGATATATTGTTTAGTAGTGACATTTTTTTGTTTTTATACGTCATTGCGAGGGTTCACCTGAAGCAATCTACCTATGTATGAGATTACTTCGCTTGGCTCGAAATGACAGAGTATTAATTCTCCATTTTCTTTGCTTCGTTCCAAAACACATCCATTTCAGTTAAAGAACAATCAGCTAGAGCTTTGCCTTGTGCTAAAATTTTTTGTTCCATATAATTGAAGCGAGAGATGAATTTTTTATTTGTTTTTTCTAAAGCATCTTCTGAATTTATATTTAAGAAGCGTGCATAATTTATTAAAGCAAATAATACATCTCCAAATTCAGATTCTAATTTATCTTGACTATCTTTTTTTGCAATCTCACCGGTGACTGAGGCTCTCGAAGCCACTTCCACTTGCAACTCTGCTAATTCTTCCTGTACTTTTTCCCAAACCTGACTAGGATCTTCCCAATCAAAACCAATAGCTCTAGCTTTATCTTGGATGCGCAATGCTTTTAGTAATGATGGCATACTGTTTGGCACTCCTGATAAAGCTCCTTTGTTTCCTTCTTTTTGTTTTAATTTTTCCCAGTTAGTGGTTACTTCTTCTGCATCAGCAACTTTCACATCACCATAAATATGAGGGTGACGGAAAATCATTTTTTCACAAAGTGAATTAATCACATCCGTAATATTAAAATCATTAGTTTCGCTTCCTATTTTAGAATAGAAAACCAAGTGCAATAATATATCCCCAATCTCTTTTTTGATTTCGTTTTTATCGCCCTTTAAAATTGCATCGCTCAACTCATAAGTTTCTTCAATGGTTAAATGACGTAAAGTTTCCATGGTTTGTTTTTGATCCCAAGGGCATTTCGCTCTTAAGTCATCCATGATATTCAACAATCGTTCAAAGGCAACTAGTCTTTCGTCCATCTTATAGTGATTTTAAAATCGCGTTCTCCACTTCTGCACTATCCCACTTCGCTTCAATATCTGGCATTGCCATAATCTTATCCATGATGGCTTGTTGCTTGTTTCCATTCACTAATGCTTCGCTATATCTAATGTGTGGACTATATGTTACCATACTGTATAATGGTATCCATTTTTCAGGATGTTTAGCGCTAAAGTGAGCTTCTATTTTCTTTTGTAGTAAGAAGGTTTTATCAGCCGTTTTATCACGCATTTCTACAAAATTTGCAATCGCCAAATCAGCAATAGCATCACCATCAGGCTTACGCAATGTTTCGTATTCTTTTAAACAAGCGCCGTTTAAATCGCCATGCTTATCCATTAATTCATTTAAAACCACACAGTCTTCAAAACCACAGTTCATCCCTTGTCCATAGAAAGGTACAATCGCATGAGCAGCATCGCCAATTAAAGCAATTTTCTCATCCCACACCCAAGGCTTGCACTTAACTGTTACTAAACTCGATGTTGGATTATTCATCCAATCGTCTACTAAAGTTGGCATTAAAGGAACTGCATCAGGAAACTCTTCTTTAAAGAATGCCATCACTTCTTCTTTAGTTTTAATCGTATCAAAAGACACTTTACCTTCCATTTGAAAAAACAAAGTACAAGTAAAACTACCATCCATGTTTGGTAAAGCAATCATCATAAAGCTTCCACGAGGCCAAATATGAAGGCAATTTTTTTCAATTAAAAATTCACCATTGGGTCCAGCCGGAATCACTAATTCTTTATAACCAGCATCAATGTAAAATTGTTGGTAATCAAAACGATCCGATTGAAATTGTAATTGAGTTCGAACCGCACTAAAAGCTCCATCAGAACCTAACACGATGTCACTTTTTACATCGGTTGATTTATTTGTACCAGTATTAAAGAAAGATAATTCGTTTGATTTTCTATCTAACTTATCGCAACGCTCCTCAAAATGTAAAGTCACATTGGGTTGTTGTTCTGCCAAATCCATCAAACGCATATTAATACCACCACGTGATACCGAATAAATCGCTTGATTGTCTTTTCCATAAGCTTGGTAAGTTGACGAGCCATCTTTCATGTGAATAGCACGACCGTACATCGGAATAGCAATTTTTTTGATTTCATCTGCAATACCTACGCCTTCTAATCCTCTCCAACCTCTGTCGCTTAGCGCTAGGTTAATAGATCTCCCTGCATAAACATTAGCTTTACGCATATCAGGGCGACGTTCGTAAACATCTACTTTATAGCCACGTTTTGCTAAATAAATTGACACTAAAGAACCTACTAATCCGGCTCCAACAACTGTAATATTTTTTTGAGTACCCATATATTGTTTAAATTTCTTTACAATTTCGAACAGCTAATTTATCCTTTTGTTTGGTAAAAGAGCTTTAATTTTTCTATACTTTTCAACGGTTTTCTCACTTTTTGATTTGTACTATTTGGGCGCGTTCCTGCAAAAGAGGCAGCAGGAACCAAGCTGTCGCTTCAATCTTTTTTCGTTCCTCAAAAAGGATTTTCGCTTGCATCCTTCGCGCAGGCTTAGTTCCAGTTCGAAACTTGAACAACTATTTAGAAGCCTAGCCCGCGTGAGTGATTGAAGTGAAATTCCTTTTTATGAGGTACGAATAAAAAAGATTGCAGAGTAAAGCTCGATCCGCCAGCTGGCGGACACGCCCAAATTAAACAACCACTTCATATACTTATCGTGTATCATCTATTTATTATTTTCTTAATATCCCGTTTAATTCGCTGTAGTTTTATATTAAACTTTTGCCATAATAAATGTAAATTTGAAATGTGCTTAAACAATTTGAAATAAATATCTCTAAAAATTCACTTTTTAGCAAAACAGATAAGCTGTTAGTGGCTTTTAGCGGCGGTATAGATTCAGTTGTACTAGCTGATTTATTACATAAAGCAGGTTATAATATTGAACTAGCACATTGCAATTTTCAATTAAGAGGTCAGGAAGCAATAGATGATACAGCCTTTTGCGAAAACTTTTCTAAATCAATCAATGCACCCTTTCATGTGATTTATTTTGACACGAAAGCTTATGCCGAAGAGCATAAACTATCTATTCAGATGGCTGCTCGTGAGTTGCGATACAATTGGTTTAAATCCTTAAAAGCAGAGCATGGTTTTGATTATATTTTGACAGCACATCATGCTAATGATAATATTGAAACTTTATTTGTAAACTTAATTAGAGGCACTGGCATTAAAGGATTACAAGGTATTCCTGAAAAGCAAAACGATATAGTTCGTCCCTTATTATTTGCAACTAAGGATGAAATTAGAGCATATGCTGAAAAACAAAAATTAGTGTTTAGAGAAGATAGTAGCAACCAAGAAGTAAAATACAAACGTAATTTTATTCGTCATCAAATTGTTCCTGAATTAAAAAAATTGAATCCTGCTATTGAAGAAACGATTCATACCTCTATTCAGTTCTTTAAACAATCATCCGAAATCATTGCGGAGTATGCTCAGTTAAAATTTCAATCGATTTGTAAAAAAGAAAATCATTGGCTTTATATTGATATTGAATTACTATTATTAGAGAAACAAAAAGAAACTTTATTATTCGAATGGCTTTACAATAAACAGTTTAAAGCCAGTCAGATACAACAGTTAACAGAAGCGTTGCATACAGAAGATAAAGTAGGTAAACTATTTTCTTCGGCTACTCATCAATTAGTAATTGATAGAAGATATATTATTGTAAAAGCTCTAAGTAAAGAAGAAGAAATAAAAGAATTTACCATTACATCCATTTTTGATACTACACATTTACCAATTGATTTGAATTTTGAAGAAACAAACAATGTGTCTTTTTCAAAAAACGCCAATGAAATTAGTATTCCTTCCTCATTAGATTTATTCCCTTTAAAACTTCGCCGATGGAAACAAGGCGATAAGTTTAAACCCTTTGGAATGGATGGCTTTAAGAAATTGAGCGACTTTTTTAAAGATCAAAAACTCTCTTTATTTGAAAAAGAAAATGTGTGGATTTTAGAAAATAAGGAGCATATCATTTGGGTAATTGGCTACCGCATGGACGATAGATGTAAGGTGAATGAGGGGGTTGAGAAAGTTTTGAGGATTAGAGTGGAATCGTCATGCTGAACTTGTTTCAGCATCTCACAAAATTATCGTTTAAAACTTCGAGACCCTGAAACAAGTTAAGGGTGACAAAGTAAAAATTTCTGTCAGTTCGAACGTAGTCGAGAACAAAGAAATTACTTCTTCAAAAATCGAGCATCTGTCAGCGAATTTAAAAACGCTTCCAAATCTTTTTTCTCTTGTTCTGTCAAACCTAAAGGTTTTGCCAATAAAGTATCACGATTTACTGAATTACTGATAAACTTATCTGGTTCATTATAGTAATCAATTACTTCTCTTAATGTTTTATGCATACCATTATGCATGTATGGAGCAGTCATCGCCACGTTTCTTAAACCAGGCGTTTTAAAACGTCCAATATCTTTAAAATCACGAGTTACTACAAAACGCCCACTATCATTTAAGTCCTTACCATTAAAAATACCAATGTTTCTGAATAAATCGGTTGTGAAATCAGGTCCGAAATGGCAATCAAAACACTTCCCTTTTACATTAAAAATTTCACGACCACGTTTTGCTGACGCTGATAGAAGAGTCGTGTCTTTTCCACTCATATAATTATCAAATGCCGAATTACTAGTTTCTAAGGTTCTTTCAAAGGCTGCAATTGCATCGGTTACTGATTTTTTATCAGCTGGATGTCCAAATATTTTAATAAAAAACTTTCTATACTGCTCATGTTTATTCAATTTATCAACTGCAGCTGATAAAGGTAAATCCATTTCCACGGGATTTTCAATTGGTCCAGCCGCCTGTTCTTCTAACGTTTCCATTCTTCCATCCCAAAACTGAAAAACTCTTCCTGATTGATTCATCGCGCTTGGTGTATTTCGTGTACCTTTTAATCCATCTACACCAACACTTACTGGAGTAACATCAGCAAAAGCATGATCTGGTTTATGACAAGAAGCACATGCTACTTGATTCCCTCTAGATAAAATAGAATCATGAAATAATAATTCACCCAATTGCTCAATGGTTGAAGGCTCTTTAAGTAGTTTTTCTTTTGAATCTGAGTTTCCGCAAGAAACAATAACCACAATTAATACAAGTAAACTGAGCTTTAATTTTAATGACTTCATGAGACAAATATAAATGTTTAATACCACTGACAGATGTTTTTTATATCTGATTATTCTCAGTTATACTAAATCAATAAAGATTGAAATGAACCGATAAATTGACTAATAAACCATTTATGTATAATATTCCTAAAACTCCATAAAATTGATAATTTTGTATAGTATGGAAACAAATACTGAAATCGAAGAAAAAAATGTTAATCCTTTTCCGTTTAGCAATTTATTTTTACTAAAAGGCTTTGTTACAGGAAAAAATGAATTTTGGCAATACCTATTAGGAATTGTAGCTGCCTTTGCTGGCTATCTTACATTTCAATTAATTATGATGATACCCTTGCTATCGGCCGCGATGAGTCATGGAATTACTATGAATGACATAGCTGAAAATCCTAATATCTTATTTAATCCAGATAAGGTTGGAATTAATAAATCTCTACTACTTGCCTTAATGATGGGCATGTTTGTTTTTACGATGCTTTTTTTATGGATGGCTCTTAAATTTATTCAAAAAAAATCCTTTACATCCATTATTACTGGGTATGATCATATTAGATGGAAACGTTATTTTTTTTCGTTTGGAGTTTGGGGGATATTAATTACAATTTTAACAATAGCATCTTATTTGATTTCTCCGCAAGATATAGAGATACGTTTTAATGCAAGCGAATTTGCCATTTTGTTAATTGTTGCGGTAACGCTCATTCCAATTCAAACAGCTACTGAAGAATTAATTTTTAGAGGTTACTTAATGCAAGGATTTGGTTTAGCATTTAAAAATGGGATAGCTCCATTACTTATTACTTCTGTATTATTTGGTTTAATGCATGCTTCAAATCCTGAAGCCAAAGCACATGGATTACTAATCATGATGCCTTACTATATTTTCTTTGGAGCATTTTTAGGTATTTTAACTTTACTAGATCAAGGCGCTGAATTAGCCATGGGAATTCATTGTGCAAACAATTTAATATCAAGTCTATTAATATGCTCCAAAAATTCGGTTTTAAAAACAGACGCTATCCTATATTCCTTGGTTGAGAACCCCAAAGGTGAATTTTTCGGATGGATTATCATGGCCGCTATTTGCTTTTTTATTCTATTCAAAAAATATAAACTATCTAACTGGAAATTATTAATTCGTTAATCAACATTTTATGAAGAAAGCTTTTTTATTTATCTCAACTCTATTCTCTATCAATCAAGCTTTTGCTGATGGAGATTATCATTATTATGTTGATTTAACATCTGTGAAAAATGATAAGCTAACTATCAAATTAACTCCTCCCGATATTACAGATAGCGAAACTGTTTTTATGTTTCCATCCATGGTTCCTGGCACTTACGATGTATATGACTTTGGAAGATTTGTATCAAATTTTAAAGTGGAAGGTAAAAATGGGCAAACCATCAAAGTTGAAATCTTGGATAAAAACTCCTATAAATTATCTCCAGCTAATGCGATTAAAGAAATTAGCTATGATGTAGAAGATAGTTGGGATACAGATATCAAAGAAAAAGTCGTATTTGAACCAGGAGGTAGTAATATTGAAGAAGGGAAAAACTTCTCATTAAACACACACTGTTTCTTTGGTTATTTTAAAAATAAAATTGAAGCAAACTTTATTTTGGAAGTCACAAAGCCAAAAGGTTTTTACGCATCAACAAGCATGACTGACTTAAAAAGTGGAGAAACAAAAGATGTTTTATCCATTTTTAATTATCATGCGCTTGTTGATTCACCAATTATGTATACTCTTCCCGATACCACATCTATTCAAGTAGGTAAATCACAGGTTTTAATATCTGTATATTCTCCAAACAAAGTTCTAAGCTCAAATTTTATTGCTCGAAATTTAAAAGAATTGTTATTTGCACAAGCCGAATATTTAGGTGGAGAGTTGCCAATTGATAAATATGCTTTCTTATTTTACTTTACCGATAAGGCTTCTTTAAGCGGGGCATCTGGTGCTTTAGAACATTCTTATTCATCATTTTACTTTTTACCCGAAGCTGATACTTTAGCTATTGCACAAGAAGTAAGAAATGTATCCGCTCATGAATTCTTTCATATCGTAACACCGCTTAGTATTCACTCAAAAGAAATTGGTGATTTTGATTTCAATAATCCTCAAATGAGTAAACATTTATGGTTGTATGAAGGTTTAACTGAATATGCAGCACACCATATGCAGGTTAAAACTGGTTTAATTGAATTTGACGAATTTTTTGAATTAATGGTAGAAAAAATGCAAAATGCTAGAGATAATTACAATGATACAGTACCTTTTACAGTAATGAGTAAATATGCGTTAACAACCTATAAAAAAGAGTATAATAATGTTTACGAAAAAGGAGCACTTATTGGGATGTGTTTAGATGTTATGCTGCGATACTATAGTAATGGTAGTTATGGTACTCAAGAACTAATGAAAGATTTATCAAAAAAATATGGTAAAACAAAATCTTTTGATGATGATGAGCTATTTAATGATATAGAAAAGTTAACTTATAAAGAAATTCGATATTTTTTAGATAACCATGTTGCCGGCCCAAAACCATTACCTTACCAAGAAATATTTTCTATGGTTGGTTTAAATTATATCGACAAACGTATTGAAGAAAAAATTACCTTAGGAGGAATTTCTGTCGGTTATAATCCAACTACAAACCATTTAGTGATTGTAAACACAAACAAACTAGATGCTTTTGGTAAAAAATTAAAGTTTCAAGAAGGTGATGAAATTTTGACTTTTAATAATAGAAAATTAACACTTGAAAATATAAAAGAGGTACTTGGTGGTTATATGCAAAATGCAAAAACTGGCGATAAGTTAGTTATTGAAGTTTTAAGAAAAGATAAAAAAGGTAATGAAGTGGTAAAAACTTTAAAAGCAAAAGTTAAACCTGTTAAAGTTACTGAATTAGATATCATTGAGATTAATGAAAAAGCAACAGAACAGCAAGTAACAGCTAGAAAAACTTGGTTAGGAATTAATTAAAAATGACTGAAGGGAATTAAGACGATTAGAGACAAGATTTGTTGTATCTGTAGTCAAAAGTCCCTTAAATCTTTTGAGTCTTTAAATGATGAGTAAAAAAAATAACATATACTGGATATGCCAATTTGTTGGCTGGACTTTATATGCCGCTATTAATCTATTTTTTTTTAAACTTAGCTACAATACAAATTTTAAAGACATTCTTTTGTTTTTAATATGGTTGCCTCTTGGTATTACTATTACTCACGCTTACCGATATATTATTTTAAAGTATAATGTATTAAAAGTTAATTTATTTTTTCAAATTCCAATTATCATCGTATCCTCATTAATCATGTCGATACTGTTTTTCATTATCAATATTGGCATTGTCAACCTATTTAGTCAAACTTCCGAACAAATTGATTTATTAGCAGCTACCTCAAAAATTTTGAGTTTAGTTTTAATTTTTATTATTTGGTCTGTTATCTACTTTGGTTTTCATTTTTTTGATAACTATAAACGTACGGAAATTCAAAATTTACGATTAGAAGCCAATACAAAAGAAGTAGAATTAAATAAATTAAAATCTCAGTTAAACCCACATTTCATGTTCAATAGTATGAACAGTATTAGAGCTTTAGTAGATGAAGATCCCAAAAAAGCAAAAGTGGCTATTACTCAATTATCTAATATTTTGCGTAATACTTTAATGATGCATAAAAATAAGTATATCACTTTAGAAGAAGAATTGGCCTTAGTGAAAGATTATTTAGAATTAGAACATATCCGTTTTGAAGAACGATTAAACTTTAATTTTTCAATCGATCCAAATACATTAGCACTTAGTGTGCCGCCAATGATGATACAAACCTTAGTGGAAAATGGTATTAAACATGGTATTAGTAAATATCCTGACGGAGGTAGCATTTCTATAAATACAATTAAAAAAAATATTGGGTTTGAAATAGAAATTATTAATACAGGGCAATTAGGAGACGTTACAAAAACAGATTCGGGTTTTGGTATTGCCAATACAACTAACCGTTTAGAATTACTATTTGGTAAAAAAGCGAGTTTTTCAATAAAAAATTTAGATGACAAACATGTTATCAGTGAAATAACCATTAACCATTAAAATTATACTTTACTATGAAGGCTATTATTATTGACGATGAGCGTTTAGCAAGACAAGAACTTAAAAACTTATTAGCTGCTCACAAAGAAATTGAGGTGATTGCTGAATGTAATAATGCTCAATCTGCTAAAGAAAAAATTGCTGAATTAAATCCAGATGTTATTTTCTTAGACATACAAATGCCAGGTAAAACTGGATTAGAATTAATTGAAGAAGTATCTGCCCTACCCGATGTTGTTTTTGTGACAGCTTATGATGAGTATGCTATTAAAGCATTTGAAGTAAATGCTTATGATTATTTATTAAAACCAGTGTCACCTGAGCGTTTAGCTGAAACAATAAAAAAACTAACTTTAAAAGAATCTTCAGAAAAAAAGGAAAATACGACTCCACTAAAAGAAAACGATCAAGTGTTTATTAAAGACGGAGAGAAAACTTGGTTCGTTCGTTTAAGTAATATCCGTTTGTTTGAAAGTGAAGGAAACTATGTGCGTGTATATTTTGACAACTTCCGTCCTTTAATTTTAAGAAGTTTAAATAGTTTAGAAGAACGTTTGGATGAAAAAACATTTTTTAGAGCAAGCCGGAAACACATTGTTAACTTAAGTTGGGTAGAAAGTATTGAGACTTGGTTTAACGGAGGATTAATGGTGAAATTGAAAGGTGGTCAAGAAATTGAAATTTCTCGTCGCCAAGCAGTGAAATTAAAAGATATGATGAGTTTATAAGACTCAAAATAGTAAATTTGCAAAATGAAAAATAACGCAGACAACAATATTGATGATTTAGACTATTTATTGCCAGAAGATTTAAAAGGTGATATCGTTCCTGAAATAAACCCTGAAAAATTATTTGACGAAAGCGAGTATTCTACCATTATCATTGGTTCTGAAGGAATGTCTAAAAAAGACACAAATTCTGCTGATGCAGTAACAGTGTTAGTGAGTAGCAAATCAACTCGCGAAGAAAAAGATGAAGCCTTAAAATTTTTGAAAGAAAATAATGCCCAAGCATTTATATTAAGTGCCATTACTAAAACAAAAAATTCGGCTCA
>JBIICN010000072.1:0-13124 GCA_044238845.1 Bacteroidia bacterium
AAAACACATTATAGTCGATAGTATCTGTCTTAAAACGTTGTCCATACAATAGAATATTAGATGCAACTAGTAGAAGGAAATATAGCTTGTGTTTCGTCATAATATTGCTGCTAACGTTTTCGCGCTTTGCGTAGTTTGGGGTTTGAAACCGTTCTCTACCGAAATGCTACTAACAATGATACAATGTTTAATAGACATTTGCAAAGCAGAAATAAATAACTTTCCCGAAGGGGGCAATATTTGCAAATGCCTTATACTTCCGCCCAAATTATGCAAAGCGTGTGTTAGTAAACAGTACGCCCCACAATGTTTAAAAATGTTGCTATTGTGTCTGAACTGTTTTAATTTAAAAATGAATTTGTCTGTTTGAAACACACTGTTGTCTTTTTACATTTAGTGAGTTGCCGAATGTTTAAATTGGAACACAGTTTTTAAATACTTGCTGAGGGATAGCAAAAAGCGGTTTGGAAAACCGCCAGTTCTGATAGCACATTTAGGTGGGGAGGAAATTTTGCAAGCTTATTTGGCGCAAAAAAATAAATTACTTCCTTTAAAACGAAGCGACCAAATGGGCTTGCAAAATGTGCGGGGAATAGTACACAGGACTAAGGGCATTTTAACAGTTTATGTGTCAAAACACAGGTCTTTGCACATAACTTGTCGGAAAGCGATTATTTTGTATTCAATTGATAATCAATGAGTTTTGAAGTCGCAGGTGCTCCTGAGAGAACCGCAGGAGCTTGTGAGAGACTTGCAGGAGGTTCTGAGAAACTTGCAGCTGCTTCTGAGATAACAGCATAAACTTGTGAGAAAACCGCAGTTGTTAAAAGTGTTAAAGAAGTCGCTTCTGAGAGAACCGCAGGAGCGAGATTTGTTAAAGAAGTTGCTTGTGAGAGAACGGAAGTTTGAAAAGAGAAAAAAGCAGTAAGCCCTGAGAGACTTACTGCTTGCTCTGAGTATTATTTGATAGTTTTAAATTCTAAACCGCTAATTTGTTTGTATTGTGGGCTCGTTGCACCGAATACAGATTTAACATAAGCTTTAACTTCTTTGGCTGTTGAACAAAGACCATTTGTTGGATTGTATAAAGATAAATTACGAGCGATACGAGCATTACTAACTGTTGTATAAGCATTAATTACTCCTGTATTTACATTTTTAAGATTTGTTAATTGCGTATTTAATGTGGCAATCTTTAAATCATTTTCGTTAGGTAAATAGGTTGGTTCCGTTGAAAGTATAGCAATCATTTTAGATAAATGTTCGATTAAACTATCGTAAGAACGCTGAGAACTGGAAATTGTTTTTAGTGTGTCGGTTACTGGCGCATTTGGATCAATTGTTTTAGCTGTTTTGCCCGAATCTGCTTTGGTTAATTTTGAACCCTGCACTTTTGCATTTACGGTTTTGGCATCTTTTACTAAAGCATCAGAAGCACTTGATACATCGAGCGCATTAACTAATCTTGTGCTTAATTTTTGTATTCCAAAAAATGCAATTTGACGAGCATTGACCGCGTTATTAAATGCAACGCTAGTACTTGTAACAGCTGTAATATTTGCTTTTACACTTGCTAATTGTGTTTGTAGGGCAGGAAGTTTTAAACTGATTTTACTTGGATTGTAATTTGCTCCAAAGCCTTGAGCGGATGAAACTAAACTTTCGAAGCTTGATACGTTTTTGTGGTGACCTGTTTCTGAAGTAGATGCCATAATTTCTAAGTTTTAAGGATTTATAAAATAAATTTATAGAATATTTTTTATAAAACGAAATTATATAAGATTTATTATAGTTTGACAAGTTTGATTAAAATTATTATTTTTAGTACATCTCATGGCAAAACGTAAAAAGAAAACAAATACTACGAACCTCCAAAAAATAGGAATAGCCCATCATAGGAATGAATTTATTGGTAAAATAAAGCAATTATTGGATGATGTTACTGATTCTAAAATCTCTCAGTATTTACCAGTGCACGTTTTAGAAAACATTTATAATCTTAGAAATCATCCTGTTTATATAAGGGCTGACGATGGGCAAAAAATACCTGTAAAAATAATTGAAGAATTTAGACAGCTTATTTTGCAAGCCTTAAAGGCAAAAACAGTGAAGCTTGGATTTGGTAGAGTTGATGAAATGATTGCTTATGATTTTTTTACATATGGAATTACTTTAGCGACACATTGGCAAGATATAAAAGCAAGTGATTATCCTGAGGCATTAGAAGTAAAATCAAAGTTAGCTCCATTTGGAGCAATGATACACGGCGAAATATTTACTGAAATTTGGGAGTACTATATTGGAATGGCAAACGCATTAACATTAATGTTTGGCGATTTAGAAAATAAAATGTATGCTATAAAACATATAACTAGGGCGGAAGTAGATGGAAAAGTTGGGATGCGTTTTTGTATAGATGTTTATTGTTTTGAAACTGAAAAAATAAATGTAACAATAGATGAGAAAAACAGGCCTGCTTATAGAGTTGGTTGGCTTATGTCTGAACCAGTGCCCCATTTTGATTATATTAAGGTTGAATTAGAAACAGACAAACCAAAGTTAATTAAGGAATATGATGTTTATATTCAAGTTCATGCTTTAGATAGATTAAGGGAAAGAATAGATAATGTTTTTGTGGGCATACTTCATGTAAGTATGTTTAACTCTTTTAAAAATTTGAAATACTGTAAAGATACGAATGGCAATTATCTTTTTGAGTTTGCTATTAATAATTATAAGGTAGGGTATTTTAGAGGAGATATTGTTGAGGATAAAATTATATTACGCACGTTTTTATTTTTAATAAATAACGGAACTCCGGAATACAAAAAGTTACACGCTACTACTGGTTTAAAAAAAGAAGATACAATTTATTTAGCAATAAATAAATTAAGTGCATTTATTAATTCAGATTTAGCAAGTAATGAAAGAGCTAAAGAGATATTTGTAAATGCAGGATGCGAAAGTTTATTTGGAGTTGATAAAAACATCATGTATGTAGAAGAAGGAACCAAAGTGAAAACAAATGCCGAATTGATTTTAAAGTATTTAAAAATATCATAGCTGCTTTTTGCGTAAAGGATTGCAACGAAAATCCTTTTTATGAAAAGGGCTTTTGAGCGAGAGAATAAAAAGATTGAAGTGGAAAGCCTGGCAAATAAAAAAATACTTTTTTTATTTGATACGCCCAAAAACTATTTGATTTTACAATTAGATTCTTGCGAATTATTAAATGTTGGTTTTTCGCTACATTCTTTTTGTGCTTTTTTCTTTGTGTTGTGAATAGTTGAAATTGAATTGCCGTATAAAGTGGTGCATTCACAAGTGAAATCTTTTTTGCAAGAAAAAAACAAAACTGCAATTGATATAGATAAAAATTTAGTTTTCATATTGCTTTATGGGATTAATATTTCAGTCTCATTTGTACAATCAATATTCGCTCACTGAAAAACATCGGAAATATTTACCTTATCCAGATATCTTTTTAGTTGTTTATCATTGATGTCCAATATCTCTGCCTTTAATATGTTCCGACCTGAAACATCGGTAACAAATTCGATGTAACAACCATCTAAAGTATAAAGTTTCGCTACAAATTTAGAGTTAGTTATTGTTGAAATATATTCACAATAATGTAGAATAAAGAAAGCGCGATGAATTAAACTAAGTGATGTGAATTCTTTTTTGTCAACACGCCTTACGGTTTTAAATTCATTAATTAAATACAGATTTCTTTTGTATTTATTAGTAATTCTTTTAAAGCTAGCTTCTGTTGGTAAGGCTCTTGAAACTGCTTTGTCAAACTCATTTAGTTTTTCTAAGATCAATAATGAATCATCCAAAACACCTAAATCGTGATTGTTTTTTGGTTTTTGATTAATTGTTAATGCTTTTTCTAAAAATAACTCATTAAGTTCTTGAGCCATTTTAAGCATTTCTATCTTATAATCTTTTTCCATTTATTACTTTATGAGTGTATTGTTTATCTTGAATGTTTTATGTTATCGATATTTATTGTTTTATAATCTTGACCGTTTTTTTACTGTCCTTATTTTCAACAGTTAAAAAATACATACCTGCGGAAATGCTATGCAAATTAATTTGAGAAGTAAAAGGAGAAGTATAAACAAGCTGACCCAAATTGTTTTTGATTTGAATAGTTGTATTTTGTAGTTGGTTGTTTTCATCAACAATATTTAATATAGAATTTGTTGGATTTGGATAAAGTTTTATGTTTTGAAGAATATCATTTTCTTTTAATCCTACTGCATTAGTTTGTTTAATTAATTTTTTTGATAGTGTTTTTGTAGAATTAATTCTTAGTGAAACAAAGTAAATGCCATCGGGTATACTATCACCATTTAATGTAACGGAATATGAACCACTTGGCAAAACTGTGGCATTGTAAAATGTTTTAATTGAAATGCCTATTACATTATATATATCTAACCAAATAGTATCATTGTTGGAAATAGTAAATTGTATTACTGCGATTGAATCAAAAGGATTTGGGTTAACAATTAAAGTGTCGTTACTTGTAACATTTTTTTGGCTCAAATTTAAACTTGACGAAGTGTAATTTAGATTTAAGTTAAATTTATTCGGTTGGCTACTAAGGTTAAATAGTATAAGTAATAATAAACCTGTTAATTTTAATTTCATAGTTTACTGTTTTATAATTTTAATTGTTTTTTTATTGCTATTATCTTCAATAGTTAAAAAATACATACTTGCGGAAAGGCTAGAAAGGTTCAAGTTTTGTTTATAGCTACTTGGATAGAAATTAATTAGAACTTGGCCAAGACTATTTGTGATTGTGAATTTTGTTTCAGATAGAATAAACTTACCAGATAATTTGATTAGTATATCATCTGTAAATGGGTTTGGTGATATTAAAAAATCACCATCTAAAACATTGGTTTTTACATTGGTTAAATTGATAGTACAATTTGTAGAATCTGTATTTAAAACAGCGATGCCTTGTACGGTATCATTTCCAATATCATAAAATGCACCACCCATGATAATTTTATTTTGAAAATAAGCTATAGATGTTGATTGATAATTTTGTGTACCTGTTGGAGGAACGCACCAAACCGTATCATTCCAAGATGCAATACCGCCAGCAAACAATGTATCTTCAATTGACTTAAAACCCCCAACTACCCATAATTTATTATTTATTACTGCCATGTTTTTTATTAAACAATTACCCGCATCCGTTACTGCTTTTCCAACTTCTGACCAAGTTGTACCATCATATCTCATAATAGCATTACCTACATTGCCTTCTGATTTTTTAAATCTACCTGCAACGTATAGTTTACTATTGTATATTTTCATATCAAATACTTCTGTTGCAAAACCAGCCATTTTTACATTCACAGTATCCCAACTTAAACCGTTGAATTTTGCTAAACACATGAAATTTCCAGATGTATCATAAAAATTATTACCACCAACATACATTTGGCCTTGAAATACTTCCATACAATTAATTGCTGAATTTCCAGTTCCATCGTCAAATGGGAAGGGTGAAAATAATGGAATCCAATTAGTACCATCATATTTAATAATATATTTAAAAGGTTGATTTCCTATACTAGTAAAACGACCACCTAGATAAAGTTCGTTATTATATTCTTTAAAAGAATTTATATATCCAAACATTTGTTCACCTAAACTATCCCATTTAACACCGTCCCATTTTGCAACGCCTTTTATGGGCTTTGTTCCCATATAATCAAATAAACCACCTATGTAAATCTTGTTCTTATATTCAATAATATCATTTATTCTTAAACCAGCAGAGCCAACGCCTGCTCCTAAAGAATCAAACCCAACTCCATCATAGACCATAATGTTTTTCATTGTTTTACCATTATAGGTGGCATTAAATATTCCACCTATATATAGTTTGGTGTTAGCAGGATTTGTATATAGGGATTCAACATAGCCACTACCAGAAATAATTCCGTTGAGACCAAGCCAGTTTTGTCCAGTTACACAACTCCAAATAAATAGACAAAAAATTATGTATTTAATTTTTATCATTATTGTTTAATAAACTTTCCAGTGTATCTTTTAGTCTTATCTGAAATATTAATTATATACATTCCATTACTAAATTGACTTACATTAACAGAGTTATTGTTTTGGTCAACTTTACCTGTATAAACCATTTGGCCTAATGCGCTATAAATTTCAATTGTAAAATTGTCTTTTGAATCTTTTAATTGAAAATTAATTACATCAGTAGCGGGATTTGGATATACTAAAATATTGTCTGTTAGATTATTGCTTTCCAATTCTTTGATCCCGATAAATAAACTTGAAATACCTAATCTTGACACATACATATTTCCAGTAGTGCTATAATATCCTCCAGTAGTGCCTGCGTATGTTGGGAAAGTAGCAGAAGCAAAACTACCTTTGCCTACCACATAAACATCCGTACTTTTATATACGTCCATTGCTTTTGATTCATCATCGAATCCATTACCACCAAAATAAGACATCCAATTAAAAGTACGACTACTTGCATTCATACTGCCTACAAAAGTTTCATCATAGCCATTTGGTGATTGCGTGTACATGCCAGTTGGAATTGAAGAAGGAATAAAGATATTTGAACTACTTGAAGTACCGTGAATGTAAACATTGCCGTTAATATCACGACCAACTGCATCTATATCGTCACTTGAACTGCCACCGTATAATGTAGAATAATTTAATAAACCTGTTGTGTTATCTATTTCGGTTAAGAAACCCTCTGAACCACCAGTAAATAAACTATCAATAAATTCGCCAGCAGCATATTTTATAGGGAACTTAACAGTAGCTGGTGAAGGCTGATAAGTCCTACCAACCACATAACTTTTTTTGCCAACTGCAACTACATCTAAACCTCTATCTACATTTGAACTTGCTAAATGTGTTGAGAAAGCTATATTATCGTTATTATCAAAAATGGTTACATAGGCATCATCATTTAAAGATGCACCACTACCACCACTTGGTAGGTTAGCACCAGCAATAGTTTTAGGAAAAATGCCACTACCGTCTGTTGTACCTGTAATAACTAAACCATAATTTGAACTTGCACTACTTGAAGATGATTTACCTGCAACATTAATATCATAAACATCACAAGCATCAATTGTAAAATATCCACCACCAACAACTTTAGACGGATTATTGTTAAATCCTGTACCCCACAAATATTGACAAGTAGTATTGAACTTATAAATTGAACAACTCCCCATTGCAGTATCTGCATTAAAGGCACCAGGTTCTACTTGATAAGGAGTTGAAAATGCAGGGGTTGTTAAATCTCTTTTACCACCATTTCCAACAGCATAAATATTACCTCTATAATATCTAATGTCATTAATACTTTCATTTAATTTACCACCAATCATTGTACACCATTCAGCGTGATTAGGCGAAATATCACTTTGCCCTTGAGAATTTAATTTCAATAAAAAGGCATCTGAATAGTTTTGTGTTGCAATTGGATATTTCATTTTAGATTGATAAAATGCTAATGGGTCACTTGATTTCCAAGTTGGAATACTATCTGAATAAGTATAACCACCAACATATACATAACCTAAACTATCAACATCAACTGACATACCAAAGTCAGCACTTTTGTAATAATTACTATTACCTGCTCCACCATAACGAGTTGACCACATTATTTGATTATTTGCATTAAACTGTGTTACAAAAGCATCACTATAATTTAGTGGTTGTAATGACATAAATAATCCGTTGACAGTAGGGAAGTTTACGTCATTTGTATTACCAGTTACATATTGTTTACCTGTTGCATTAGATACTCTAATATCTTCTACTGTCCCATTTTGAAACATGGTTGACCAGTTAATACCTGTTGTAGAAGCTGTTGTTAAAGGGGGCTGGTTATTCATATCAATTTCAATAACAATAGGTAAGCCATTTATGACATTAGTTAAACTATCAATACTGTATCTTGAATTTACAATATGCTTCCAAACACCTGTCCCAGTTGAAATAATGCTGCCACCTAAACCAACTTGATAAACTTTTGGTCTGTTAAGTGTTAGTGTTTTAATAAAATTATCTATTACCAAATCATAACCTACTAAATGGGCTCCCTTTTGTCCTGTGAAATTTAAGTTGATGTTTTTTAAATCTGCAAGACCATTTTTTAGAACAAAGTAATATTTAAGACCATTACGATTTGAATAATAATGTAAGTCAATGTTATTCCATAAATTAGGAATCATTAAGCGTTTGTTTCCTTTTAAATCAGAAACGCCTTTTGACAAATGAGATAAAAAGAAATTAAAATATCCATCAGTAGGTTGGTTTGCAAATACACTTGTATATTGGTTCGATTCCAAAAACTCAACATCTAACCTTACAAGCGAATCATTTGTACTTGATAATGTATCTGTACTAGAATAAACAAAATAGTTTTTATTTTTTTCAATAAATACTTTTGGATTTTGACTTAATGTATAATATTTAACTGATGGTATAGGTTGTGAATTATAATCTAATATTTGCCCTTTATTTTCAAGATATTGATAGCCAATTTCAGCAGAGTCTGGTGTAATGTTAGGAGGGAAATATAAAGGCGTTTGTGAAATACGGATTGTTGTATAATCAAACTTTGCATTGGAATTTAAAGAAGCACCAGCAAGATAAACTACACCTTGTGAATTAACCACTAGATCAACTGCTGCATCTTGGTTATTCATTGCACCATTAAATGTTTGTTCCCAAGATTTATTACCTGTTGGTGTGATTTGATAAACAACAATATCATTGTTGTTTACTTTCTTTTCGCCGCAAACATAAAAGTGATTTGCAATTTGGTCAACTGCAATTTTTGGAGTAACAGATGGAGATTGAATATTTGTTTCATTTTCGGAAACCCATTGTTGAACCCCACTATTATTATACATTATTGTATGGTATTCACATAATGTGCCAACAAATGCTATACCTGTTACTACATAATTATTTGAGGCATCTTTACAAATAGATGTAGCTGCATTTGAGCTATTACTATTATCATAACTTTTTTGCCAAATAGTATTTCCGTTATTACCATTATGTTTTAAAGTAACATAATCTTCATTTGTAGTTGTGTTTTTTAATGAACCAACTATAACAACATCATTTCCATCAGATAATAAAGAATAAGCTCTATCATTTCCAGTAGCTGTACCAGAAATAGTTTTAGCCCACATTTGATTACCATTATTAGGATTTATGCGAATAGTTGTAATGTCATCATTACCACTTGCATTACGAGACGTACCAGTAATAAATAAACGACCTGTTGAACTAAAATCAATTGCTACAGATTCATCATTTCCATTTCCAAGACCATTAAAAGTGTGAACCCACTGCTGAACACCAGAAGCATTTAGCTTAATGGTAACATAGTTAGTTGTACCGCCAGTTATTGTTGTTTTACCTGTAACAAATACTTCACCAGATGAATTAACAACAATTGCATTTCCTATATCATTTCCGTTACCAACACCATTAAAACGTTTGACCCATAACTGATTTCCGTTTACATCGTACTTAATAACGACAAGGTCTCTGCCAGTTCCTGTTCCGTCAGATTCGCCAGCTACATATACATTACTGGCAGCATCTAAAGTTATGGCGTTTGCATCATCGTAACCTCCGTTGTTGTAATTTTTCACCCAAACTACAGTTCCCGTTGCATCGTACTTAACGGTGGTTAAATCTGCATTTGCAGCAGTTGGATATGTATATCCAGTAATATACACGTTGCTATTAGCATCAATAGCAGATGGTACATTTGAAATTTGACTACGTTCTGAATAATATCGAACCCAGTCGATATTAGGAACTACTTGAGCAATTGCATTTAATATGCAAAGACTAAACATAAGTAATATAATTTTTTTCATAATTTATTTGTTTAAGTAAATATATAACAATTATTTTTCAATTTAAAAAATTAAAGAAAATACCTGCTGCCAGCAGGCGAGCGCTTTTGACTGACCGAAGGGAGATGCGCAAAAAACTGCGAAGCAGACCTATTTGTGAGGGCAGGCAATTTAGCTTTTTTATGTTTTGCCTGTACTTTGCAAAACATAAATATGCTAAGATTAGGGAAAGCCGAAAACGGTTTTGAAAAAACCGAAAAAAGCGGAGGAAAGCAAGTAATTAAAAACGGTTTTCATGTTACCACAAATGTTGCTATGAAACTTTGCCTTTATATTATTGGAATATGAATTTATTAGTGTCAAAGTATTAATGTTTTGATAATAGATTTTGAATAGTCAACGGTTTCTCAATAAATCTTACATTCCTTTCAACACATTGTACTTTATGTAAAGGATTTATTGAAGCAGAAAGTAAACATATTTGTCCTTGTGATTTATGTAAACCTAATTCATTGAATTTATCAATGAATTGAAAACCGTCCATCATTGGCAAATACAGGTCTACTATTATGTATTGAAATTTAATGTTTGTTTTTAAAAGAAAACTCAATGCAGTGTCTGCCGATTTAAACGAAACAATATTTGTTACACCGTGAGCCTCTAAAATTTTATGATTAATAAAATTGTCGGTGTCGCTGTTGTCTATAAGGAGTACTGATTCTATTTCGGTCATTACGTTAGTCTATTATAGTTTGTGTCTATAAGTAGCTAGGAAAAATACCTCAAGTTTCCCGTTAAAGTTTCTACGGAGAAAAAAGGGCGTATTGTTACTAACGTTTTCGCGCTAAGCAACGGTTTGATTTGAAACATTGTCTGCCGAAACGCTACTAACAAAGATAAATGTTTAATGGACTTTTGCAAAGCGAAAATAAATGTCTTTCGCGGAGCGGCCGCTTTTGCAAAAGCTATGATGTCTGCCAAACTGTTTGCTTAGCGTGTGTTATGCGACTGGTGGTGGCACACAGCTGCGTTTTGTTTAAGTGTCCGCCGCTTTATTCTTCGGGGAATTTTGCGATAATATTTCCTTTTGAGTCTTTCATCATATGATTCTCAAAAGTCAGTTTTTCTTCTTGATTCATTGTAGAGAGTTTTTCCACTATTGTCCGTGTAAGTTCCTTGATTTCTTGATTCGGATTCGTTACTCCGTCTTGTTGCATTCTCATTCTCGTTTGATAAATGGCAAGAACATGTCCTACAGTTGTACTCATTCTATTTTTTTATTTTACTCATAAACTTTTGCACCCATTAATATGTCTGCAAAAACTTGCCATGATGGTGTGTCTGCGTTTATGTTTTGATTTGTGTTTTTGTAATAACCATCGATGTCTTGCGTGTAGCGATTCATGGCCTCAAGGAACTCATCAAGATTTTTATTTGTCCATGTCGAAGGATTAGCCTTTAAGTCTTGACGAAGCTTATCAATGAAGTCAGAAAATGTTTGTCTGTCGTTAACTGTATTTGTCATATAGTATATTCTGTCTAATGTCCTGTCTTTTGAAACGCTAGTCCACCACTTGCGCATAACGTTTTCGAGCTACCAGAAGTGCGGTTCAAGGCACTCGTCAACCGAATATTAATAACAAAGATAGAATGTTTCTACGCATTTGCAATGCAAAATGAATGTCTTTCGCGAAGCGACATTTATTGCAAATGCTTTGATGTCAGCCCGCATTTTTGGTAGGTTGTGTTAGCACCAGTTTTTATACATTTAGTTTTGTCAACTTTAGAGTCAAAGTAATGCCTCCAAGTATTCCAAGTCCAAATGCAATACAAACCAAACCAAGATAATTTAAAGATTGAAATTTAATACCAGTTCCAAGAATAAAACTCAATCCGCACGTTACAAAGAAAAAAGCCCCAAATTGGAAAATAGATAGAATCCGTTTATTAAATAAAATATTGTCATTCCAATCGGGCTTTGCTATTTCAAGATTCATAAACCGTTTCCCGATCTTTGCCAATAATAATACTGAAAGGCAAGCAAAAAGAAATTGCATTAGAATTGGCAAAAAATCTAGTTGCAGAGGAACGTCAACCGCAACAAATAAGTTGAGTAAAAAGATTATACTTAATATAAGTGCTTTTAATTTTCCTGTCTTATTCCAAGTCTTGTACATAGTTTTAATTTGTGCGGTTTATTGTCACCACGTTTTTGTCCTCAAGTATTTTGAAGAAAAGTTTAATGAATTCGGAGAAAAAATTTCCGTCAAACTTGTCTGGAAATTTGAAGCCAATATAGACGTCGACGTATTGTCCAACATTGTCCATGAGAATCATTTTAGTAACTTGAATTTCCGCGACAGTGTCGTTAAGGTGTTTAAACTTATTATTTAAAAGTCTGAATTCTTTAAAATTAGTATATTTCGATTCAAGGGATTTTATCACATCTTTGTCATACTTGCCAAGTTCGTCTTTATGAATTGTCTCGATTATTGCGTACATGTCTTTAGTTAAGGTTTTAACAGTCGGGATTAAAGCATTAAAAATTGCATTTGATTCGTCGGAAGTCCAGTGATGATTATTGTCTAAACGGGCTTTGCTAGTGAAAATGTCATTCTTAAAGTCAGCGAAATAAAGAGTGTCAACTTTCGCGGAAATGTCCTCGATGTCATTTTGTAAGAACGAGAGATTATTTAAGTCGTATATTCCAATGGTATTCATGTCGGTCATAAAATTGGTGCTAACGTTTTACAAGCAGGCACAGTTTGCAATTTGAAACAATGTCTACCGAAATGTTTATTTAAAGATACAAATGTTTGTTGCTTTTGCAAAAACGAAAAAATTCTCTACCGAAAATTTTTGCAAAAGCTATTACCTCGTCCGCGCAAATTGGGCTTGCTTGTTGTTATATGTAGTAAGCGCCACTTAGCTTAATTTTTGATGTCGCAACCTGGGTAAGCAATTGTCTTTGTTATATTATTTGTGTCACTAATAGATATAAAGGCAGAATTATTGGTCTTAAGTACGGTTTGGTTAATTTGAATAAATGAATCTAGGTCTTTATATTTTGCTAATTCAAATTGTATATCGTATTCTGATTTGTCAAACGCAGTTACGGTAATGCCAAGAAATTTGTGATACATATAACTGTTATAATTATAATTGTCAACTTTTGTTATTTTGCCTTTGAAGTTAAGTGCT
>JBIICN010000116.1:0-3839 GCA_044238845.1 Bacteroidia bacterium
GCTAATTTTTTAGCAGCCGCTTCTACTTCTGGTGCAAACACCATAGGCAAACCAAATTCCGCCATGATGGCGTGAATTTCAGTTTCGTGTTCTCCTGCATTACCAAGCACTTCAATTACTTTAGCATTTGGATTTTTATCACCTCTGCGCCATTCAGTTAATTCAACCACAACTTTTTGTCCGTTTTTAGCTCCATTAATATCAGCTAAGGGAACAAAAAAATCAACATGTATTTTACTGTAATCAGAAACCACAAAGGCAAACTTTGGATTGATTTGTATTGTTCCTACAAACTTAGTTTTAGAACGTTTGATGACTTCTACGACTTCGCCTTCTGCTTTTCCTCTTCCGTAATTATTAAAAATATTTACTTTCACTAAATCGCCATGTAAGGCATCTTTAGTTTTATATTGAGGAATAAATACATCGGGTTGCTCGGCAGAGATGATGACATAAGCAGTTCCAGACGTTGTAAAATCAATGGTACCCGTTTGGTAAGTTTTAGATTCTTTGGCTTGGTATTTTCCAATGTCGGTTTCAATGACGAAGCCTTGGTGTTTTAATTCTTCTAGGGTTTCTAATAAGGCAAAGCGATCGCTTTCATTATCAATTTCCATAGCAGCACCAAGCTGTTTATAGTTAAATGATTTTCCGTCGTTATGTTTTAAAAACGTTAATACTTCTTCAAATAAATAACGTTTTGCTTGTTTCTTTTTTCCTTTTGCCATAATACATACAAGCACTAAAAAATGTGCTTATGGTAAAGATAATTAATTAATGGTGGAAGAAATACGAAATATGGTTAAAACTAAAACGGAGTTTTGAACAAGGCAAGTGGTTTATAAACGACGAATTTGTGGGAATAAAAAATAGTATAAAATTTTACAGCTTTGAAACCTTTGAAGGTAACATACCAAATTTTTTCTCGAAGGCTACCGTGAATTTCCCAATATTTTTATAACCTAAAATTTCTGCGGTTTCGCCTACACTTTTATGATGTATAGCAAGTAAATCATGAGCAAACAAAAGTTGTTTACTCAAGTAGAATTGGTAAATAGAATCACCAAAGTAATTTTTGAAATCAGTTTTAAGTTTGGCAGGAGATATATTTATTTCAGCAGCGAGAGGTTCTATGCCTGGAAACTCGGTTAACAAACAATCTTTTAGTCGTTTCTCTACTTTATTTAGTTTTATTAGTAAATCAGGGTCAACATTAATGAGACTATTATTGTTATTGTGTTGTACGTCATAATTATGTAATAGGTAATCAAGTGTATTAGTTACAAAATCATTTAACTCGTGTTTTCTTTTTTTCTCGTCGTCTATCTTAGCAATAGTTATTGCGTTTTCTATAAAATCAGTATGAATATCGGCATCGGGCCATATACTATAAGTTGAATTTGAGTTTATAAACAAATTTAAATTGCTGTTTAAATATTTATCGTTGGTAACAACATTTTCATTTATCCATTTTTTAGACATATACAGGCCTGCAAACTGTATATTAGTATTTTTGAAAATGATATGGTGAAGTTTATGATCTGGCTTAAGGAAATTCCACGACCCAACCGAATAACTTAAACCGCTTTGTAGTGCCATTTTTTTTTCGTTATTATGTTTAATTAAGTTATAACCAAAACAATAGTACTCATTCGGTTCGTTTTCATTTAAATATCCTACAAACTCCAAGTTTGCTTTGCTATTTAAAAAACTTGCATAAAACCACAAGCCCTCACTTATTTCAATGTAATAGGCATCGAATTCTACAAAGGGATTATTAGTACTTAACTTACATTTTTTCGGATCCCATTTTACAAAGGGAGTGTGTTTAAAACTTTGCACCATAGTGCTTGGTGAGTTGATCAAAACTGGTAGTACATAAAACCCTTTGCGGTACTTAAACATGTATTTTTTATAGTCAGTTAAAAACTGTTTGATGATTTTAAGCATAGATATAAAAATATAAATAAATTTTATAAAATAAAATCCAGTTTTAGCTTTTAGGGCAGATTTTTAACTCGGTTTTAGCTTTTAGGGCAGATTTTGATATTTTCAAACAGTTATTTTTATCTGGAAGGAATGAAGAAAAATTAGCGAGTGTAATAAGCCTAATCATACCTTTTTTGAACTTAATAAATAAAATGACTTAATTATGAAATATCAACATATGAAAAAACAACTACTCACTCTTGCAAGCCTTTTATGCCTATCCATTTGTACACAAGCACAAGTTAGCTTTGCGCCACATGTAACATATGGAGCTGGCAATGATTCACGCTCAGTATTTTCTGCTGATTTTAATGGCGATGGTAATATGGACTTAGTAACTGCTAATGCAACTAGTGCAAACTACGTTTCAGTATTATTAGGGAGTGGTACAGGTACCTTTACCACCGCCGTTAATTATAATGTTGGCACAAATCCAACTTCAGTATTTTCAGCTGATTTTAATGGCGATGGTTATATGGATTTAGCAACAGCTAATTTTCTTGCAAATAATGTTTCAATTTTATTAGGAAGTGCTACTGGTACTTTTGCAGCTGCTGTTAATTATGGTGCTGGCACAAATCCTTATTCACTATTTTCAGCTGATTTTAATGGTGATGGTAATATGGATTTAGCATCAGCAAACATGAATTCAAACAACGTATCAATTTTATTAGGGAGTGGGAGCGGCACCTTTGGAGCCGCAGTTAATTATACCATTGGTACAAAACCATCATCTGTTTTTTCAGCTGATTTTAATGGCGATGGCAATATGGATTTAGTAACTGCTAATTTTCTTACACACAATGTTTCAATTTTATTAGGGAGTGGCACAGGCACTTTTGCAGCAGCTGTTAATTACCCTACTGGCACAGGCTCACGGGCAGTGTATTCCGCCGATTTTAATGGCGATGGATTAAAAGATTTAGCTACCTCTAATAATGGTTCAAACAATGTATCAATTTTATTAGGTAGTGGCACTGGCACATTTGCAGCAGCTGTTAATTATAGTGTTGGTGCAACTCCAGGCTCAATATTTTCAGCCGATTTTAATAATGACGGCAAGACAGACTTAGTAACGGCTAACGGAAATTCTAGCAATATAAGTGTATTATTAGGCTCTGGCACAGGCACCTTTGCCAATGCTGTTAATTTTATCGTTGGCTCAGCTCCTGGCTCTATATTTTCAGCCGATTTTAATAACGATGGTAAGATGGATATAGTAACGGCGAATACTAATTCATATAATATATCAGTTTTATTAAATAATTACAGTATACCAGCAGCTGCCTTAAATTTTGATGGCGCTGATGATCGTGTAAATATAGGCTCATCATTAAATACCATTTTAAGTAGCTCAAATAAAATTACCGTTGAAGCTTGGGTTAATCCATCTACAAACTCTGGGCTTGGTTGTATAGTTAGTAATTACAATACTTCAAATGCTGACATGCAATTTTTATTAAGAAGAGATGGTTCTACTTATGGTTTTTATCTTGATAATGGTGGAGGATTTACTGCCTTAAACTCTGTAGCTACTGCAACCATAGGAGTATGGCAGCACGTTGCTGCTTCTTGGGATGGAACTATGATGCGTATTTATGTAAATGGTGTATTATCTAATACTAAACCATTAGCAGGTACAAATATAAGGAGCATTACAAACCCTATTTGGATAGGCGCAAATCAAATCAGCGAAAACTTTACTGGTTCAATTGATGAAGTTCGTATATGGAATAAAACACTATGCCAACCTGAAATCATGAATAACATGAGTGGAGAAATTGCTACAATAGCTCCTAATTTACTAGCAAATTATCATTTTAATCAAGGCATTGCTGCTGCGACAAATA
>JBIICN010000117.1:0-3785 GCA_044238845.1 Bacteroidia bacterium
TTGCATAGAATTAGTATTACGGAAGCCTCCGTGCTAAAAGCAAGAGAGTATTTAGCTCGCGGTATTCCATTTATTTATGGGTACAATGATACTGATTTGGAAAATGAAAAAGATATTGCTGAATTTGTTTACAAAGTACCTGCAAATGATAGTACAATTAATATGGAACAGATTATTAGTTTTTACGATAAAGTAAAACAAGTAACAGATTATCCGGAAAAAATCAGAAATTTTGCTGAACAAAAGGTGGATATGCAAATAAAAATGAATCAGTACGTTTCTTTTCTCAATAGTATTTACTCACAAAATAAGTAAAGTATCAATTTAATTTATTTCTCGATTAATGAACGGAAGCAATAAAACACTTTTTTTATTTACCGATTCGTTTCCTTATCATACCCGCGAGGTATATATTGAAACCGAAATCGTGTATTTATGCAAAAAATTCAAGGAAGTAATTATTTTCCCTATTAATGTTGAAGGAATGGCTAGACCAATTCCAGAAAATGCCAAAGTAATTAATATTCATAAGACATTAAAAGGTAATCGATTCAGACTTTTTTATAAAGCTTTTTGGTTAACCTTAAAAATATATTTGTTCGCAAAAAATAAAAAAGTGGGTTTCAATAGTTTTAACAAAAGTATGAAGCTTTCCTATAATGCCTATTTATATGCAATAGCAGTTGAAGATTACATTGAAAAACAAAAACTAAATTGTTCGCAGATTGTGATATATTCATATTGGTTTTTGCATTGGAGTTTTATTGTTGCGTTATTAAAAAAAAGAAATACCTCGTTACGAGCATATTCAAAAGCGCATATGGGAGATTTATATGCAGATATGTGCGATCACACCTTTTCTGAATATAAATTAAAAAATTTAGATACGCTTTTCCCAATTTCAAATGACGGTAAAATTCATTTGTCTAACTTGTTCCCTTCGTATGCTCATAAAATACAAGTTAGTTATTTAGGCGTCAATCATATATCATTCAATCCAAAAAAGCAACAAGGTACTCCATATGTAATAGTCTCTTGTTCTTCAATGAATCAGCAAAAACGCATAGGCAGTTTTTTTGATATTTTATCTCTTATCAAATCTCCTTTAGTTTGGGTACATTTTGGAGGCATGGAGTCAGAAATTAAAGCATTAAAATCTAACATTGACAATTTGCCTTCTCATATTAAAGCTGTATTTAATGGTTATACACCTAATCAAAAAATATTAGAGTATTATACAAATAACCATGTTGATCTTTTTTTAAACTTAAGTCTTTCTGAAGGAATACCAGTTACGATTATGGAGGCAATTAGCTTTGGGATACCAGCTATGGCAACTAATGTGTGTGGTTCTCCCGAAATAGTGAGCTATGACAAAAAAATGATTTTAGATACATATTTTGCTCCTAAAGAGACCGCTCAATTGATTGAAAATTTCATACTTCATGAGTCAAATGATGCAGCGTATCGTCAAAAAGTATTTGATTTCTGGAATTCACATTTTAATGCTGAAATAAATTATGAAGCATTTGCAAGTAAAATAAGTATATAAAATATGAGTAAACAACCATATAGTAGAGTTGATCATTATGAATTTAATCAGGATTTTTCTGATAACAATACCTATGTCAAACAGGCGGGATTAAAAGGGATTAAATTATTTAAGTATCGCTTTAAGGTTTGGCTAGGATTTATGCACGCTGAAAAAAGATTGAAAGAAAGTATCAGTAAAGGATTTTGTTATTATGGACCATTTAAGGGAGAGTTTGGACATTTTACTGCTCACACCCTACCATTTTTAATGTTTTTGCACAAACAGGGAGTTAAAATAATTTATTGCGGGATGGAACTACACAAACCTTTTATGGTAGACGAACAAGGTAATTCGATTATTCACGAGTTTAGACCGTTAAGAGATTTTTTTGCAGAAGTAGGTCCAAGAGGTAATAGTACTGTTCCTCCAAAGGATGTTCAGGAAGAGATTAAGAAATTTGAAAATGAAGCAAATACTTCAGGCTTACCTTTTTGGAATATAGGAGATGATTTTTATTATTGGTTTGTACATCGAAATTGGTTACTAAAAAATCATACACATATTTATCACATTGATAAATATTATAAAACGAATGATGAAAACGCCTGTTGTATTTTTCCTCGAAGTAAAGGAGCTGCGCAAAGCCACAATAATGGGGGACCATGGGATTATGTGGCGTTAATTGATTTAATCTCGCCTTATTTTGATAAAATTTATATCTGTGGGCATCCTTCGCAAGTAAAAGATTTAAATACCACTAATTCAAAAGTTGAAATCGCGGTGAGCACAGACAATAGAATTACATTAGAAAAAGTTTCAAATTCAAAACTAATTATTACACAACACAGTGGAGTAAATAATGTTGGTGAGTATGTAAATACTCAAGTATTAATAATTTATAAAGGTGGAAATAAGGTAACTGATATTGGTAGTATGAATAATACGCTTCGTTTTAGAAAATCCTTAGAAAATAAATATCCTTTGAAATTTGCCTTTAGTGAAGAAGAAATCGTTAATTTTGTTAAGGAACATAACCAAATAAAGAAATAAGAATGATTGATACTATTGAACGCTTTATTAAAGAAGCAGCCGGTTTAAATGTTTTAGTTGTTGGAGAAACTATAATTGATGAGTTTATTGATGTGAGTTATGAAGGTCAGTCAATGAAATCTATTTGTCCTGTTTATAAATTAGAAGGGAAACAAAATATCCAAATGGGGGGAGCTACTGCCATAGCAAATCACTTGGTAGATTTTGTAAAAAAAGTAGATGTGATTACAAATACAAATCGTGAAATTGTAAAAACACGATATGTAGATGTGAATGATAAGAAAAAGCATGTTGAGATAAATAAATTTGATGTAGCCGGTTTCAAGGATATTAATGTAAATGTTAATGACTATGACGTAGTTATTGTTGCGGATTTTGGTCATGCCTTTTGCGATAAATTATCCATTAATGATGGTTTTCATTTAATGTGTCAAACCAATTCAAACAATTTTGGGTTTAATCGAATCTCTAAATGGAAAAATAATAAAAAGAAAAGTGCTTGTATTGATTTAAGAGAAGCAAGCTTACAAGTAAACAAACGTATCAGTAATCCAAAAGATAAAGATATTTTAGAAATTTATAATTACGAATTAAATACTGAAGACTTATTTGTAACATCAGGAAGGGAAGGGGCGTTTTATACAGATGGAAAAACAACTGTAATGCAACCAACCTTTAAATCCGACGTCGTAGATACTATTGGAGCAGGGGATACTTTTTTTGCATTTGCCTGTGTTGCATCTCATCTTAATTATAAAGAACATACTTTACTTGTGCCATCTATTGCAGCGAGCCTATCCACCACATGGTTATGTAATGAAAAATCAGTCACTAAAAAAACTTTATTAGAACATGCAGCTAGATTTATATAAAAACTTCTTCGAATCATATTTTCACGGTGCCGAAGTTGTTAGCCAAATTAACGAGTCCATTAATTTATTAAAAGATAAAAAACGAGTTTTTTTTATTGGTAATGGAGGATCAAATTCTATTTGTTCCCATATGATGGAAGATTACGGAAAAATTGCCGGTTATAAATCGTATACATTTTCAGATGCTGCACTTATTACTTGTTATGCTAATGATTATGGTTATGAAAACGCGATGGCCGAGTGGTTGAAACTACACATGGAAAGTGAAGATGTTTTAGTTGCTATTTCAAGTTCTGGTAATTCAAAAAATATTATTAATGCCGTTAATG
>JBIICN010000118.1:0-3689 GCA_044238845.1 Bacteroidia bacterium
GGTTTTTTTGTTGTCGAAATAATAACAGGTTTCTTTTCCCGATCAATGGGTTTGGTTGCCGATAGCCTCGATATGCTCGCTGATGCCATTGTTTATGCCTTGAGTTTATACGCTGTTGGTCATGCCACTTCAAGGAAAAAACAAATCGCTAAAATAAGTGGTTACTTTCAAATGGCTTTAGCCATCTTTGGTTTGGCAGAAGTTATAAGAAGATTTTTAGGTTACGAAGATGTTCCGGCTTTTCAAACCATGATAGTAATTTCGCTTTTCGCTCTTATTGGTAATGCGGTTTCTCTTTATCTACTTCAAAAATCGAAGAGTCAGGAAGCCCACATGCAAGCAAGTATGATCTTTACAAGTAACGATGTTATTGTAAATATTAGCGTTATTGTGGCGGGAGCTTTGGTTTATGTTACTAATTCCAAATATCCCGATTTGATTGTTGGAACTATTGTTTTCCTTTTAGTGGCAAAAGGTTCTATTAGAATTTTAAAATTAGCCAAATAAAAGTGGATAAAATTCTTTAACATTTATACTGAATTGATAATAAGTAAATTGCTATAAAATATAGCAATTTAATGCTATATTTATAAACATTAACATTTTATTTAACTGTTTTGCTTTAATTTAGTAAAACAGTTTTTTGTTTTTGTTATGTACACCTTTGTTATTTGTTCTCCATTTGTAGAACACCCAATCGTTGATGTCGCACACTATGATGCGGGAGAATTTGATATTTCCATTTTTGAAGAAGGACAGCCTTCCAACTTCTTAAATAAGAGTAAATTCAATTTAGAACAGTATTGTAAATGTTTGTTGTACAAACTATTTACAATACAAAAATCCAAAATAAAGCCATTCATTCAATACCAATGCGATAAGATGCAAGAGCCTATTGTATGGCTCAATAAATTGGAAAAATTGATTGATCTAAACAGAGAGCTTTTTACCACAAAAGACCAGGTTATTAAGTTCGAAAAATCTTTAATGATTATTGAAGTGATGCGTGATGTCATTGAGCAGAAGAAACAAGCACCGGATTCTAAATTTAACTTCGTTAAATTAAAATCCGACATCAAACAGTATAATTATGAAGAAAAGGTTTCTTATTTAATGGAGGCAAAAACAGAATATTTACAAAACAAGCCTAAAATTATTGATGTCAATGAAACGCCATTTGATGAAAAAATAAATTTGGAATTAGACCTAATTAAATCACAACAAAAACTAACTAAAAAACAAAACACTCCTAATAATCAAGAAGTTAATAGTCCTAAAAGTCCTACAAAAAACACAAAAAGTCCTACAGATTCCTGTAGGACTTCCGTAGGACTTTTTCAATTTAATTGCCAAACAAATATTTTTGTTGATGTGTTTTTTCAACTCACAAAAGAAATATCAGTTGACGGTAAACCTTTACTAAATGCAGGTTTTAATGAATTAGCACAATTCATTACAGATAATTTTATAGATAAAAATGGAAATCCATTAAGTTTAAATACTGTCAAAACAATTCTCAATACTTCTCGCCCCGAAAAACGTCCCTCCTCAGAAAAAAGAATCAATCTGAAAATCAAAAACATACCAAAGTAAAAAGTCCTAAAGTGGTCCTACAGAGACCAATAGACTTTTCTTGTCTGCTCAAATTTGCTCCATAATCTTAAAAACCAAAAAGAAAATGGAAGCAGTTATCTTATCTAAAGAGCAGTTCAATACATTGACTGGCTCAATCGAAGAAATCAAAACAAAAATCGACAGCCAAAGCAAAAAACCTCAAGAGGTTTTTGTCGATAATCAGGAATTTTTATTGCTAATGAAAATTTCTAAACGCACGGCACAAACTTGGCGCGATGAGGGTAAAATCTCATTCTCCCAAGTTGGCAATAAAATCTACTACAAATTAAACGATGTGGAAGATTTGTTGAATAAGCATTACGTTAAAGCATTTAAAAAGTAAGGAGGTGTAATATGGAAAAATACAGTGAAACACTACACGACCTTACTTGGCCAGAATTGATGCAACAAGTTGCCTCAATTATTGGCAGAGATGAAAAATCATTAGAAAGTAATGTAAACTATTACATGAAATTATTTAATGATAACAATTCAGACAAGAACCAATTAAACAAACTTTTTGAAAAGCTACAGCTCGACAAATTGCGCTACGCTTATTTCTCTGAACTGTTTGTAAGATTGGAAGAGCAGAATTACAAAATGATGATTATGAGCATTGAAAGTTGTATCAGACAAGAAACGAACATACAAAACAAAACACCCAAAGATTGGGTAGCTACTGTTCGTTTTGAGAACGGTCAAATCAAAGTTTATTTCATGGCATTGTCTTATTACCAATAAAAAATAAATTATGTTTGATATTCCAGCACCAAAATCGCACAATGAACAGCCTCGTTTACCTATGGTAAACTTGGTAAGTTCTAGCGAAAAGCTAGAGCAACTCCTAGCGTCACAGCGCAAAATTGCTGAGAATAAAAGCAAACCAATTTCTTTTTCTCAGCCCATTGTTTGGCAAAAAGAAAACCCAGTTTTCTTTCCCAAAACTATCAATGTAATACAAGGTAAAGCAGGCGTGCACAAGTCACGCCTTGCTGAAACCATTTGTGCATCCCTACTAAAGAAACCTGATTGTCATAAAGATTTGTTAGGTTTTAAAACTAATTTGCTCACACGCTATGCTATTTGCTATGTAGATACAGAACGAAATTTATCTGAGCAATTACCTTATTCATTGCAACAAATTCAACTAAAAGCAGGTTATGAAATAAACGAAGATCCTTACGGCTTCGATTATATTTCATTATTAGAATTTGGAAGAGAAGAACGCTTTGATATGTTGAATTTGTACCTGGAGCATGCTCGTAAAAAGTTCCCAATTCACATATTTATTATTTTAGATGTTATTACGGATTGTGTCTTTAATTTCAATGATACCAAGGATAGTATGAAATTAATTGACATGATGAATCAAACCATCAACCGTTACGATGTAACATTTTTATGTTTGATACATGAGAACCCGGGAAGTGCGGATAAAGCCCGAGGCCATTTAGGGACAGAAATATTAAACAAAGCTAGTACTGTTATTCAAATTGGTTTTGAGAAAGACGCCCAAAACCATAATACCGATTTATTAAAAGTAGCTTATCTCAAATGCCGTAGTTCAAAAAAACACGAACCATTTTATGTTCAATATTCCGATACCGAAAAAGGTTTGGTTATGTCTGATTCAACCACAACTCAAACTATTTTAGATAAGAAAAATCATAAAGCTGCGCTTTCTGAAACTTTAGTCTTATTAGCCCAAATTTTAGTCTCAGAAATGTCAAGAAAGGATTTAATAGAACTTTTAACTGATGAATTAGATTGCAGTAAGCGAACTATCATAAGTCGCTTAAAACAAATTACAGATACTGCCATTGTCATCGAGCAAAATGAGGTAAACCACACACTTTGCACTCGTGCATTAAACAAAGAAATTGTGTATTACTTAAATCCTTTAAAATCAAATGCTTAATCAAAAATTAACCACGAGTGCAGAGTGCAAACCCATATATAAGGGTTTGCACTCTGCACTCGTCAAGATTTAAGAAACAGTCCTCAAAATAAGAAAGTAATTTACCCCCATTCTATTGTGAACAAGTTATAAAATTACCTTCCCGACATTTTCCATA
>JBIICN010000119.1:0-3686 GCA_044238845.1 Bacteroidia bacterium
TTTTATCAATGGACGATTTATAGTTTTATAGGCTTGTATGACAAGAGCCGTATGAAGTGAGAGCTTCACGTACGGTTCCGTGAGAGGCTTAGGGTGAAACTCCCTTTGCCTACTTGACCTTTGACCGAACGGAGTGAGATGCGCAAAAACTTGCGAAGCAAAACCGATGTGTTTGGGTGGGCAATTTAGCTCTTTTGTTTTTTGCCTGTTCTTTGCGAAAAACAAATGTGCTAAATTAGAGATAGGGGTTACAGTTTTGTCAAAACTGAAGAAATAGAAAAAAGTGGAACCATTTTCTTTATTCAAACTATTTTCTTTAAACGCAAAACGCATTGAAATTACCTACCTTATTAGTTGTCTAAATTATTAAATTTCAAGTTACTGTCAAGGCTTTTTTGTCAACACTTAGTTTGTCAGTCGGCTGGTTGCAGGTAACGTTTTCGCGGTTTGACTTGTTTGGAGTTTGAAACAATGTCTAACGAAATGTTAGTTTAAAGATACTATGTTGCTATGCATTTGCAAATAAAAAATAGAAAAATTGTCTACCGATTTTGCAAATGCTTTGATGTCCGCCCAAATAAGGCAAACCGTGTGTTACCTGATGCCAGCCGCATTTAGTGAGAACAGTACCAATAGAAACCAATGTTACTAATTACGAAACCATATGTCTGACAGAAACCGAATGCCACCCAAAGCAATTTGTGAAAATTGCCAGTGCGCAGGAGAACTTGCAAAGCTTTTTTGCAAAAATTGGATTGCAGGTCTGGTATTTGCGTTTTGCAAATGGGCTTGGCAAGTTATGCGAAGACAAAAAACTGAAACGCTGTCAGATTTCCATAAATCACGGTGCTAGTTCTGAAAAAATGCAAGTAAATTTTATTTCTATCGTTCTTGATTTTCGACTTTTGTTTTTTTAAACATAGGACAGTATAACAGCAAACAAAACCCTTCATTATATTTTTCAACAACAAAGGGTTCAAATTTTAGAATATTATAAAAATCTTATTTGCAAGTTCAAATTGAAATAAAGGATGTCGTTTTCTATGTAAACTGTTCCGAATTCGTGACGAGTACTACTTGCTGTTTCTAGTTTCGTATTGGCATATAAATAATCCTCAAATTCATTTCTATTGTAAATGTGGTAACATAAAATTTCGCCATCATTTTTCACAACCAAATAGCCACCAGTTGCGTCTAATTCACCGGTCCAAACTTTTGAAGGCATCATTCCAAGTGCAATGTCAGTTAAAAAGCGTTTGACTTTATATGAGTAAAATGGATGATTATTATCTAAATTATAACCAATCGGATTTTTTGTTGAAATTTCAGTAACTAAATCTGAGATTTTAGATAAGTTTGAAGTGAAAAATAATCCTAAAATTTCAGAGATAATGGTAGGTAATGCGCTATCAATTAAAATTAAATTGTTTCCAAACACAGAACTTTCAAGCTTTTCAAATTTCAACTTTCCTTTTAGTTCCTTAATTTTATCGATGCGATCTTTTATTTTACTTCTTGTATCAATATTATTTATCTGAACAATTTGTTTTTCTGTTAGGTTAAGATTATTTATTTTATAAATAAAATTTGTTGTTCTTCCAGCGTTTAACAACGTAGACGCGCCACCTAATTGAGATTTAATACTAAAGCCAAGCTCTGGATTTGTACCAGTTCGTTGATCGTGAATAGCAATTCTTATATCACTTTTTACAGAAGATTTTGCTTTTAAAGAATGACTATTAAATGAATTAATGAATTTTTCAATTTCAGGAATTGAAAACGTTGCATTTGTTTTTTCTTTCAGTTTTGTAAGTAAAAAATGTGCTTGTTTTTGAAATTCATTAACTGAAATTCTTATTTCTTCATTATTGTTTCTTACAATTACCAAATCTTTATTGTAACTAAATTCAAATGTTCCATTTGATTCATCACGCAAAACTTTAACAATAGGAAAAATCAAAGATTCTATTTTATTTAAGTTACTATCACCCGCAAAAAGTTGTTTATCTGCAATTACTTTTAGAAGTGTATATACTTCACTCCATTCGCCTTTATTTCCCGCTAACATATTTTCCAATTCTAATAGTCTCTAATATTTTTTCCGCAGTAGCTTTTATTGCAGGAACAGCCACAGAATTACCAAATTGTTTGTAGGCAGATGCATCAGCAACGACTATTTTATAGTTTTCTGGAAACCCTTGTAATCTTGCCCATTCACGAGGTGTCATTTTTCTAATTCCTTCACGATTTACCACTCCTTTAATTTTCGTAGTAGGATTAAAATCAGTTATTCTATCGTCATATACCAAATTACGCTCTCTACCCATACCGCCACAAACAACAGCATTGGATATGCCTGTGTCAGGTATTATTTCAAAACCAAACCCATTACCTTTACTTGCGTGACGTGCTTTATGATTGTATAAAGTTTGTAAATATTGAGTTGATAAATAATATTTAGTTGGTACTACCTTTTTTTCTTTTACTTGTGCAAAAGAAACTATTTTTTTACTTGGTTTAGGGTATTCAAATTCTGTAATATTTAAATCATTTCTAAAACCAACGATGAAAATTCTTTCACGGTTTTGAGGTACGCCAAAGTTTTTGGCATTCATTATTTGTGGCTCTGGGACAAAGTATCCTAAATCATTACGGAGTACATTTAATATTGTTGCAAGTGTTTTGCCTCCATCGTGATTTCTTAAACCCTTAACGTTCTCAAGAAAAATTGCTTTTGGTTTCTTTCTTTTAATTATTTCAGCAACATCAAAAAACAATGTACCTCTGGTATCAGTAAAACCTCCTCTTTTTCCAGCAATAGAAAAGGCTTGACAAGGAAAACCTGCACATAATACATCGAAATCATCTGGTATATAAGACTTAGTAGATTCTTTTGTTATATCGCCAAACGGAGTTTCACCGTAATTTGCCTTATATGTTTTTTGAGCTTCCTTATCCCATTCACTTGTAAAAACACACTTACCTCCAAGTTTTTGCATTGCCATTCTAAAACCACCAATGCCAGCGAATAAATCAATAAATTTAAAAGTGTAGTTGTCAGGTGTTGGAAATGGAACTTTTTCCACTTCAAATAGTAATTGTTGAATCGCACTATCCTCAGCGACTTTATCGTATTTTATCTCGGGGCATTTATACTTTACAAGTTCCTTGATATATAATTTAGCAGATTTTTCATAATGTTTTTTTACTCCATTATGAAAATTATGAAGATAGTGAGTAACAACTGCCTTTTTATTCTTATCAGGTTCAACAATTCTTATTTTGAATTTTTGTCCATCAATATCATCAATTGTTATTTTCTCTTTTAATTTCATTTAGACGACCTTCTCTTTTAGTTAAACAATATTGCAATTTTTTCTCTATCTCTTCACTC
Source organism: Bacteroidia bacterium (assembly GCA_044238845.1). GTDB lineage: Bacteria > Bacteroidota > Bacteroidia > B-17B0 > Aurantibacillaceae > UBA4416. The sequence goes on from JBIICN010000119.1 coordinate 3,395, forward strand.
AAAACATATAAAACTTTCCATTTTCTTTTAACAGCTATTCCTTTACCGACATGTTTGTCAAGATATTGCGTTATTAATTTTATTGTAAAAATATAACAAATAAAAAATGGATGCTGCTACAATTTGTAGCATTTTGAAATCTATTCTAAATGCATTGCTGCCGCAGGCTTAGTGGTGTGCCGTGAATCATTATCAGTTGTAGGATAATGAATGTTGAATAAAAGATGATAGTAGGTCTATCACAATCGCCGAACATACGGAGGTTGTAAACCGCCTCTCGGTGCTATGATAG
>JBIICN010000120.1:0-3683 GCA_044238845.1 Bacteroidia bacterium
CAAAATAATATCTTCTTTAGTTAAAACACGGATATTCATAGGAATATCGATACCCAACTTTTTGTTGATACGGAAACGACCTACTTCACCTAAATCATAACGTTTGTCAGAGAAGAATAACTTGTCGATTACTCCACGAGCTGTTTCTTCATCAGGTGGCTCAGCATTACGAAGTAAACGGTAGATATACTCGATTGCTTCTTTTTCTGAGTTAGTTGAATCTTTTTGTAAAGTATTGTAGATAATAGCAAAATCAGCTGTATTTACGTCTTCTTTGTGCAAGATGATAGATTTAACACCAGCATCAGCAATTAAGTCGATATGATTATCATCTAAAACCGTTTCACGGTCTAAGATAACTTCATTACGCTCAATTGAAACAACTTCCCCGGTATCCTCATCAACGAAATCTTCAATCCATGTTTTTAAAACACGAGCAGCCAGTCTACGACCAACCTCACGTTTTAAGCCAGCTTTCGAAACTTTCACTTCGTCAGCTAAACCAAAAATTTCTAAAATTTGTTTATCGCTTTCAAAACCAATAGCACGTAATAACGTTGTTACTGGTAACTTTTTCTTACGATCAATGTATGCATACATGACATTATTGATATCAGTTGCAAACTCAATCCAAGAACCTTTGAAAGGAATAACACGAGCACTATATAATTTAGTTCCATTTGCGTGACGGCTTTGACCGAAGAACACGCCTGGAGAACGGTGTAATTGAGAAACGATAACACGTTCAGCACCATTGATTACGAAAGAACCTTTTGGTGTCATGTACGGGATTGTTCCCAAATAAACGTCCTGCACAATGGTTTCAAAATCTTCATGTTCAGGATCAGTACAGTAAAGCTTTAATTTAGCTTTTAATGGCACTGAATAAGTTAAACCACGGCTAATACACTCTTCTAGTGCGTAGCGTGGTGGATCTACGAAATAATCCAAAAATTCTAATACGAAATTATTTCTCGCATCAGAGATAGGAAAGTTTTCGGCAAATACGCGGAATAAACCTTCGTTTTTACGGTTATCCGGTGTAGTTTCTAATTGAAAGAAATCTTGGAAAGATTTCACTTGTATATCCAAAAAATCTGGATATTCAATTGGAAATTTGTTTGAAGAGAAATTAATTCTCTGTGTTTTTTTAATTGCTGTAGCCAATGTAATTAAGTTTATTAGTTAGTATTCTAAAAGAGTTACGCCAATTACTAAAAGCAGAAAAAGGGTTAAGGTCTTTTGCCGAAGCAAGAAAGACCTTAACGCCTAAATTTATAAGTAAAATTATTTTACTTCTACTTTTGCACCAGCTTCTTCTAAAGCCTTTTTAATAGACTCAGCCTCTTCTTTTGCAATACCTTCTTTAACTGCTTTTGGAGCACCGTCAACTAAGTCTTTAGCTTCTTTTAAGCCTAATCCAGTTAAGTCTTTAACAACTTTAACTACACCTAATTTAGCTGCACCTGCTTCAACTAAAATTACATCAAATGATGTTTTAGCTGCTGCTGCGTCTCCGCCACCACCTGCTGCTACAACTACTGCTGCTGCTGCTGGTTCGATTCCATACTCATCTTTTAATACTGTTGCTAATTCTTGAACTTCTTTAACTGTCAAGTTTACTAATGTTTCAGCGATTGCTTTTACGTCTGCCATTTTATTATTAGTTTAATTTGTTTTTGTTATTAATTTAATTTGTTTTGCTTACCTAGTGTAAGCTTGATTATTCTTTGATTCAGTTACAATTAAGCTGCTGCTTCTTCGCCACCTTTGGTTTTGTTTTCTAAACCACCGATTACACGTTGAATTGGAGATTGAAGTAATCCGATGATGTCGCCGATTAACTCGTTTTTCGATTTTAATCCTGCTAATGCATCTAATTTATCGTCACCGATAAAGATCATATCTTCAACATACGCTGCTTTTAATTGAGGTTTATCACCACCTTTGCGAAACTCTTTAATTAATTTAGCAGGTACATTAGATGTTTCTGTTAAAATTAAAGCTGTTTGGCCTTTTAATGCTGGGATTAATTGAGCAAGATTGCTATCGTTTGCACGCTCTAAAGCCTTAGCTAATAAAGTGTTTTTAACAACAGACATACTTACTTTTTTATCATAGCAAGAACGGCGTAATTGATTTACCTTTTCTACTGACAAAGAAGAACAATCAGCTAAATAGATTTTATTGTTAGCATTTAAAATGCTAAGTAATCTATCTATTTCCTGTGTTTTTTCTTGTTTGTTCATACTAAAAGAGTTTTTTTAATTAATTAAAAGATTTAGTGTCGATTTGAATACCTGCACTCATTGTGCTGCTCATGTATACAGACTTAACGTAAGTACCTCTTGCAGAAGATGGTTTTAATTTTACTATTGCATTTAAAACTTCCATAGCATTCTCAGTTAATTTTTGAGCATCAAAAGATGCACGGCCAATTCCTGTGTGAATGATACCTGCTTTATCAACTTTAAAATCAATTTTACCGCCTTTAGAGTCAGTTACAGCTTTACCAATATCCATGGTAACTGTTCCTGTTTTTGGGTTAGGCATTAATCCACGAGGACCTAATACACGACCTAACGCACCTACTTTACCCATTACTGAAGGCATAGTGATGATTACGTCTACATCTGTCCATCCGTTTTTAATTTTTTCGATGTATTCGTCTAATCCAACGTAATCCGCACCTGCTGCTTTAGCTTCTGCCTCCTTATCTGGAGTAACAATAGCTAAAACGCGCAACACTTTACCAGTACCGTGAGGTAAGGTAACAGTTCCACGAACCATTTGATTAGCTTTACGAGGATCAACTCCTAAACGGATAGCGATATCCACGGATGCATCAAATTTAGTAGTAGTAATTTCTTTCACTACTTTTGAAGCTTCAGTAACAGTATACGCTTTGTTCGCGTCGAACTTAGCATCTGCTACTTTTCTTTTTTTAGTTAACGTTGCCATTTTTTAAAAAGCTTGTTTTTGGTTTATAATTAATTTAATTAAGGTTTTACAGGTGCCTCGCCTGTTGTTGTGATTCCCATACTACGAGCAGTACCGGCTACCATTAACATCGCAGATTCGATTGTAAAACAGTTCATGTCTACAATTTTATCTTGTGCAATAGTGCGAATTTGATCCCATGAAATAGAACCAACTTTTTTACGGTTGCTTTCGCCAGAACCTTGCTTAACTTTAGTAACCTCTAAAATTTGAACTGCTACTGGTGTACGTTTGATAATGAAATCGAACGTTTTATCAACATAAACATTAATTAAAACAGGTAATACTTTACCTGCTTGTTCTTGAGTTCTAGCATTAAATTGCTTACAGAACTCCATAATGTTTACACCTTTTGCACCTAATGCAGGACCAATTGGAGGCGACGGGTTAGCAGCTCCACCTTTAATTTGAAGCTTTACAATTGCTGATAACTCTTTTGCCATTTTTTTGTTTTTATTTATTTGTTACACATTGTTGGTATAAATCGAAGAAGTTAAATTGACTTTGAGTTGGAAGCAGCAAAGCGGCTCATTTTAACTTGATTTATACCATTCAATTTTTTATTCGATTTCTACTTCACCAAAGCTTAATTCAACTGGAGTTTTACGTCCGAAGATTTTAACGGTGACTTTGATTTTTTTCTTCTCTTCATTAATTTCTTCGATCGTACCGCTAAATCCGTT
>JBIICN010000004.1:0-142038 GCA_044238845.1 Bacteroidia bacterium
CAATATGCACCTCTACTGTTACTGTTGTGGCATTAATTCCGTGAACGGCACTACCAAAAGTTTTGACTAACATGTTAAATATTTTTAGCAAAATAACAACAAAAACAAGCGCGTGTTTGCTATAATTTGTAGCATTTTATTTATAGACAAGGAATTTGAATCATAATTTATCTATATTTTAAATATTTATGGTACTACATATTGATTTTATTTATATAATTGCTGTAAAATTATTTGACTTTACACACGATAAACTATATATTTATAAATCTAAAACATAGGACATGATTAAAAAAGTACTTTTAGCTTTAACAATAGCATTAGCAATAACTCAAGTTCAGGCTCAAACTGAAGAGTCTAGAGAATTAAATTGTTATAATAAATGGTCTATTAAATTTGAACAACGAGGTGCCGATGAGGTTGAAGATGGTATTTATACTGATGTTATTATTACCTCTCGTGTAGGAGCTAAAGCAAATTGCTGGAGTGGCAAAGCAGAAGTTAGAAAGAAAAAGTTAGTGAAGTTTTATATTCTTAAAGAAGATAATACGGAAGAAGAAGTAACTCGTACTTGGAAAAAAGACTTTGATAATAAGGATGTAGATATTATTAATGGAATTAGTGAAACAATGTTAACCGTTCATAATGAAATGATTAACGTACTTTGGCCCAAGAAAATTAAACCTAAAAAAGCCGCTGCTAAACAAGCTCCTGAGCCTACAGATGATTAACGATATAATTGACAAAAGCCTGCACATAAATGCAGGCTTTTTTATTCTTCTTTAAAAGGATTTCTGGGAATCCATTCCGTAGGCTGTAAAAACTGCATAAACGGCTTTAAAATCAATTTTGAAACAGTGTTTTGTGGTTTAATATAACACAACAACTCATGAGGTTTTGCCCCAACGGTTGTTTTAATTTCTGAAGCTGTCCTTCCTAAATTTATTTTTGATTTACGCATTAATATAGCCTGCTCAATAAAGCTATATAAAATAGTTTGATATAACTCAAACTCTTTATTATGAGCATAATCAAAACCAATATAATGTGCTTCTACTTCATTTTCTAAACAAAAACCACAAGCAAACGACAGCATTTTATCTTCCAAAAACCAAGCATCTACATAAAATGAATTCGTGTTTGCTTTCACTACATCTTCAAAATAATTAGAAGATAAATGTGCTAATTTAAATTTAGCCTGATTAAATACTTGAGTATATAATCCGTGCATGGTATCTTTATAAAAAGACACTTCTTCATTTGATAATCTTTTTTTAGTTAAGGAGGCACTAGATTTTAAAATTCCTTTTGCACGATTTCTGTATTTTTTCGAAAAACAATTAATATAGTCTGTTAAATTTGACACGCCTTTTGGCAAATCAATAATCATATTGGGCTCTACATTAAAATGTTTAAAGCGGGTGCAATACCAACAATCTTTATCTCCAAAACCTTCTTCGTAAAAATCTTTTACTAAAATAGCAGATATTTTTCCTCTTAATTTTTCAGCTCTCGAAACACAATCAATCACGCCTTCTACTAATTTAAATGTGGTTTTTTTGCTATTCACATCAATGTAAAAACCATGTTCTCCGCTAATAAAATTATTGCCACAAGTTACTAAACGCATAATGGTTTCGTTCTCGTTATGATCAATATAATGTTGAAATATTGAAGCTCTTTTACTTTTCAACTCTGTAATTTGTTTTTCTATTAAGTCGCCAAAAAGAGATGCCGGAAAATCATTAATTTGAAAATATACAACACCTATCGGATTTTTTCTGTTGTATATAATCACATATCTAAATCTAAAATGGTCGTTTTTTTCTTTATGTAAAACACTCAAGTATGAGTGCGACAAAAACACATTCTTGTTTTTTAATGCTTTTGCCCAATCTGCCTCTGGCACATTATTAATTTCATCAAAACAAGTAAACGTATAGCTACTAAATAGTTTCCTATTCGGTTTCAAAATATTTTTACCTAATATTTTATCGCAGAGTGCAAACATCAAATGGCTAATAAGGGGAAAATATCATCAAACATCATTACAACACTTTCATCAATAGAAAGTTCAGAAGTATCAATGCTATATATGGCATGAGTTGGTTCTTCAAACGGATTGGAGATTCCTGTAAATTCTTTAATTTCTCCAGAACGCGCTTTAGCGTAATGACCTTTAACATCTCTTTTCTCACAAACATCCATAGGTGTTGCAATGTGATATAAAATAAAATGTTGTTCTCCAATAATGTTTTCTGCTAATCGTCGTAATTGATTTGTTGGTGTTATCAAAATACAAATCACTACAACACCACAACTACACAATTGTTTTGCTAATTCAGCCGTTCTTCTGATATTCTCAGTTCTATCTTCCATACTAAAACCAAGACCTTTATTCATTCCTTGCCTTAAAACGTCACCATCCAATACCTTGGTTAGTATTCCTTCATCATGCAATCTTCTCTCTAGTTCGTATGCTAAGGTTGTTTTTCCTGAGCCTGAATAACCCGTCATCCAAATCACTAAGCCTTTATGAGATAATAAATTTTCTTTATCTGCATTTGTAACCAACGCAGGTTGATTAGAAAATATGTTATTTGAATGGCTCAGATTAATAGAATTTAGGATTTAAAAATACAATTAAATATCTTACTTTTGAATGAATTAACCTGTTTTAATAAAGATTAACATGGCATACGATTTTAGACAGAGTCCCGTGGTTGACCAAGTGGGAATTGAGGAACGAGTGGCTCGTTTTAATACACGCAGTATTAAAAAAGGAAGTAAAGTTCAAGCGTTAAAATTAGCGCTTAATATGATAGATTTAACGACTCTTGAGGGAAAAGATACTGAAGGAAAAGTAACGCAAATGTGCTACAAGGCCATGCATCCGCATTTAGCTTTGCCTGATTTGCCATCTACCGCGGCAGTATGTGTTTATCCAACCATGGTTAAAACAGCTAAAGAGGCTTTAAAAGGGAGCAAAGTAAAAGTAGCATCTGTTTCTACAGCTTTTCCTAGCGGAAATTCAACGATGCAAATTAAACTATTAGATACAAAATTAGCTTTGGATAATGGCGCTGATGAAATTGACATGGTGATTAGCCGTGGTGAATTTTTGAAAGGCAACTACAGTTTTGTATTTGATGAAATTGCTGCCATTAAAGATTTAACCCACAAATACAATGCGCGTTTAAAAATTATTTTTGAAACAGGCGAAATTTCTACGTTAGATAATGTGCGCCGTGCAAGTGATATAGCCATTTATGCTGGGGCTGATTTCATTAAAACATCTACTGGTAAAATAGGAGTAGCAGCAACCATGCCCGTTACATTAGTAATGTTAGATGCTATTAAAGATTATTATTTTAAAACAGGAATACAAGTTGGTATGAAACCAGCTGGTGGAATTAGCACAGCTAAAGGCGCTTTACAATATTTAGTGATGCTACACGAAACTTTAGGTAATGCTTGGTTAGATAATAAGTGGTTCCGCTTTGGAGCAAGCTCTTTAGCGAACGATTTAATTTTACAATTAGAAAAAGAAGCAAAAGGCGTTTATTATAGTAAGGATTATATTTCAGTAGACTAACAATTAAAGAATTATAGAATTGATGAGTTAAAGATTTAGTCTCTAAATCTTTAACTCAAAAACTCAACAATTAGATATTATGGCAAAAAAAGAAGTTAAAAAATTAGAATACTTTACCGATTGGAAATATGCTCCATCTCCTGAAGCAACCGATCATATTCGTTTACAAAAACAGTATGATTTATTTATCAATGGTAAATTTGTGAAACCAAATTCTGGCAAATATTTTGACACTATTAATCCTGCTACGGAAGAAAAAATCTCGAGTATTGCAGAAGCTAATGATAAAGATGTCGACTCAGCAGTAAAAGCAGCTCGTGGTGCTTATGATAAAACGTGGAGCAAAATGCCAGCCAAAGAACGCGCTAAATACATTTACCGTATTGCTCGTTTAATTCAAGAGCGTGCACGAGAACTATCAGTCATCGAAACGTTAGATGGTGGTAAATCTATTCGCGAAAGCCGTGATATTGATGTGCCATTAGCAGCGAATCATTTCTTTTATTATGCTGGATGGGCAGATAAATTAGAATATGCTTTTCCTAATCGCAACCCAAAATCATTAGGCGTGGCGGGACAAGTGATTCCTTGGAACTTCCCTTTACTAATGGCGGCTTGGAAAATTGCTCCAGCATTAGCAACTGGTAATACGGTTGTTTTAAAACCAGCAGAAACAACTTCGTTAACAGCTTTAAAATTAGCAGAGATTATTCAAGAAAGTGGATTACCTGATGGTGTGGTGAATATCATCACCGGTCACGGACCAGTTGGTGCTTCTATGGTAAACCATAAAGACATCAATAAAATTGCTTTTACAGGAAGTACTGGTGTTGGTAAATGGATTCAAAAAGCCATTGCAGGAACTGATAAAAAATTAACTTTAGAATTAGGAGGAAAAGCTGCAAATATTATTTTTGAAGATGCGCCAATTAATCAAGCAGTAGAAGGAATCGTGAATGGTATCTTCTTTAATCAAGGTCACGTATGTTGTGCAGGCTCTCGTTTATTTGTACAAGAAAGCGTTGCCGAAGAAGTCATCAAAAAACTAAAAGATAGATTAGAAACATTAATTGTTGGCGACCCATTAGATAAGAATACTGACATTGGCGCTATCAATTCTAAAATGCAATTAAATAAAATTAATGAGTATTTGAAAATTGGTGTGAACGACGGAGCCGAGATGTATCAAAGTTCTTGCTCCATTCCTAAAAAAGGATTCTTTGTTCGTCCTACTTTATTTTTAAACACATCTCAATCACACCGTATTTCTCAAGAAGAAATTTTTGGACCTGTATTAGCGATTCAAACATTCCGTACGATTGAAGAAGTGATTGAAAAAGCCAATAACATTCCTTATGGTTTAAGCGCTGGTGTGTGGACGGATAAAGGTTCTCGTATTTTTAATTTAACTTCTAAATTACGCGCTGGTGTAGTTTGGGCTAACACTTATAATAAGTTTGATCCTACTTCTCCGTTTGGTGGATATAAAGAAAGTGGTTTTGGTAGAGAAGGTGGATTACATGGATTAATGCCTTATTTAAAATTTTAATTGTAGGAAAAAATGGAAAGAATAGAAGTTTTAAAAACATACAAAATATTTATTGGCGGACAATTTCCTCGTACAGAGAGTGGACGCTATTATCCTTTAAAATTAAAAAACAACATGACTGTAAACGTAAGTTTATCTTCTCGTAAAGATTATAGAAACGCTGTGATTGCTGCGCGTGCTGCCTTTAGCGGATGGAGCGCTCGTGCAGCATTTAACCGAGGACAAATTTTATACCGCATAGCAGAAATGTTAGAAGGACGTAAAGACCAATTTTTAGAAGAATTAAAACAGTTAGGTTACACGCCAACTGCTGCTAAAAAAGAAGTAGAGCAAAGTATCGATCGTTTAGTTTACTATGCAGGTTGGTGCGATAAATACCAACAATTATTTAGTTCAGTAAACCCTGTTGCTACTTCTCATTTCAATTTTTCGGTTCCTGAACCAATGGGAGTGGTTGCTGTTTTAGCTGATGAGTCATCTGCTTTATTAGGTTTAGTGTCTGTGATTGCTCCAGCTATTGCTGGCGGGAATACTTGTATAGTATTAGCATCCGAAAGTAAACCAACTTGCTCTATTACATTTGCTGAGGTTATTGCTACAAGCGATGTGCCAGGTGGTGTTGTAAATATTGTGACTGGTAGTCGCAAAGAATTACACTCGCATTTTTCTTCTCACATGGATGTGAATGCAATTATCAATTGCAACTCTGAAAAAGATTTTAATAAAACCATTGGCGAAAACGCTTCTTTAAATGTGAAACGTGTGTTTACTTGGAACAAAAATTGGAGCGACGAAAAAGAACAAGGGCCTTATTTCATTACCGATTTACAAGAAATTAAAACCACTTGGCATCCAATTGAAAATATTGGTGTTTCGGGGATTAAATACTAGAATACTTAACCACAAAAAAGCAAAGAAAGCCACATAGTACACAACGTATTTTGTGGCTTTTTTATTAAATCGTCATTGCGAGGAGGGACGACGAAGCAATCTCAAACATAGCGTGAGAAACAATGACGAAATCTACATAAACCCTTTGCCTCTTTGCGGTTAAATCTTATCTTTACACCTCGCAAAATCAAGCATTATGGAATACAATTTTAAAGAGATAGAAAGCAATTGGCAAAAGTATTGGGCTACTAATAAAACCTTTGCTGCTAAAGATGGTGGAGATAAACCAAAGTACTACGTATTGGATATGTTCCCTTATCCATCCGGTGCTGGTTTACACGTAGGCCATCCTTTGGGATATATTGCTTCTGATATTGTGTCTCGTTACAAACGCCATAAAGGCTTTAATGTTTTGCACCCAATGGGTTATGATAGTTTTGGTTTACCCGCTGAGCAATATGCGATACAAACAGGTCAACACCCTAAAATTACAACAGAACAAAACATTGCACGCTACCGTGAGCAATTAGATAAAATTGGTTTTTCGTTTGACTGGGAAAGAGAAGTAAGAACATCAAATCCAGAGTACTACAAATGGACACAATGGATTTTTATACAAATATTTAATAGTTGGTACAACAAAAGCACTAATAAAGCAGAGCCTATTGAAACCTTAATTAAGGTGTTTGAAACAAAAGGGTTCAATGCTAAATTAGATGACACCTTAACTGGTGATATTGAAAAAGATTTAGAACCATTTACCGGCGAAGAATGGAAAGCTTTTGATGAAAAAAAGAAAAGCGATATTTTAATGAATTTTCGTTTAGCTTATTTAGGCGAATCGGTTGTAAACTGGTGTCCGCAATTAGGAACTGTTTTAGCAAACGATGAAATTAAAGATGGCGTAAGTGAGCGTGGTGGTTATCCAGTAGAACGTAAATTAATGAAACAATGGAGCATGCGTATTACCGCCTATGCACAACGTTTTTTAGATGGATTAGACACATTAGATTGGACAGAGAGTTTAAAAGAAGCACAACGTAATTGGATTGGAAAATCGGAAGGAACGAGTCTTAAGTTCAAGGTGATTCGTCATCCTAAACTTGTTTCAGGGTCTCAAGAGATGCTGAATCAAGTTCAGCATGACATAGAAGTATTCACCACTCGTCCTGATACGGTTTTTGGTGTTTCCTTTGTAACGCTTGCACCAGAGCATGAATTAGTAGAAAGCTTAACCACCGCAGATAACAAAGCAGTAGTTGAAGCTTATGTGACTCAAGCAAAAAACAGAAGTGAGCGTGAGCGCCAGGCTGATATTAATAAAATTACAGGTGTGTTTACAGGTTCTTATGTAGAACATCCTTTCACAGGAAAGCAAGTTCCTATTTGGATTGGTGATTATGTATTAGCTGGTTATGGAACAGGTGCTGTGATGGCTGTTCCAGCGCATGATAGTAGAGATTATAGTTTTGCTAAACATTTTGGGCTGCCAATTTTAGAAGTGGTAGCTGGAGGAGATTTAGAAAAAGAATCGTACGATGCAAAAGAAGGAAAATTAATAAACTCTGATTTTTTAAATGGGTTAGAGGTTAAAGAAGCGATTAAAAAAGCTATTGCGGAGATTGAAGCTAAAGGTTTAGGAAAAGGCAAAGTAAATTTCCGTTTACGTGATGCGGTGTTTGGCCGTCAACGTTATTGGGGAGAACCAATTCCAGTATACTATAAAAATGATATTCCTTATGCACTAAATGAAAACGAATTACCATTAGTATTACCAGAAGTAGATAAATACTTGCCTACCGAAGATGGCGAACCACCATTAGCTCGCGCTGCTTCTTCTTGGAAACACGAAGGCAAATACGATTACGAACACAGCACCATGCCTGGTTGGGCTGGTAGTTCTTGGTATTTTTTACGTTACATGGACTCTACTAACGGTAGTGAGTTTGCCTCCAAAAAATTAAGCGACTACTGGCAACAAGTTGATTTATACATTGGTGGTAGCGAACACGCTACTGGGCATTTATTATATGTGCGCTTTTGGACTAAATTCTTGAAAGACCTTGGATATATTGCTATTGATGAACCTGCTAAGAAGTTGATTAACCAAGGAATGATACAAGGTTTATCATCAAAAGCATACAGATTAGCACTTGGAATTTTAACTCATTATGTAGTAGATTCTGAAGAATCAAAGAAGGAACACATTCCTGCTAATGAAATACCTGCAGTATTTGTTTCAAAAGAACTTTATGATGAATATAACCAAGCAGAAGATGATTCAAAAAAAGAATCTATAACTAAAAAAATAAACAATGTAGTTTTAGAACTAAATAATAAATTAAAGTCAAAGCATCCTGAAAAAACTGGAAGAGTGAACTTTCAAGATACGATATTCCAAATAAACGTCGATATAAATCTTGTTTCAAAAAACAATGTCCTAGATGTTGAAGCTTTCAAAAATTGGAGAACGGATTACAAAGAATCTATTTTCATAACAGGCGACAATGGGGAATATATTTGTGGACAAGAAGTAGAAAAAATGTCTAAATCAAAATATAATGTAGTAACGCCTGACGATATTGCAGAAAAATTTGGTTCAGACACCTTGCGTTTATACGAAATGTTTTTAGGTCCGTTGGAACAAAGTAAACCTTGGAATACCAATGGTATTACAGGGGTTCATGGCTTCTTAAAAAAATTATGGCGCCTATTTTACTCCCCTCTCCCTGTGGGAGAGGGCCAGGGTGAGGGCATTAACGTAGTTAATGACGAACCAACTAAAGGCGAATTAAAAACCTTACATAAAACCATTAAAAAAATTACTGAAGATATTGAGCGTTTTTCTTTCAATACCTCTATTAGTAATTTTATGATTTGTGTAAACGAATTAACTGATGCAAAATGTAACAAGAAAGCAATCCTTGAACCATTATTAATTTGTTTATCGCCTTGCGCTCCTCACATTGCTGAAGAGTTATGGAAACAATTAGGTCATAACGAAAGTATTTCTACAGCTGCCTTCCCTGATTTTAATGAAGCGTTTTTAGTAGATGATAATGTAAACTATCCAGTATCATTTAATGGTAAAGTTAAATTTACATTAGAGTTAGCTGCTACTTTAACAGCTCCAGAAGTGGAAGCGATTGTAAGAGCAAACGAACAAACTGCTAAATACCTTGATGGTAAAGAACCTAAAAAAGTAATCGTGGTTCACAAAAAGATTGTGAACATGGTGGTGTAACATATTGGTAGTAGGCACACATATTTTAGTGAATGCTAAATCACCAAGCATTGAATTGTTAAATGATAAACAACCTTTCGAGGACTTTATTTTGAAAACAATTGATGAGTTTGATTTAGTACAAGTGGGGCACGTCTTTCACGACTTTGATGGCGGTGGTTTTACCAGCGTTATATGCTTAACCGAATCTCATTTGGCTATTCATACTTGGCCTGAATTTAATTATTATACCTGTGATGTATATTTATGCGACTATACTCGTAATAATTACGAATTAACTGTTAAATTAGCTAGTGCTATTAAATTGTATTTTAAGAGCTACGATATAAAAGAGCAGATTATTAATAGATAATGGATTTCGGAACTTTTATATGCCCCCATTGTAACACAATTAATGCCACCGAGGCACGCAATAATCATTATTATAACTGTAGCTCCTGCAACCAAGTTTATATTAAGTACGAAAGTCCTTTAGAAAAACCCGAAGAAATTGTTACAGAGTCTGAAACCATGTCGCCAATTATTATTGGAAGTAAAGGAAAAATAAATGCAGAAACATTTGAAGTTACTGGTTGCGTTACATTATTTCAAAGCAGGACAACTATCAATCTTTTCTCCATAAAATGGAACACTGGTCTTTTTAGTTGTTTATTAGAATGTGATGGTGATTATAATATTATCACCAACATTTATCAAAATCCCGCAAAGGAATTAAAAAACACTAAACTGGGTAAGGAAATTGAAATGGCTGATCTTGGAAAAGCCTATTGTTATTGCATCGATAAACCCGACTACATTGCCATAAAAGGTTATGGCAAATTAGTATTTCAAAAATACAGCAATTCAATTCTCTGCTCCTATTATTCACAAAACAAAAAAGTAGCCTTTTGTTTTTTTAATAAAGAACATACAAGCCTTTTAACAGGTAAACAATACCAATTTAAAGAGTTAAACTTATCCCCAACAAGATCAATTAATGATTGGCATAAATAATAAATATCCAAGTCCTTTAATTGTTCCTTGTGCAAAATGCAACAGGGATGTAAAATTGTATACACATCAAAAAGCTGCTAGTTTTTGTTGCGCCAATTGTGGCGCCTATATACTTTACGATAAACAAAAACCTTTAAAAAGTAACTATACGCATACTAAAATAAAAGAAAAAACATTTAAAGTCGGAACTGTTTTTAAGATTGATGATTTAGAGTTTGTATTAATTAATTTTACTGCTAAAGAAGAAACAAGCTACAAAACTATGTGGTTTGAATATGTTTTGTTTCATCCCGTAGAAGGTTATTGGACATTGAATGAAAGTGATGGGCATTTTACCTTAATCAAACCATCCAAATATTACGTACAAGGTTTTGAAAACGCAAAAAGTTTAACCCTTTCAGAAACTGGCAAGTATCAGTTATATAGCAAGTATAAATATAAAGTTAAACATGCTGAAGGTGAATTTTTTGAAGATATCTTAGAAAAAAGTTATTCTACTTCTGCTGATTATGTAAATCCACCTTACATATTATCATATGAAAAAACAAAAGATGAAATATATTGGTACCAAGGCGAATATGTTGACCATAAAACTGTAAAAAGTTGGGTAAAAGTAGATATTGAATTACCTACAAAAGAGGGTGTTGCCCCAAATCAGCCATTCAGCTTAAATTTTAATCAGGATAGCCTCATACGTTTATCGGTAATTTCAGTTATTATTTTATTCATTAGTCAATTTATTCTTTCATCATATATTACTACTTCTAAAGAAGTTTCTTCTCAGTACTATTCTCAAAACGATCTTTTATCTCAAAGAACCTATGTATCGTTACCCTTTGAAATAACAAGGGACAACTCTGCGGCAGATTTTATTTTAACTAGTAATTTAAATTATAATTGGCTTGAAACTGATTTTACATTGGTGAACGAAACAACCGGCGATCAATATTATTTTAGCGGTTCATTAGAATATTATTCAGGAAATACTGACGGAGAAAGTTGGAGTGAGGGTTCTAATAACTCAACGCTATCAGTAGGACAACTAAAAAAGGGTAGATACCATTATAATTTACTTGTTACTAATGATATAAATAAGTCTTTTGGTTCTTTATCAGTAGTGGTTAAAGAGAACGTAGATATTTTATCTAATTTTATTATAGTTCTATTATGTTTACTGCTATTTCCTTTATATATATACTATAAACGAAATCGTTTTGATAGAAATCAATGGTATAACAGCAATTATTCCCCATATAATTATGATTAATCTAGAAAGAGTAGCGAAAATAATATCAATAAAAGGATTAAAAGGCTATGTTATTTTTATAACCCTGCTATTTATTGGGTACTTTTATTTGCAACTAAACGGCATATTTATATACAATTCAACAAGTTCAGAGCATGAAGGAGGCGATCACTCCTACTCAAGTAGTCATCATAAATAAATTAAAATCATGGTAAATTTACAACACGTTTTAAACTCACTACTATTTGCAGGAATTGGCATAGTAGTTTTAGTATTATCATTTATCATCATTGATAAATTAACCCCTTACAACTTATGGAAAGAGATAATTGAAAAAAGAAATGTTTCGCTAGCAATTGTTGTAGCTTCATTTATGTTAGGATTAGCTATTATTATTAGTTCAGCTATTCATTAACAGGATGCGTTTTGTATTTTTGTTTTCAGTATTTGTAGTTGCTACTTGTGGCCTAATTTATGAGCTAGTTGCATCAACAGCTGCCAGCTATTTACTGGGCGACTCTGTCACACAATTTTCTACGGTCATAGGCGTGTATTTGTTTGCTATGGGCGTTGGTTCTTACATTTCAAAATACTTCAAAACAAATCTTCTTAAAACATTTATCATTGTTGAATTATTAGTGGGCATTTTTGGCGGATTAAGTTCAACCATGTTGTTCATTGGTTTTAATTTTATCTCTTCTTTTCAGTTTTTCCTCTACCTAATTGTGTTTATCATCGGCTCACTTGTTGGCTTAGAAATTCCGTTAATGTTGAGAATATTAAAGGATCGCTTTTCGTTTGATGACTTAGTTGCAAAAATATTTTCGTTCGACTACGTTGGGGCACTTTTTGCCTCTCTATTATTTCCACTTGTATTTGTTCCTTTTTTAGGGCTTTTGAAAACGTCCTATTTGTTTGGTATGTTTAATGCTACAATTGCCTATTTTTTAATAGACTATTTAAAAGCCGCGCCTAAAGTTAAAATCACACTTAAAACTTCTTCCTTACTTGTAGTCGTTGTGCTATGTATCTGTTTTGCTTTTAGCGAAACCATATTAAGTTGGTCAGAATCGTTAGCTTATCAAGAAAAAATTATAGTTTCAAAAAGCTCCAAATACCAACGAATTATTGTCACACGAAACAATGATGATATTAGATTGTATTTAAATGGTAATTTACAATTTAGCTCGCGCGACGAATACCGATATCATGAATCACTTGTATATCCAGCTGTTCTAAAAAATCCTGAGGCTAAAACAGTTTTAATTTTAGGCGGAGGAGACGGGCTAGCACTGCGAGAACTATTGAAGTTAAAGCAAATAGAAAAAGTGGTTTTAGTTGATTTAGACGACCAAATGATTGCATTATTTAAAGAGAATCAATTATTAAAACAATTAAACCAAAGTTCACTAAGTCATCCAAAGCTAACTATTATAAATAAAGATGCATTTGTTTGGCTTAAGGAGAATACTTTACTATTTGATTTAGCAATTGTAGATTTTCCAGATCCCTCTAATTATTCGGTAGGCAAACTATATACGAATAGCTTTTATAAGCTGCTTTATAAAAGCCTAACTCAAAAAGGCATTGCAGTTGTTCAATCCACTTCACCATATTTTGCAAGTAAATCGTTTTGGTGCATTAATAACACCATAAAAAGTGTTGGGTTTCAAACCACTCCCTACCATAGTTATGTGCCATCTTTTGGAGAGTGGGGTTATGTGTTGTGTGAAAAAGAAAAGACAATTTTAAAGAACTATCCCCTTGATACAAAATTTTTTAATACCACAACCTGGTTAAGTATGCAAGATTTTCCAAGTGACATGAGAGTATCATCTTCAGATATTAATAAATTGAATAATCAGGTACTCGTAAATTTGTTTGAACATGAGTGGGCAAAATATGCGCACATACAATAATATTTCTCGCAGAGAATTTGTAAAAAAATCGTTACTAACGGTTTCTGCATTTACTTTACTTCCATCTATTATAGGCACATCTTGTTCAACAAAAAAAGTAATTACAGGCACAATCATCAATGATAATGCTAAAGCTGGCCATTTAATTAGAGATGGCTTTAAAGGTAAGCCAAGTAAAACAATAGAAGTTCCAATTGTTATTATAGGTGCAGGCGTTAGTGGTTTAAGTGCGGCTTATTATTTAGAAAAAAACAACGTTAACGATTTTATCTTGTTTGATTTAGCCCCTAAGCATGGTGGCAATGCAATCTCCGATATAAATGCGATTTCATCTTATCCTTGGGCAGCACATTATTTACCAATCGTTAATAATTCTAATACCGAATTACTTGATTTTTTACATGAACATAAGGTTATAACAGATTTTGATAATCAAGGATTGCCTATCTATAACGAATACCATTTATGCTTTGACCCAGAAGAGCGTTTGTTCATTAATGGGCATTGGCAAGATGGACTCATTCCCAATTTTGGCGTTTCAGAAAATGAAAAAAGAGAAATCACTTCTTTTTTTAATCTCATAAATGAGTATCGTCATAAAATAGGTTCTGATGAAAAGCCGGTGTTCGAAATTCCCGTTGCTAATTCTTCAAAAGATGAAGAATACAGAGCACTTGACAAAATATCATTTGCTGATTTTTTAGAAAACCACAGCTACTCTTCTCCACATTTGTTGTGGTACTTAAATTATTGTTGCAAAGATGATTATGGCTCAACGCTTGAAGATACAAGTGCTTATGCTGGCTTACATTATTTTTGTGCCCGACGAGCAAAAGCTGCCAACGCTGAATCGTCGGCTGTTTTAACGTGGCCCGAAGGAAATTCATTTTTAGTTAATAAACTTGCTCTATCTTGTAATAACAAAATTAAAACCAATCATTTAATTACATCTGTAACGACAATAAATGACAAAGTGGAAATTGTAACTTATAATACATTAACAGAAGAGTGCATTAAATACATTTCAAATCAAGCTATACTTTCTACGCCACAGTATATAAATAATTATTTGTTGTCAGAATCTTTAACTCAACTTAGAGCCTCAAAACTTTCGCTTGAATATACTCCTTGGATGGTTGCTAATATTACAGTTTCGGAATTACCAGAATATAAAGGAGAACCATTATCTTGGGATAACGTTATGTTTCAAAGTAAATCTTTAGGATATGTAAATGCCTGTCATCAACATTTAGCGAAAAACAGTCAGGGTTTCGTTTTAACTTACTATTTACCTCTGGTAGATCTTCCGGTTAAAGAAGCGAGAAAATATGCGAGAGAAAAAACACACGAGGATTGGGTAAAAGAAATTGTTTTAGATTTTAAAGTGGCTCATCAAGATATTGAAAAATATATAACCAATATCGATGTTAAAATATGGGGACACGGCATGATAAAACCAGTGCCAAATTTTATATTTAATGCAGACAAAGATATTTATAGCAAGCCTATTGACAATAAGTTGTTTTTTGCTCATACCGATTTATCTGGTGTCTCCATTTTTGAAGAAGGTTTTTCACAAGGAATTAATGCTGCAAAACAAATAATTGCTTTACATGATCAAGTTACAACAGCATAATTGGATTAGTAATTCAAAAGTTGAATCCATTGGAATATTAAGCATTCCTTTTCTCTGTGTAGCAATCCTATTTTTAATCCCTAGTACATTTATAAAATCGGATACAATGCCTGAGTTTACTTGGTTGTTTTTGGTAGTGTTTATAGATGTAGGTCATGTATATAGCACTATTTACAGAACTTATGTTGATAAACCACTAATTAACAAGCACCGGAATCTATTTTTTGGCTTACCCATTTTATTGCTAGTTGTTAGTATTATGTTACACACCATCAGCAGTATGTTGTTTTGGCGATGTTTAGCATATTTTGCTGTATACCATTTTATCCGACAACAATATGGGTTTCTGAAAATTTATAGTCGAAAAAACACGTATTCAAAAATTAAGCAAAGGATTGATGCC
This sequence comes from Bacteroidia bacterium, assembly GCA_044238845.1. GTDB lineage: Bacteria > Bacteroidota > Bacteroidia > B-17B0 > Aurantibacillaceae > UBA4416. Next base: position 15,477 of record JBIICN010000004.1, read on the forward strand.
TTCACAATTTATAGCGTAACTATTCTTCCAATTGTCTATTGGCATTTTTCTCCTGACCGAAATTTTGACTGGTTTTTGAAAGGAGATTTTATAGTAAGTACAAACACCTCACATTTACCATACATCATTAATGCCTTGTTTTTCTTTGTACTTATCGTGTATCTTATTTCAGAAATACAATCTTCTATTCACAATAAGTTTATAAATTTTCAAAAAAACTGTATTGTATTGGGTACCGCATTATCGTGGTATATTGGTATTATTTATTTTAATAGTGATTTTGTATTTACCTTTTTAAATGTTGTATGCCATGGCGTTCCCTATATGACACTTGTTTGGATTCATGGTAAAAAGACCTATTCTAAAAGCACTTCTACTAGTTTTTTAAAACTAGTATACGGAAGATTTAGTTTACTTATTTTTCTTTTACCTCTTGTGGTTTTTGCTTATGTTGAAGAAGGTTTTTGGGATGCCTTTGTTTGGAATGAGCACAACTCAGTGTTTACAATTTTTAAAAACATAAGTCATAGTCTTTCAAAAAACATCCTCAATATTGTTGTTCCCTTATTAGCATTACCTCAATTATTCCATTACGTCATCGATGGTTTTATTTGGAAGATTAGGAATGATAAATTTGAGTGGACAAAGATTTTGAAATAAAGATTATTAAGTTTTTCGTAACACTAATTTAACGAAGATTTTTTTATAAAAAATGATTACATTGAAGTCCTAAAATTGCTCTATACCTAAATGATTTTTGGAAACTTAATAAACCTTGGCGTAAAATCCGAAATGGAATTTTACCAAAAGCGTGAAGCAAGAATCGTTAATCTATTTGCTTTAATAACATTGCTTGGGCTGCTCATTGGCGTTTCCTCTGTGATTTTTATTAGTGGAGACTATGTTGTTTCAACCGTGTTATTTACAACTCTTACTTCTTTATCCATCTTACTTTTAAACTACAAATTATATCACAATGCTGCGACGTATCTATTTGTCATTACAATTAATGTTACCATCTTTATTTTAAATCAACAATATATCGATACGGTAGGAAATTATTTATACTATTTCCCGGTTATTTTTTGTGTAGCATTAATTCACAATCCAGCAAAATCAAATGCTAGAACAGCCATTTTCTTTTCAATTGTACTATTGAGTTTTTTATGCTCTCGCTTAATTGATATTCCCTATCTAAAAAACACTACCATTACAGATGCAGATAATGCAGCCTTGTTAACTTACAATAGTGTGCTAGCATTTTTTGTGACATTAATTTTAGTGTTTTTAGTAGTTAAATTAATCAATCGTCAAAATAATGAAGCATTAACTCTTTTGCACAAAGAGCAAGAAGCGCAAAAAATTATAGCACAATCTTTAAAAGAAAAAGAAACCCTATTAGCCGAGATACAACATCGTGTTAAAAACAACTTAGCTATTATTACAGGCTTGTTAAATCTTCAAACCGAAAAAGCACCGTGCGAAGAATCTAAGTTATTAATGATTGAATCCAGAAACAGAGTGATGAGTATTGCTATGGTTCATGAGCGCTTGTATAAAAAGGATAATTTATCTAAAATTGATTTGAAACAATATTTATCTGAGTTAGTTCAAGAACTCGTTAAAAGTTTTCCAATTCAATCAAAGCAAATACAGATAGAAGAAGAATTACAAAAAATAGAGTTGGAAATAACGAAAGCCGTTCCTATTGGATTGATTGTTAACGAAGCATTAACCAATTCTTTGAAACACGCTTTTAATTATTCAAACCAAACACCTATTATTAAAATAAAAATGCAAATAATTTATGATAGAATTCAAATAGGCATATTAGATAATGGGATTGGTTTTCAGGATGTCATTACTCGTAAGGACAATGCCTTGGGGCTATCTTTAATAGAGTCCTTGTGTGACCAAATAGATGCTCAAGTTATTTTTAAAAATGAATCAGGAGCTTGCGTAAGTATTGTATTTCCTATATAAAAAAAGGCTCACAATACTGTGAGCCTTGAATAAAAATAAGTTTAATTACTTTTTAAATACTACCATATCAGTGTGAAAAGTAACATTGATAACTTCTGCTATTTTCTCAACATACAATGAAGGTACTTTGATTTTATGATCAGCCACTTTAACATCAAATTTAGAATCCATGGTAATAGTGCCTCCTTTTACAATAATAGTTCCGCTAATTGTGCGGGGCAAAGCAACACCGTGCATATCTAAAGTTCCATCCATGGTTACTTTATATTCTCCATCTTTAGTGTAGTCAATCGTTTCTTTTACTTTACCAGTAAATTTAGCGTACGGAAATTTCTCGCTTTCCATATAATTTTCATTATAATGCTCCTGCATAAACGCTGATTTAAATACAAATGCATTTTGTTGTGCCTGGATGACAAAATCCCCAGTTTTTGAATTAAACACTGGTTTTGTTACCGAATTTGTGGCGTCAATATTTTCTAATTTAGTTTCGCTAAAAAAAGTAATCTTACATTTTTCACCTACATAAATTTGCGAAAACCCACTTAGGCTTCCGGCTAATAGTCCAATTGCTAGTACTTTTTTCATATTATATTGTTTTTAATTTATTCTGCTTTATTTTTTCCTTGTAATGTAAAAACACGAGAGATATTAAACCCTAAACGAATTCCCCAATTATCCCAAGATGAATTTGTATACATAAAATATTGGTCTTCTGTTAATCCAAATGAATTTGTTAAATGTATTTGAAACACGTGTCCTCCTGTTTCTAAATCATATCCTATGCCAAAACTGTCATATAATTTATCATTACTGTATTTATTTAATCTATAACCATATTCTACAGTAATTGCTTGGCGTTTAGCAAATTTAAAACGAGTTACACCGCCAACCACAAAACAGTCGTTTTTATCCGTTATCTTGTCTACTAAATTAAAGTGAACCATGGCTGCGGTTAATTGAAAAGAAAAGCGGGAACTAAATTTTCTTCCTACCATAATTTGATGACAATAGGATAATCTATCTGGTACCGTTTGATATTTATTTTTACCGTCAATAATTACATTTTGTAAAAAAGTATGATAAACCCCTGTAAATAAAGTAACACTAACAGGCATTCCACCACCTTTGGTCGTTTGTTTTAATAATCGGTATTTTAAAAAGCCATCCGCTATTTTTTTACCTGATGTTCTTCCAATACCAAACATCAAACGGCTACCATGGCAATATTCTAAAGCTAAACGAATATTTGCTCCACCGTCAACACCCCATGCATTGTAAGCACCGGTATTAAAATCGCCAAAACGATGAGAAATTCTGAAATCTAAACTACGACGACTTAACACTTCAACCGTGTGAAAATTAATTAATCGAGTGGTTTTAAAAGTAGCTGTTGTGTATTCTTTTTTAGGAGTTTCGGCAACCATATTTAATAAATCATCGGGCGTTTGTGCAAAAAATGCAGTTGAACAAGATGCTACTAAAGAAAGAGATAATATAATTTTTTTCATAATCATTTTTAATTGTTAGGAGCACCAGCATCGGCCCACTTTTTAATTTTCGCAATATCACAATCTGATAATTTAGAACCCCCTTGAGGCATATCAAGTGCAGTGCCGTTTTGAACAACACTGCCATATAACTTCCCAGACAATGCATCTGCACGTACTCCAGAGTGGCTCGTCATATCATGGCCAGCACCTCCATTGTGGCAACCTAAACAAGCCGAATTTAGTATTGGAACAATTTGATTAGCATAACTTACGCTAGTAGCTGTGTCGCAATTACTTGTATTTGCAAGTGAAACGTCTGGGTTTAATTCCTTAAAATTGTCATAATAACAACTGTTTAAAAAACACATTGTGCAAAATGATAAAATTGATAATACTACTTTTTTCATGTTTAATATTTTAATTGTTCTTTGAGCCTTGGCCAATCCATACATAAATTAATTGAATTTGTTTTTCAGATAATTCTTTATACGGCTTTTTTGGCATTCTGTATTCTTCATTTAATTTTATTAAAGTCTTATATAAATCACTTGATTCTGGCGATCCTGAAGAAATCCCACCATTTATTAGGCCATCATAAGTATTTAATTTAAATTTTTGAAAAGCTGTGTCGCCGTGACAACCACTGAATGTGCAGTTAGAGTTAATAATTGGTGCTATTTCTTGTGAGTAACTAACCTCTCTTAATTCTGAAAAATTTGTTTTGTGTTTACAAGAAACTAAAGCCAATAAAAAAACGAAACCAAATAATTTCAATGATTTAAAATAACTGTTTATCATCATAATTTAAATAATATGGGTAAATGTAAAAATATTAATCGAACATTATATGTGTTTTAACATATAAATTCGACAAATTAACGAACATATTGTTTTTAAACTATTTAAAATAATTTAGTTTGTTTGTTTTCTGTTAACGCTTCTTTGTAAATGGCTAACACTCTTAATCTTGCGGAACTGTGCTCAACAATTGGCGCCACGTATTTTGGTGTATTAAATTCTGGAACCCATTTTTGGATATACTCATACTTTGGGTCAAATTTTTTTGTTTGCTCTGTTGGGTTAAATACTCTAAAATAAGGGGCCGCATCACAACCGCTTCCTGCTGCCCATTGCCAGCCACCATTGTTAGCACTCAAATCAAAATCCAATAATTTTTGCGCAAAATAACTTTCGCCCCAACGCCAATCAATTAATAAATCTTTTACTAAAAAACTAGCTACTATCATTCGTACGCGATTATGCATAAAGCCTGTTGCATTTAATTCCCGCATCCCAGCGTCTACAATCGGAAAACCTGTTTTACCTTCGCACCATGCTTTAAATTCATGTTCATTATTTCTCCATTCTATTCTATCGTATTGAGCTTTAAATGAGTTTTTAGCAGCATGCGGAAAATGATATAAAATCATCATATAAAAATCTCGCCAAATTAATTCGTTTAACCAAGTTTCGTTTAATACTAAGGCTTGCTTTGCCAAAGCTCTAATACTAACTGTACCAAAACGTAAATGCACGCTCAATTTACTTGTTCCTTTTATTGCAGGAAAATCACGATGTTCCTTATAATTAGTAACGATAGATTTACTGATGGTTGTAGAAGGAAATTCTAATCCTGATTTTTCAAAACCTAACTCTTTTAATGATGGGATTTCAAAAGGTTTTTTTTGGATTAAATTTTTAAAATATTTTTTATTGGGATAAGGCTTTACATGAAAATCGGTTAATCGTAATTTCCATTTTTTACTATACGGTGTAAAAATTGTATATGGCTTACCATCGTCTTTTGTCACCTCATCTTTTTCAAAAATGCATTGATCTTTATACGTTTTAAATCCTATTTTATTATTACTTAAAAAATCTTTAACTACTGCATCTCGCTCATTGGCATAAGGCTCATAATCATGATTTGTATAAACGCATTCAATATCAAACTCTTTAACTAACTCTTTAAATACTTTTTCGGGAGTTGAATGAAATACTTTAATAGAAGAGCCAACTTCTTTTAATTGCTCATGTAAATTCAAAATGGCTTGGTGAATAAATTCTACACGGCCATCTTTTTTATCTTCTAACTTATCTAAAATTTTTTTATCAAAAATAAAGATTGGCAAAACAGGCAAGCCTTTTTTAAGCGCGTAATAAAGACCTGCGTTATCGTCTAAACGCAAATCTCTTCTAAACCAAAATAAACTAATCTTCCCCATAAACAGTAAACCCCAAAACTATCAAATAGTTTTGGGGTTTACATAGATAAAATAAACAATTACTGTTTAATGAATTTGGTAGTATATGTTTTTTCGTTTAATGTTAGCTGGATAAAATACACACCGTTTTTCAAATTTGAAACATCAATTGATTCATCCATTGAACTTAACGTTGTACTTTTAATTGTTTGTCCAAATAAATTAAATATTCTAATGTTTAGATTGTTAAACTTATTTACATCCATACTTAAAAATAAATTATCGCTAGTTGGGTTTGGATACACCAATAATTGATTAGCAAAGGTCGTTTGATAGAATTCTTTTATGCCAACAGAACTTGTGTTGCCTAACCAACTTGTGTTTATATAAACTCCCGCGCTAGCAGCGATACTTCCGCCCTGTGTGTTTGAAAGTAAAGACATATACTGTGTAGGTGAGAAAAATATCATTTTATAAACTTCATTCCCAAATGAATTCGATGGAAATGAAAAATCTGTATAATTAATATCCCACGTTAAACCCGCATCATACGAAATATGATAGTAGTTGGTTTGGTTGTTATTTGGATTACCTGAGCCACTCAATATTAAAGTATCAGTGCCAAAGTTTTGTAGTACGCCATATTTTGGGTCGTAAGTTCTTAATCCAGTTGATGGAGTTGAAATCGAAGATAAATAGTTTGAATTAACCCAACCATCTATTGTTTTATATATTAGAGTTTCATTATTTGCTGGATTACGAGTTAATAGATAACCAACATTATCATTTATCATGTGTACCTCCAAAATATCTTGTGCCACATTTATATTAACCGTTCCTGTTAGTGTTCGAGTATTACTACTATTTATATCATAAAACTCAAAACCTGTTAGCGTAAATGATGGGGCTGAATATAACGGAGCTACATCCACAATTTTATTACTCGCCGGTTTTATTGTTTGAAAATGTCCATTGCCCGTTGTTGTATTTAAAAATGAAAACGTGTTAGCTCCATCACCCGACATATAAGCTGAACCTACTGCTGTAACAACAATAACTGATTTATCATTTGACACACATATCTTTCGCGGAATGTTGTTAAAAGTTGAAGTTATTTTTTGTGTCCATGTTTGTCCTTGATTAGTACTAACATAGATTTGGCCTTTTCTATCACTTGCAATAAATTTATTGATATCAACTGCTTTAACCGACATAATATCATTACTTGCAGAAATTTTAGTTGATGGAAAAGTAAAATTATGCCCTTTATTTGTGGAATAACCAAAATAGCCTTGTGCATACCCTGCTAAAACTAAATCTCCCGTATGACTCAGATCATAGGGTTTAGGAGCTGGAGAAGCCGCTAAAAAGTCTTTCCATGAATCTCCATCTACTGATTTATATCCCGGTAATAAGTAAAACCCTTTTTGGCTAGCCATTAAATTTTCACCAGAATAAAAAGTATTAATTGTAGTATATGTTGTCCAACTCGTACCGCTATTGTTACTATAATGAATTTTTTTAGTAGTTGCTAAGCCTTCTAGCATCATAATTTCTTTACCATTTTTGCACGCAATTTGTGTAACTGCCGTTGATGGCATAGCCACGCTGGACCAAGAAATACCACTATCAAAGCTTTGCATCCATTGATTTGAATGAAGAAACAACGTGTCGTTATTTGGCGAATAAACTCGGCTACCTAGTGTGGCAACAGTTGAATTTAGAACAGAAAAAGATGCACCGCCATTAGACGAAGCCATTAAAGTGCCGTTGTTTACTGTAAATAGTTTGTTTTTTGTTTGAGCAAATTGTGGAACTAAAGTAGTCGTATATAAATTACTCCAAGTTATAGCGTCGGCTGAATACACTGCTGTATAAGTTCCTGAATTATTAGTCTGTCCAATATAACCTGTTGATGTTGTGCCTAATAAAGTTACAGAGGGTGTTATTGATGTTGAAGTTAACCATTTATCCAAAGTTTTATATCGCACATAACCACCATCTGTACAAACACCTTCATTAGTGTTTTTCATAAATAATTTAGGACTGACAGTGGCACTAAAAGAAAATGGGCCAGCAGCTGGTAAATAACTCCATTGCTCCGTATTTAAATTTATTGCACCTATAGCGTTGTAATTGCTATTGTTTGCAATCTTTACAGGCAGATAAACTGTATCGTTAACATTTTTAAAAAATTGGCCATTGCTATTCTTATGCCATTGTAAATGTAAACCTCCTTGTTGAGAAAAAGATGAATGTGCAAGGACAACAAAAAGTAATAAAAGTTTTTTCATGGTATTTTTTTGTCAAAATTAAAAAACAAGTTCTACTTATTAATACCGTCCTTTGGGTATTTTTTTAAATAGTCCATAAAAAAATGTAATTTCAGCACTTCTAAATTAACCCATTCTAATCATGGAATTACAACAATTTCAACAAAACATATTACAAGGTATTGCTTCTGAACTACCTCAACCAAAAGTTTACGAAAGCACGATTAATCATGCGCCAAAACGTAAAGACATTTTAAATGCAGAAGAAAAAAAATTAGCGATTCAAAATGCTCTACGATATTTCGAGCCTAAACATCATGCCATTTTAGCAAAAGAGTTTGCTGAAGAATTAAAAACATACGGTCGTATTTATATGTACCGTCTTCGCCCTGACTATAAAATTTATGCTCGTCCAATAATGGACTACCCTCACCAAAGTATTCAAGCAGCTGCTATTATGCACATGCTAAGTAATAATTTAGATTATGCAGTGGCTCAACATCCACACGAATTAATTACTTATGGTGGAAATGGTGCGGTATTTCAAAATTGGGCTCAGTACTTGGTAACTATGCAGTATTTGGCTACTATGACTGATGAACAAACCTTAGTATTGTATAGCGGACATCCAATGGGTTTATTTCCATCTCATAAAGATGCGCCAAGGGTTGTGGTAACTAATGGCATGATGATTCCTAATTATAGCAAACCTGATGATTGGGAAAAATTTAATGCACTTGGCGTAACACAGTACGGACAAATGACTGCTGGTTCGTTTATGTACATTGGTCCGCAAGGTATTGTGCACGGAACATGTATCACGGTGATGAATGCCGCGCGTAAAGTTTCAAAGTCAGAAGAAGATCGAATTGGAAAATTATTTGTAACCTGTGGTTTAGGAGGCATGAGTGGTGCTCAACCAAAAGCAGCTAAAATAGCTGGTTTAGTATCTATCACAGCTGAAATTAATCCAAAGGCAGTTCACACTCGTCACTCACAAGGTTGGGTAGATGAAGTGTTTGATAACTTAGATATATTGATTCCAAGAGTTAAAGAAGCACAAGCAAAAAAAGAAGCTGTTTCTATTGCTTATCAAGGGAATGTCGTTGATTTATGGGAACGAATTGTAAAAGAAGGGTTAAAAGTAGATGTTGGATCTGATCAAACATCCTTACATAATCCTTGGGCTGGAGGCTATTATCCAGTTGGTTTATCATTAGAACAAAGCAACGATATGATGGCCAATAATCCTGTTCAATTTAAAGAGGAAGTTCAAAAAACGTTAGTTCGTCATGCCAATGCCATTAATACATTAACAGGTCAAGGAATGTATTTCTTTGATTACGGTAATGCTTTCTTATTGGAAGCCGGAAGAGCAGGTGCAGATATTTACAAAACAGAAAAAGCATTAAAAGGAGGACATGTTGGCGCTACTTTTAAATATAACTCTTATGTACAAGATATTTTAGGGCCAATGTGTTTTGATTATGGCTTTGGGCCTTTCCGTTGGGTTTGCACAAGTGCTAACGAAAATGATTTACGTAAAACCGATGAAATTGCTTTAAGCGTTTTAGAAGAAATTTATAAAACCGCACCACAAGAAATTAAACCTCAATTACAAGATAACATCGTTTGGATTAGAGATGCGATGAAAAACAATTTAGTGGTTGGCTCACAAGCTCGCATTTTATATGCTGATAGCGAAGGCCGTGTAAAAATTGCAGAAGCCATTAATAAAGCCATTGCTAACAAAGAAATTTCGGCACCAGTTGTTTTAGGACGAGATCATCATGATGTCAGCGGTACAGATTCTCCTTACCGCGAAACATCAAACATTTATGACGGCTCAAAGTACACAGCTGACATGGCGGTACAAAATTTTGTTGGTGATAGTTTCCGTGGCGCTTCATGGATTAGTTTACATAATGGCGGTGGAGTAGGTTGGGGCGAGGTTATTAACGGTGGTTTTGGTATGGTACTAGATGGCAGCAGCGATTGTGACAGACGTTTAAAATCAATGTTGTTTTGGGATGTGAATAATGGGATTGCTCGCCGCGCTTGGGCACGCAACAAAGAAGCTAATTTTGCTATTAAACGTGAAATGGATCGTACTCCAAATTTAAAAGTTACATTAGCAAATTTGGTAGATGAAACTCTTTTAAATAATTTATTTTAATTCAACCTTATGTTCACAATAGATACTCACACTCATATTATCCCAAAACATATTCCTGATTTCACAAAAAAATTTGGATATGGAAATTTTATACAATTAGATCACCATCAACCAGGCAGAGCATGGATGATGCAAGGCGATAAACGCTTTAGAGAGATTGTAGAAAATTGTTGGGATGCCGAAGTTCGCATCAAAGAAATGGCAGAGCATAAGGCTGATATGCAAGTGATTTGCACGATTCCAGTAATGTTTAGTTATGATGCTAAACCAAATGATTGTTTAGAAATATCTCAGTTTTTAAATGATGATATTGCGAACACGGTTAATCAATATCCAGATAAATTTATTGGTTTAGCAACTGTGCCTATGCAAGATACAAAATTAGCCGTTCAAGAACTGGAACGTTGTATGAGCATTGGTTTTAAAGGTGTGCAAATAGGAAGTAACGTTAACAATATTAATTTAGGCGAACCACAATTTCATGAATTTTGGGCTGCCTGCGAAAGAACAAATGCTGCTATCTTAGTTCATCCTTGGCAAATGATGGGACAAGAACACATGACTAAATATTGGTTGCCTTGGTTAGTTGGTATGCCTGCTGAAATTAGTAGAGCCATTTGCTCAATGATTTTTGGTGGCATCTTCGAAAAATATCCAAATCTAAAAGTTTGCTTTGCTCACGGTGGTGGTTCATTCCTACCAACAATCAGCCGTATTGAGCACGGTTGGGATTGCCGTCCTGATTTAGTAGCCATTGATAATGAGTTTAATCCAAAAAAATACTTAGGTAAATTTTGGGTCGATTCGCATGTGTGCGACCATAAAATGTTACAATACATAATCGATTTAGTAGGAGCCGATAAAGTGGTGCAAGGTTCTGATTATCCATTTCCTTTGGGAGAAGCAGTGCCAGGAACGTTAGTTCGAGAAGCGCCTCTTTCTGATAACGAAAAAACAATCATTATGGGAACTGCAGCAAAAGATTGGTTGTCATTATAATTAATATAGCAAACACAGATTCGTATATTCGTACCCAATTCGTAATTATTCATTCGTATGTCTCATTTCACCGACCACCAATTAAAACTACTAACAGCGGCCGAAGGCAAAACTCTTAAAAAAGTAGTTGTGTATTTTTGGGTTAATCGCTTTAATCCAGATGCTCATATTGATTTGATTGATAACGTTGAATTAGTTTTTACTGATGATACAAGCTTAGTTATTACTTCAACCGAAGATGGAACAGGAATCGACACACTAGAAAACTTTAATTTTGAAGAAGAAAAAGCTCACTTAAAACAAGAGTTTGGCGATAAAATTAAAATGATCCCTATTGATGCCTCTACCACTAAAATGTGGACAGATGTGATTGGAGAAACCATCGAAGCTTTTGAATTAAGTAGAGAAGACGAACAGTTTTTAAACGATGCTTTAATCATAAATTTTGGAACAGAAAAACGATCTATTGGCATCAGCCCTAATGATGGATTAATTATTGATTATTGGGAAGATATTTAGTAGGCTCCCAAAAACGATTTAATCGATAAAAAAGCTTCACTAAATGATTAAAATCATCATTTCATCTAGCCAGTTAACCGAATCATCTTTTTGTCTCAAGCCAATCAAGCAAAAACACTCTTATTTAGAATTATTATAAATTACAGATTATGTTAATAAAATCTAAAAAATACTACCGAGATATATAACATTCTGTTATTTTTGCACGGTGATTTTTGTCATTAAAGTGTCATTAAACAGCCATAACATACACAAAATTAGATATAATTCTATGCATAATAATATGTCTCATTTCTCTTTAAAATCCTTATTTGGCGCGGTTTTTCTATTTTTTGCTTTCTCCTTTGGATTGAAAGCACAAGATGGTGCTAAAATATTTAAGCAAAACTGTGCCGTTTGTCACTCATTAACCGATCAAAAGTTAACTGGTCCAGGATTAGCTGGCGTAGCTGGTCGTGTTCCTAAGCCAGAAGATGCTTGGTTAACTGCTTGGATTAAAAACAACAACAAGGTAATTGCTTCAGGTGATGCTTATGCAAAATCTTTAGTGGCTGCTAATGGTGGTGTAGATGCCATGAGTGAGTTTGAGTTTTTATCCGACGATGAATTAAAAGCACTAGTTGCTTATGTTAAAAATCCTCCTGTAAAAGGTCCGGATAAAAAACAAGATGTTGTTGCTGATGGTGCTGGTGTTCAAGAAGAAAAAGGTGGAATTGATCCTTTATACTTATTGTTAGGAGCAATCGTAATTATTGCGATTATCTTAAGCGCTTTAAGAAGCGTTCGTCATTCATTACAAAATTCTTATAATAGAAAAGAAGGTAAAGCTGAAACAGAAGAAATTACTTTTGGTCAAGAAGTTAAACAATGGATTGGCGGTCACCGTCGTTTAGTTGGCGTATTTGTTATCTTAATTGCTTTTGGTGGAATGAAATCTTGCTGGGATGCTTGTTATGACTTAGGTGTTTATTACGATTGGGAAACTCAAAAAGGTTATTTTCCTGAGCAACCAATTAAATTCTCTCACAAATTGCACGCTGGAGATAATGAGATTGCTTGTCAATACTGCCACAACTCAGTAGAAAAATCTCGTCACGCTGGTATTCCTTCAGTAAATATTTGTATGAACTGTCACAAAGGAATTCAAACTGGTCCTCAATATGGAGAAAAAGAAATCGCTAAAATTTACGCAGCTTCTGGATTTGATCCAAAAACAGGAAACTATACAAATCCACAAAATCCTATCAAATGGATTAAAGTTCACACATTGCCTGATCACGTTTACTTTAACCACTCTCAACACGTTGTAGTTGGTAAACAAGAGTGTGCTACTTGTCACGGTGATGTTAAGAAAATGACAACTGTTGAACAAAAAAATCCATTAACTATGAAATGGTGTATTGAGTGTCACAGAAAAACTGAAGTAGCTATGGAAGGAAATGCCTACTACGACAGAATGCACAAAGCTTTAAAAGAGAAATACAAAGGACAGTACGATGTTAAGTTTACGGTTGATAAAATCGGTGGACTTGAATGCGCTAAATGTCACTATTAATTGTTAGAAACCGGTAATTACAAGAAATATCACAGATGACTATGTCGAAAAAATACTGGAAAGGTTTACCTGAACTAAACAACAGCGAAGACTTTTTACAAAACAAAAACAATGAGTTCGCTGAGCAATTGCCAATGGAAGAATTCCTTACTGGTGATGACTCTAACTCTAAAGGTACAAGCCGTAGAGATTTCTTAAAAGTAATGGGCTTCTCTACAGCAGCCGTTGCTTTAGCAGCTTGCGAAACACCTGTAAACAAATCTATTCCTTACGTAGTAAAACCAGAAGAGGTAACTCCAGGTGTTGCTAATTTTTATGCTTCTACATTTTATGATGGGCATGATTATGCATCTGTGTTAGTTAAAACTCGTGAAGGTCGTCCTATCAAAATTGAAGGAAATGAGTTGTCAAAGGTTAGCAATGGTGCTACAAGTGCTCGTGTACAATCTTCTGTATTAAGTTTATATGATGGAGCTCGTTTAAACGGTCCATTAGCTAAAGGTAATCCAACAACTTGGAAGAATGTAGATGATGCAGTAGCTAAATCTTTAACTTCTGGAACAAACGTTATCTTAAGTTCTACAATTATCAGTCCTTCTACTAAGGCTGTTATTGCTGAATTTACAGCTAAATATCCAAATACTAAACACGTAACTTATGATGCTATTTCTTATGCAGCTTTAATTAAAGCAAATAAAAATGTATTTGGTAAGTCTGTTGTTTCTTCTTATGATTTCTCTAAAGCAAAAACAATTGTTGGTGTTGCTTGTGATTTCTTAGGAACTTGGTTAAATCCAATCGAATTTGCTAATCAATACAGCAAAACTCGTAAGGTTAATCGTGAGAACTTAGAAATGAGTAAACACTACCATTTCGAAGCTAACTTATCTTTAACTGGTGCTAATGCTGATGAGCGTTACATGGTTAAAGCTTCTGAATTTGGAAAAGTACTTGCTTCTTTATTTAATGAAGTAGCTGGTGCAACTGGAAATTCAAAAGTATCTGATGCTAAAGTTTCTAATGCTGATGCTGCTAAAGCAATTTCTAAAGTAGCTAAAGAATTAGTTGACAATAAAGGAAAATCAATCGTAGTTTGTGGTTTTAATGATGAAGGTTGTCAAACATTGGTAAATGGTATCAATAAAATGTTAGATAACTATGGTAAAACTGTAGATGTAGAAATGCACTACAATTTAAAACAAAGTGATGATAAAGCATTTTTAGATTTAGTTGCTGATTTAAATGCTGGTAAAGTTGGTACGTTAATGACTTACAACTGTAACCCAGTTTACACAGCTCCTGCATCTTTAAAATTTGAAGCAGCTTATAAAAAAGCAGCTGTGAAAGTTTCTTTCTCTCAAACATTAGATGAAACAGCTTTATTAGCTGATTACGTTTGCCCAGACAATAACTTCTTAGAGTCTTGGGGTGATGCAAATCCAAAACGTGGTCACTATTCATTACAACAACCAACTATTAATCAAATCTTTGCAGCTCCTCGTTACGAAGGAACTCGTCAAGTACAAGATACATTATTAAAATGGTCAGGTGTTAAATCTGATTATTTAACTTACTTACAAGGTTACTGGAACAATCATATTTTCCCTCAACAAGGTAAATATTTAGACTTTGCTTCTTTCTGGGCACATACTTTACACGATGGTGTATTAAAAGTATCTGTTTTAAAAGATGCAGTGATTGCTCCAATGGCAAAAGATTCTTCAGGTAAGCCATTAATGGCAGGTGTAGCAGCAATTATCAATGAAGTAGTAGCAGATACTACAGCTCACGTGGTAGCTCCAGTTGCTCATCACACAGCGCCTGCTCACAGTGCTGTTGCTGCTGAAGTAGTTTCTTCTTTACCAACTCCTGATTATAACAAAGCTGCAGCTTCTGCAACTTCTGCAAAAGGTGGTGGTCAATTTGAATTAGTAGTTTACGAAAAAGTTGGTTTAGGAAACGGAACTCAAAGTAATAATCCATGGTTAATGGAATTACCTGATCCTATCTCTAAAGTAACTTGGGATAACTATATTACAATGAATCCTGCTGATGTTGCATCTTTAGGATTAAATGAAATGAAACGTCAAGATATTATCGGTTCAATCGTTGATTTAACTGTTAATGGCGTTACAATTAAAGTTCCTGTGTATCCTCAACCAGGTCAAACTGCTGGAACTATTGGTTTAGCAGTTGGATACGGTCGTACAGCAGAAACTATGAAAGTAGCTTTTGGAATTGGTGTTAACGCTTATCCATTTGTTACTGTTGCAAATGATACATTGCAAAATGCAAGTTTATCTGCTTCTGTTGCTAAAACTAGCGAGGAACATAAATTTGCAGCTACTCAAATTCACCACACTATCATGGGTCGTGAAGAGTACTTATTACGTGAAGTTTCTTTAAACGAATATAAATCTAAAGAAAAAGAAGTTTGGAATCCAGCTGCTATGTTACCAATGCATGGTGGTGGCAAAAAACATGTTGACGAAATTGATTTATGGGATGCTCATCCTCGTTTAAACCACAAATGGGGTTTAACAATTGATATGACGTCTTGTATTGGTTGCGCTGCTTGTGTTGTTGCTTGTACTGTAGAAAATAACGTTCACGTAGTAGGTAAATCTGAGGTTAGTAAAACTCGTGAAATGCACTGGTTACGTATCGATCGTTACTACACTTCTGACATGACTAAAGATAAAGCATCTGAAGAACATGTTGGAGCAATGCAAATGTACTTAGACATGGAAAACCCTTCATTAAATCCGAAGGTAACTTTCCAACCGATGATGTGCCAACACTGTAATCACGCTCCTTGCGAAACGGTTTGTCCGGTATTAGCAACTAGCCACAGTACAGAAGGATTGAACATGATGACTTATAACCGTTGTATTGGTACTCGTTACTGTGCAAACAACTGTCCTTTCAAAGTTCGTCGTTTCAACTGGTTCAACTATATTGAAAATGATATGTTCACGGATATTAATCCTGCACAACAAGACTTAGGACGTATGGTATTAAACCCAGACGTAGTAGTTCGTTCTCGTGGTGTCATGGAAAAATGTTCAATGTGTCAGCAACGTTTACAAGCTGGTAAATTAGTAGCAAAAGCAGCTAAAATGCCAATCGTAGATGGTTCTATTAAAACTGCTTGTCAACAAGCTTGTCCTACAAACGCTATCATGTTTGGTGACATTAATGATGAGGCTGCAGAAATCAACACATGGAGAAATGATGATAAAAACTATTTCTTATTAGAAGAAGTAGGTGTTAAACCAACTGTATCTTACTTATTAAAAGTTAGAAATCAAGAGGAAGCAATTCACCATGGATCACATGCAGTTGTAAAACCTGCTGCTCATTCTGAAGAAGGACACAAAGAAGAACACCATTCATAATAAATAGTAAAAAATTAAATTATAAATTCTGAATTTAAAATAATATGCACGCAGAATCACAGATAAGAGAGCCTTTGATCTTAGGTAATAAAACTTACCGAAACATCACCGATGATATTATTGCACCTATTGAAGGTAAGGCAAACAGATTATGGTATATTTTATTTACCATCTCTGTATTAGGTTTCATGTGGGGTATCGGATGTTTATCATACACAATTGGCGTAGGTATTGGAGCTTGGGGTTCTAATAACGGTGTTGACTGGGCATGGGATATCACTAACTTCGTTTGGTGGATTGGTATTGGTCACGCTGGTACATTA
The DNA here is from genome assembly GCA_044238845.1 of Bacteroidia bacterium. Classification (GTDB taxonomy): domain Bacteria; phylum Bacteroidota; class Bacteroidia; order B-17B0; family Aurantibacillaceae; genus UBA4416. The sequence goes on from JBIICN010000004.1 coordinate 32,400, forward strand.
ATCTCAGCGGTATTGTTATTGTTCCGTCAAAAATGGCGTATGGCAATTAACCGTTCTGCTGAGGCGATGACAATCTTTGCGGTATTATGTGCGGCTATCTTCGTAACATTACATACTGGTCGTCCTTGGTTAGATTATATGTTATTCCCGTTACCAAATCAATTTGGTTCTTTATGGCCTAACTTTAACTCACCATTATTATGGGATGTATTCGCGGTATCAACTTACGCAACTGTATCCATTGTTTTCTGGTACATTGGTTTAATTCCTGATTTCGCAATGATTAGAGATAGAGTGGTTAAACCAAGAATGAAAAAGGCGTATGCTTTATTATCATTTGGTTGGGGCGGTTCTGTTCGTCACTGGTCTCGTTTCGAAGAAGTATCTTTAGTATTAGCAGGTTTATCAACTCCATTAGTATTCTCCGTTCACTCTATTGTATCATTTGACTTTGCTACGTCAGTAGTTCCAGGTTGGCATACAACTATCTTCCCTCCATACTTCGTATCTGGTGCGGTATTCTCAGGATTTGCAATGGTATTAACATTAATGATTATCATTCGTAAAGTTTACAAATTAGAAGCATATATTACTATCAAACACATCGAATACATGAACATTGTAATTATCGTTACAGGTTCAATCGTGGGTGTAGCATACTTAACGGAGTTATTTGTTGCTTGGTATTCTGGTGTTGAATGGGAACAATACGCATTCTTAAACAGAGCAACTGGTCCAATGTGGTGGTCTTATGCTGCCATGATGACTTGTAACGTTGTTTCTCCTCAATTATTCTGGTTCAAAAAATTACGTACAAGTATCGCGTTTACATTTGTATTATCAATTGTAGTAAATATCGGTATGTGGTTTGAGCGTTTTGTAATTATCGTTCCAACATTATGTCGTACTTATTTACCATCTACTTGGAACTCTTATTCTCCAACATTTATTGACGTGGGCATCTTTGTTGGTACAATTGGAATGTTCTTTACATTATTTTTATTGTATTCTCGTACTTTCCCAGTAATCGCTCAAGCTGAGTTAAAATCAATCTTGAAATCTTCTGGCGAAGAACACAAAAAAGCTGCAGCTAATCATGCACATCACTAATTAAGAACTAAGATTTAGAATTAAGATATTAGAAATAATAATATGGCAACTAAACAAATTATACACGGCATCTACTCAGACGAAGTACCTTTATTAGAGGCTTGTACAAAATTACGTGCATCAGGTATTCGAATAAAAGATGTATTTACTCCATTTCCTGTTCACGGAATAGATCCAATTGTTGGTGTACCTCGTACACGTATCGCAATTTGTGCTTTTATCTATGGTATTACAGGTTTATCTTTAGCTACATTAATGATGTGGTATATGATGGTTCACGATTGGCCAAATGATATTGGTGGTAAACCAAACTGGAATTACTATTCAAATATTCCAGCTTTCATTCCAATTAGTTTTGAAGCAACTGTATTTTGTGCTGCTCACGGAATGTCTTTAACGTATTTATTACGTTGCTGGTTAGTGCCAGGAGCAAAAGCAAAAAATCCTGATCCTCGTACAACTGATGATAAATTCATGATTTATTTAGAGTTAAACGACGAGCAATCTAAAAAAGCTGATGAGATTTTACGTTCAACTGGAGCAGAAGAAGTAAACTACAAAGGCACTATCACAATCGAACCAAAATATTAATTTTATAAAACTTTATAATATGAACTTATCATACAAAAATCTAAAACTAATTACCTGTGGAACTTTCGCAGTGATGTTAGTGGCAGGTTTTACATCATGTGGTAAAAAAGACGTGAATAGTCCGGGTTTTGAATTTATGCCTGACATGTACCGTTCACCATCTTTAGAATACTATGGATCTCACGTTATTAATGGAGATACAATCAATAGTTCTAAATTGCCAGTTGCAGGAACAGTTGCAAGAGGATATATGCCTTATGTATACCCAAATACAACTCAAGGATACGAAGCAGCTGGATTATACTTAAAAAACCCTATCGCTTATTCTGAAGCAGTTGAAAAAGAAGGCGAAGTAATTTATGGTAAATTCTGCGTACACTGTCATGGTGCTACAGGCGCAGGAGATGGAAAAGTAGGTGCTAAATTACCTGGTCCACCACCAGCTTATAATACAGCTTTAAAAGACTTACCTGAAGGTAAAATTTTCCACTCTATTACTTATGGAAAAAACTCAATGGGTTCTCATGCAAGCCAATTAACACAAGAAGAGCGTTGGAAATTAGTGTATTATGTACAAAAATTACAAGGACCTAAAACAGTAGCAACAGACAGTACAAAAACTGTAGCACCTGCTGATTCAACAAAAAAACATTAATTAAGAACGAATTTTTAAATACGACAGAATTTTTAATATGAACACTGATAAATTAAATTTCGTAGTACCAGCTAAAGCAAAAATGACATCAATGATTTTGATGGCAGTTGGTTTAGTATCTATCATTTGTATGTTTATGTTTGATAAACAACCTGATGATCATCATTATCATGCAACACGTGCATGGGCAAACGTATTTGCTGGATCATTCTTCTTTATGGCAATTGCGTTAGCTGCGGCTTTCTTTTTAGGTTTGCAATATGCAGCTGAAGCTGGTTGGGCAACTACCATCAAACGAGTGATTGAAGCTGTAACGTGGTATTTACCTGTTGGTTTATCATTTTTATTGTTAATATTTATCTGTGGTCAACTTCATATGAATACTATCTATCCTTGGATGGCAGAAGGTATTGCAACAGAAGGTTCAGAAAATTATGATGCTGTAATAGCTGGAAAAATTGGATACTTTGGTGTATTCTGGTGGATTCGTACAATATTGTACATGGTAGCATGGGTTATGTTTACTTGGAAATTACGTAAAAACTCAATGGATGCAGATGCACTAGGTCATGAAGAGTCTAAAGGTTTCCACTTAAAAAATGTAAAATTAAGTGCTTGGTTCATGGTCGTATTTGCTGTCACATCTTCTACTTCTGCATGGGATTGGATCATGAGTATTGATACACACTGGTTCTCTACAATGATGGGATGGTATATTTTCTCAGGAATGTGGGTTAGTGCTATGATTACAGTAACTATTTTAATTGTTTGGTTGAAGAAATTAGGATATTTAGAATTTGTAACTGAAAGTACTGTTCATGATATTGGTAAATGGATGTTTGCAATTTCTTTCTTATGGACATACTTATACTTCTCTCAATTCATGTTAATTTGGTATGCTGATATTCCAGAAGAAATCGTTTACTTCCAAACACGTTGGGAATCATATAAAGCTTTAATGTGGACTGTATTATTTGTAAACTTTGCATTCCCAATGATTATGTTAATGAGCCGTGACTCTAAGAGAAATTATTTCTTCTTAATGTTTGTAGGTGTTATCATTTTCATCGGACATTATTTAGATATTATCATGGTAGTAATGCCAGGAACTGTTGGTCACCACTGGACTGGATTAAGCTGGATGGAACTAGGCAACTTCTTATTCTTCTTAGGTCTATTTATGTATGTTGTGTTAACTAACCTTTCTAAGCGTCCATTAATGGTTAAAAATCACCCATTCTTAGAAGAAAGTGCTCACCATTCTTACTAATCTAAAATAAATCAAAAAAAGAACTATAAAATAATTTGATATGAAATTGTTAATCTTAATCGGACTTGTACTTTTAATCATTGCTGCGCATCAATTAATGCGTGTTGTTGAATTGTCGCGCCAATTTAAAAAAGGACATGAGTGGAGTGTAAGCGATAGCGACAACTCATTTAACGGAAAAGCGATGTTAGCTTTTGGTTTTTTATTCATCGTGTTTTTCTTCTGGCAAGTAGGTCGTTGGAGCGATAATTCATTACCTGGAGCTGCTTCAGAACATGGTTTAAAAGTTGATGCTTTGTGGGATTACAATATGTACCTAGTTTCTTTTGTATTCGTTGTTACTAATGCGTTTTTATTCTACTTTTCATATAAATATGCTGGCAAAAAAGGTGTTAAAGCAACTTTCTTTGCTCATGACAATCGTTTAGAAATGCTTTGGACGATTGTCCCAGCTGTAACATTAGCATTCATTATTATTTTTGGTTTAAAATACTGGAACGATATTACAACTCGTTCAGAAGATCCAAACAAAGTAACTGTTGAATTATACGCCAAACAATTTGACTGGACAGCTCGTTACGCTGGTAAAGATAAAACATTAGGTTCAACAGACTACCGTCAAATTGATGGAGGAAATGATGTAGGTTTAGATACTTTAGATGCAACTAGTTATGATGATATTTTAGTTAAAAATGAATTTCATATTCCAGTAGGAAAAGAAATCGAATTTAAAATGCGTTCTCGTGATGTAATTCACTCAGCGTATATGCCTCACTTCCGTGCACAAATGAACTGTGTACCAGGTATGGTAACTACATTTAAATTTACTCCGAACAAAACTACTGCCGAAATGCGTAAAGATCCTTACGTTATTCAGTTGATGGCTGGTATTAATGAAGCTCGTGCTAAAAAAGGAGAAGAGCCTGTTGAATTTGATTACCAATTATTATGTAATAAAATTTGTGGAGCATCTCACTACAATATGGGTATGATTATCGTTGTTGAAAGCGAAAAAGATTATAACGATTGGTTAGCAAAACAAAAGGCAGTAAGAACTGTTGCTGTAAAATAATTATAAATAAAACATTGTTGTACTAAAATAAAGCAATAAAAATGGCAAACGCACATTCAGTAGATTTAAAAGAACACGTAGGACACCACGATCATGCTCATGATCATGATGAACATGAAGAAAGTTTTGTGAGTAAATACATCTTTAGTATGGATCATAAAATGATCTCTCGTCAATTTTTAATTACAGCAATTATTATGGCTGTAGTTGCCATGACGATGTCTATTATTTTCCGTATGCAATTAGCATGGCCGGGAGAAAAATTTGCATTTATTAATGCAATCCTTGGTGATAAATGGGGTAAAGACGGAGTACTAGATCCTAATATGTATTTGGCATTGGTTACTATTCATGGTACTATCATGGTATTCTTTGTATTAACTGGTGGATTAAGTGGAACATTTGCTAACTTATTAATTCCGTACCAAGTTGGAGCACGTGATATGGCATCTGGTTTCTTAAACATGTTATCATACTGGTTTTTCTTTTTATCAAGTGTGATTATGTTAGGTTCTTTATTTATCGAAGATGGTCCTGCATCAGGTGGGTGGACAATTTACCCTCCGTTATCTGCATTACCAGAAGCTATGCCAGGATCAAAATTAGGTATGACTTTATGGTTAATCTCCATGACTTTGTTTATTGTTTCTTCTTTATTAGGTGGTATTAACTATATCGTAACGATCATTAACTTACGTACTAAAGGAATGAAAATGACTCGTATGCCATTAACTATGTGGGCGATGTTAATTACAGCTATCTTAGGTGTATTATCTTTCCCAGTTTTAGTTTCTTGTGTTGTGTTATTAATTTGCGATAGAAGTTTAGGAACTAGTTTCTACTTATCAGATATTTATATTGGTGGCCGTCCGTTAGATAACGTTGGTGGTAGCCCAGTACTATTTGAACATTTATTCTGGTTCTTAGGTCACCCTGAGGTATATATCGTATTATTACCAGCTTTAGGTATTACATCTGAAATTATCTCTACAAACTCTCGTAAACCAATCTTTGGTTACAGAGCGATGATTGGATCGATGTTAGCAATTGGTTTCTTATCATTTATCGTATGGGGTCACCACATGTACTTAACTGGTATGAATCCATTCTTAGGATCTGTATTCGTATTTACAACTTTATTAATTGCGATTCCATCAGCTGTAAAAGCATTTAACTACATTACTACTTTATGGAAAGGTAATATCCAATACACTCCAGCAATGTTGTTTTCTATTGGTTTAGTATCTTCTTTCGTAACAGGAGGTGTAACAGGTATTATCTTAGCAGACTCTACTTTAGATATTAATGTTCACGATACTTATTTTGTAATTGCTCACTTTCACATTGTAATGGGATTATCTGCCATCTTTGGTATGTTTGCTGGTGTATATCACTGGTTCCCAAAAATGTTCTTACGTATGATGAACAAAAAATTAGGCTATTTACATTTCTGGGTAACATTTGTATCAGCTTATGGGGTATTCTTCCCAATGCACTTTTTAGGCTTAGCAGGTGTACCTCGTCGTTATTATACTAACAGTGCATTTCCAATGTTTGATAACTTAATTGACATTAACGAAATAGTAACTGTATTTGCTATCATCGCAGCATTAGCACAATTTGTATTCATCTTTAATTTCTTCTACAGTATTTTCCGTGGCGAGAAAGCTCCTCAAAATCCTTGGAATTCAAATACATTAGAGTGGACAACTCCAATGGCAAATATACACGGTAACTGGCCAGGTGCATTACCTGTAGTTCACCGTTGGGCATATGATTATAGCAAGCCTGGAGCAGAACACGATTTCATCCCACAAACAGTTCCATTAGCAGATGGTGAACATGATGGTGGTGGTCACTAAACGAATTTATCTTTCTAAAGCTCCTGAATATTCAGGAGCTTTTTTGTTAATAGAATAATTGTTAGCTAAGAACTGACAAGTAAATAAATTAAACCCTGATATAAGAGATAATATGTTTTATTATTTTATGTAAATATTCTAAAAAACAACTAGCGTTAAACTACAAAACTGACCTATAAGATAATAATGTCTCAATATCACAGAATCATTTATAAATGTAAAACATGACTGAAACTGAAAAATTATTGCAAACTGTATTAACCGAAGCGGTTGATGGAAAAAAAGTTTTTGGCACTTCATTCGCAATAAAGAAAGAAGACTTTAGATGGGTTGGTTCTTCAGGTAATTTAGGAGGTAATCAATCATACTTTATTGCAAGTACAACAAAACTATTTACTACAGCTATTATCCTTCATTTAAAAAATAAGGGGCATTTAAATTTAAATGAAAAAATAAGTAAATATCTTGGGGACAAAATTTTACATGGATTGCATATATATCATGGAATAAACTACTCCAATGAAATCACAATAAAAAATTTATTAGGCCACACATCTGGGTTGCCAGATTATTTTCAGAATAAAATGCCAGATGGCAAAAGCCTAGAAGAAGAATTAATCAATGGAAAGGATCAATTATGGTCATTTGAGGAATCAATTGAAAGAGTGAAATTGATGAAACCACTTTTTGCTCCAGGAACAAAAAACAAAGCTCATTACTCGGACGCAAATTACCAACTACTTGGTAAAATTATTGAGATCATTACAAATAAATCCTATTCCGATAATTGTAATGAATTAATTATCAAACCACTAAATTTGTCAAAAACATACCTTTATAAGGATATAAATGACATAACTCCTAAAACACTTTATTATAAAACAAATCCATTGCCCATTCCCAAAGCAATGACTTCCTTTGGTTCAGATGGAGGAATTGTTTCAACATCAGAAGACATGCTCTCGTTTATTGAAGCGTTCTTTACTGGTAAAATATTTCAATCCACAAACTTAAATGAACTCCAAGAATGGAATAAAATATTTTTTCCAATGCGAGCGGGTATTGGAATTCATCTATTTAAACTTCCTTGGATTTTCAATCCACTAGGAAGTATTCCCAACTTTATTGGCCATTCAGGACTGTCGGGAGCGTTGGCATACTACTGTCCTGAAAAAAATATTTATGTTGTTGGCACTGTAAACCAAGTTGCATATCCAGATATTTCCTTTAAAACGATGATCAAACTAACACGAATTCTTATGAAAAATGAGTGGTAACAAATTACTTGTTAATTGAAAAAATAGAATCTAAAAGCTTATATCTTAAAACTAAGCCATAACGTTGTTTTCGTAAAACCACATTTTCTCTACATCCATTTTAATAGATTCGTCCACCATTAATCCATTTACATGCTCAGCTGCATTATAAGGAGTTTTTAGTGTAATTAAATATGGATCCACAACAATATCCAAAGCTGTATTATTTACTTGATGACTAATTAAACGAAATAATTCAGCCGCTACTTTCTCTAAAACCACAATGTTTTGAGCTACTTTAGATACAATCGTATCAGCCCCATGCATTTCGTCTATTCCTCTTTGAAAACTTTTTAGATAAGTTAAATCTAAAGGATCAATATATCTATTTTCAAATATGGCTTTTTCGTAAGGCAACCAATCAATAAATAAATCTTGAACAGCTTTATTTAATTTACCAAATTTTCGTCCTAAACTTTTCTCAGAAACAAATAGTTCTTTCAATACTTTTAAATCAGTAAACCCATGGTTGGTAAATAATAAACATGGCACCGACCAATAAATAGCCCAATCCCAAAATATTTTAAATACCATAATTTGAGTATTGCCCATCAATTTATACTTGTCTTGATAAATTGGTAACCAATCTTTAAACCATGATAAATGTGTTTGCTCATAAATTTGAGCGCGCACGGTAATGTCTTCTCCTTTGTAGTCTCTTAAAATTAAATCACTTAACCACGTATTATTTAAAGAAATAAAATCGCTACCTGGAGAATAAAATGGATCTAAAAATAATCCAGCTTCTCCAGTAACGGCCCATCTATCCGATGAATACACACGTTTACTATCGTGTGCAAAGTGTTTTAAAATTCTAAAATCTAAAATATCTTCTTTATTTGGACAAACAAATTTAGCGGCTTGTGGTTCATGTTTATGAATCCAAGCCACCGCCTTTTCATAAGTGTTAATGGTTTCAAATGGATGAATATCCTCATCAGCTACAATACCAATACTAGTGTTTTTTGAACCTAAAGGAATTATCCACAACCAGTAACCTTTGTCCATGAAATGAACGGTACTTAAATAACGAAGTTTTGGCGCTAAAAAGTTTTTCCATTGGTTGTTGTCGCTCCATTCGTCAATATCAACCACTCCTTTTACCCTAAACCAAGCGGCGTTTACATTATGTGGCGCTTCTTTTTGAAATCCTAATTTTTTCTTTAGTAAGCTAATGCGACTCGTTGCATCTACTAACCATTTTGTTTTTATTTTTTTGTCTTCGCGTTCGTGAGCATAAATGACTTCATGCATGTCGCCGTTTTCACCAAATACAACATCTTTTGCACGAGCGGCTAATAAAAAATCAGTACCTAATTCCTTAGTGTGTTTTTCTAAATAATTTTCAAACGTACCTCTATCTAATTGATGACTTGGTACAGGTAATTTTAAACGTGGACCTAACTCTACACGATTTGATAATTCTGTTTTTTTCTCATCCGTAAAGAAGAAACGTAAACCGTGTTTTGGTAATTCAAATTCTTCTAAGTAATTTTTTAAACCCAACACTTCTCTAAAATAATGCGTAGCTAATTCAACCGTTGATTCTCCCACTTTATGAGCTGCAATGGCAGCCGCTTTATCTCTACTTTCTAAAATTAGAATCGAGATATTTGGATTTGCTTGTTTTAATTGGATAGAAAGCGTTAAGCCCGCTAAACCTCCACCAGCTATTACAACGTCATATTCTTTTTGCATGATTTTTTGTTTGATGATATACACAAAAATACAACTTTATTGCACCTTTTATGGTCTTTTAAAACAAATAAAAATCATAAAAACACTTTGTTTAATTTTTAGTATTATTGTTGGGCAATTTTCGTATTATTCTTTAAACAAAACCTATTTTTATCAAACCTTTAATAGTCAAACCCGCATCAGAAAATGATTTTGAAGTAATCAAAAAGTTCATTCAAAAATTTGAATTGGATAATAGAGCACTAAACAAAGAAGAGTTTTTAGTGGCTATGAGTAATAACGAATTAGTCGGGTTTGGTAGAATTCGACAAAGAGAAAACTGCCACGAACTTTGTTCATTAGGAGTGATTGAGCCAAAAAGATTGCAGGGGATTGGAAAAGAGTTAGTGAAAGCATTAATCAAAAAATCAAAAACACCACTTTTCTTAGTTTGTATCATCCCATCCTTTTTTGAACCATTTGGATTTTGTGTAGTTGATGAATTTCCTGCACAAATGCAGGAAAAATTAAACTATTGTACTTCTGAATTAATAGTTCCCGAAAAATATATAGTGATGAAATATATAGGAAACGAGGTCTAATCGTTTTAATTTTTAATTTTACACGTTATTATAAATATATGAGCTACATCATTTCTGGAATACAACAATTAGGAGTTGGAAACACTAACGTACAAGAAACTTTTAAATGGTACCGTAAAGCATTTGGTACTGATATAAAAATATTTGAAGAGGCCGCTATGGCTGAATTGATGTTGCCTTACACGGCTAATATGCCACATGCACGTCATGCTATTTTGGCCATAAGTATGAATGGCGGTGGTGGTTTTGAAATTTGGCAATACACAAGTCGCCAAGCTCAAAATGCAGACTTTCAAATTCAACTAGGTGATATTGGTATTTTTGCTGGAAAAATAAAATCCTATAATATTCAGGCTTCATATACTCATTTAAAAAACTTTGGGGCTAAAATGCTCACCCAAGTAACAACAGCTCCTGATGGCAGAAAGCATTTTTATATTCATGATTTATGGGGAAATGTATTTGAAATTATTGAAGAAAAAGCATCATGGTATCAGCAAAAAGATTTCTCAACAGGTGGGATTTTAGGAGCTGTTATTGGCGTAAAAGATATTGATAAATCTATTGGACTATATAAAACAGTATTAGGTTTTGACAAAGTGGTAAGTGATACAACAGACACATTTACAGATTGGAAAGGTGTTGAAGGATCACAGAAGAAATTCAGAAGAGTGGTTTTAAGAAACAGCAAATCTCGCGAAGGAAGCTTTGGTCCATTATTAGGTGATAATGAAATTGAATTAGTTCAAGCATTTGATTATACACCACGTAAAATATTCGAGAATCGTTTGTGGGGAGATTGTGGCTTTATTCATTTATGTTTTGATATAAAAAACATGAAGGCTTTAGAAGAAGCTTGCATAAAAGCGGGGCAACCTTTTACCGTAGATGGTGGGGCAGGTTTTGAAATGGGCGAAGCTGCTGGACACTTTACTTATATTGAAGATGCAGACGGCACTTTAATAGAATTTGTAGAAACTAAAAAACTACCAGTGGTTAAAAAAATTGGTTGGTACTTAGATTTACGTAAGCGTGATCCAAAAAAAGCACTGCCTAATTTTATTTTAAAAGCGTTAAAGTTTAGTAGGGTTAAAGATTAATTATGATTCCTGTCCAAATTCTTGGGCTTTTATGGCTAATTTCAGTTCTTCTAAATCTTTTTTTCTAATAACAAACGTATCACTCCAGGTATCGTGCCAACCAAGGTTTGATAAACAAGAAAATGCTTCAAATGGAACAACACGAGAGTATGATCGTTTAACAATAGTTAAAAAACTAGGCTTTTCGCCATACTCGTCAACAACAACTCTTCCTAAAATAATTTTTCCTGGCGTGCTTTGCATAGTTGATTCAAATAAAATGTAATAACCTGGATATAATACTAACCAAGATATTAAACGATCTAATATATTATACCAACCACTTCCTTCTCCTAAGTTCTCAACATCCATTCCTAAAGTCATCAAAATAATAACTATTGGCACAGCTAAAATCATGGCAAAAATGTAATAAAAAATTACATCCAATGCATAATGCCCAAATCTTGCCCAACCCGTAACCGTATTTACATCCTTATAACGAGTGAAGCTTTTTTCTTCATATACTCTTTCTCCTGTTGAATTTTTTGTAGGGCGATTAACGGTATAATTTTCCTTTATTTCAGTGATTTTTGTTTTCATAATTTATGCTTCATGAAAATACAACTTAAAAAGGTAAGATTTATGATTTTCTAAATTCTAGCAAAATTAATGTCCGAATAGTTGAGTTTAATAATGCTTTAAAATATTTGCACATATACCATAAAAGTGGTATTTTTGTACACCGTTTAGAATTAATCTAATTAAGGATAAGCACCAAGTAACTAACAATTAATTACTTACAAAATGATAACAGTAAGCAACGCGGCAAAAGAGCACGCTATTAATTTAATAAAAGAAGAAAATAAACCAGCCGATACCTTCATTCGTGTAGGTGTTGATGGTGGTGGTTGTTCTGGTTTAATGTACAATCTCGTTTTTGATAACGTGATAAAAGAAGGCGACCAATTATTTGAAGACAATGGTGTAAAAGTAGTAGTTGATCGCAAGAGCTTTTTATACTTAGTGGGAACTGAATTAGATTACAGTGGCGGATTAAATGGTAAAGGATTCGTTTTTAGAAATCCTAACGCTACGCGTTCTTGCGGTTGCGGAGAAAGTTTTTCAGTTTAAAGTTTGCTTGTTTTCTGAAACATTAAACATACAAACATCAAACCTTATACAATGGCAAACGAGATACTAGAAGAACATATCAATAAAGATTACGAATGGGGCTTTACAACCAATATCGACGCTGATGAGGCGCCTAAAGGGTTAAACGAAGACATCATTAAATTTATTTCAGCTAAAAAAAACGAACCAGAATGGATGTTAGAATTCCGTTTAAAAGCTTTTCGTAATTGGCAAAACATGGTGGAGCCTGAATGGGCACACGTTTCTTACACCAAACCAAATTTTCAAGATATTATTTATTACTCTGCGCCTAAACCTAAAAAGGAATTAGCAAGCCTAGATGAAGTAGACCCTGAATTATTAAAAACATTCGAAAAGCTTGGTATTTCATTAGAAGAACAAAAACGCTTAAGTGGTGTACAAAGTAATATTGCTGTTGATGTTGTATTTGATAGCGTTTCAGTAAAAACAACATTTAAAGAAACCTTAGCAGAAAAAGGAATTATTTTTTGCTCATTCAGTGAGGCGGTTCAAGATCATCCTGAATTAGTAAAAAAATATATGGGGATGGCAGTACCACCAACTGATAATTTTTATGCAGCATTAAATTCTGCAGTATTTACAGATGGTTCATTTTGCTACATTCCAAAAGGGGTTCGTTCGCCAATGGAATTATCAACGTACTTCCGTATCAACGCAAGTGGTACTGGTCAGTTTGAACGCACTTTAATTATTGCGGATGAAGATGCTTATGTTTCTTACTTAGAAGGTTGTACGGCTCCTCAACGCGACGAAAATCAATTACACGCAGCGGTAGTAGAAATTATTACTCACAAAAATGCGGAAGTAAAATATAGTACTGTACAAAACTGGTACCCAGGGGATAAAGATGGTAAAGGTGGAATTTTTAATTTTGTAACCAAGCGTGGAATTTGTTTAGAAGACAATTCTAAAATTAGCTGGACTCAAGTAGAAACAGGCTCTGCAGTGACTTGGAAATATCCTTCGGTTATTTTAAAAGGAAATAATTCTGTTGGCGAATTTTATTCGGTTGCAGTAACAAATAACTACCAGCAAGCGGACACTGGAACCAAAATGATTCATATTGGAAAGAACACGCGTTCTACTATTATATCAAAAGGTATTTCGGCAGGTTTTAGTAACAACAGTTATAGAGGCTTAGTTCAAATTAAAAAAGGAGCAAGCAACGCCCGTAACTTTTCGCAATGCGATAGTTTATTAATGGGCGATAAATGCGGCGCACATACATTCCCATACATTGAAATTAAAGATAAATCAGCCGTTGTAGAACACGAGGCAACAACTAGTAAAATTGGTGAAGACCAATTATTTTATTGTAAGCAACGTGGTATTGATAACGAAAAAGCAATTGGCTTAATCGTTAATGGATATTGCAAAGAAGTATTAAATAAATTACCAATGGAATTTGCTGTTGAAGCACAAAAATTATTAGCAATTAGTTTAGAAGGATCAGTAGGATAAATATTATGATAAGTATTAAAAATTTACACGCGTCAATTGGCGATAAGGAAATATTAAGAGGCATTAACTTAGAAGTAAAAGCTGGAGAAGTTCACGCCATCATGGGACCAAACGGTTCTGGAAAATCAACATTATCAAGCGTTTTAGCTGGTCGTGAAGATTACGATGTAACTGAAGGAGAAGTAACATTCAATGGAAAAAATTTATTGGATTTATCAACTGAAGATAGAGCACGTGAAGGTTTATTTTTAGCCTTTCAATACCCTATCGAAATACCAGGAGTAAGTAATGTTAATTTTTTACGTACCGCTTTAAATGAAATTCGTGCTTACCACGGACAAGAAGAAATGGCGGCTAAAGATTTCTTAGCTTTAGTAAAAGAGAAATCAAAATTAGTAGAGTTAGATGCTAAGTTAGCAAGTCGTAGCGTAAACGAAGGATTTAGTGGTGGAGAGAAAAAGCGTAATGAGATTTTTCAAATGGCGATGTTGAATCCTAAATTAGCTATTTTAGATGAAACGGATAGTGGTTTAGATATTGATGCCTTGCGTATTGTAGCAACTGGTGTAAATAAATTAAAATCAAAAGATAACGCAACGATTGTGATTACTCACTACCAACGTTTATTAGATTATATCGTTCCTGATTTTGTACATATTCTATACAAAGGTCGCATCGTCAAAAGCGGTGGAAAAGAATTAGCTCTAGAAATGGAAGCGAAAGGATATGATGAGATTAAAAAAGAATTTGAAATAGCAGATTAATATGTCGTTAGTAGCAGATAATAAAAGTGCAGTTACACAAACATTGTTAGACCAACTTCAAAGTAAGTCTTCAAAGGTTGCATTTATGCCTGACGCAGAAATTATTTCTGCTATCAGATATTTAGAAGATAAAGGTATTCCCAATAACAAGCACGAAGACTATAAATACTGTAATATCGAAGCAGTTCTTCGCAAAGAATTTAAAGCAGTTGAACAAAGTTTCAATGAATTAACGAACGCTGATATTGCTCCATTGAAAATAGATGAGGCGATTAATTTAGTAGTTGTTAATGGTGTTTATAATGAAGAGTTAAGCGAGAAAATGATAGTCAAAGGTTTAACAGTAAACTCGTTAAACGAATTATCTTCTTCTGAAAAAGCGTTATTATGTTCTCAAGCAAAATCTGATACAGATGCCTTAATTGCTTTAAACACTGCCTTTTCGGCAAATGGTTTGTTTTTACAAATTGATAGAAATAATATCATTCCCATGCCGTTGCATGTAATTTATGTGAATAGTGGCAACGCTAATTTTGTAACAAATACTCGTAGTTTTATTAATGTTCAAGCAAATGCGCAAGTAACTTTAATTGAAAGTTTTTATAATATCGGTACTGCAAAAGTGTTCTCAAATTTTGTAAGCGAAAAGTTTGTGGGTGAGAATGCAAAATTAACCTGTCATACATTTCAAAACGAAGGCGCTTTATCTTACTCGGTTAATACTAACCAAGTAAAGATTAATAAGTATTCTAACTACTCAAACACAACCATGACTTTGAGTGGAGAATTAGTGCGCAACAATCACAATGTGGTATTAGCAGATTCTAATTGCGAAGCACATTTAAATGGTTTATTTATTTCTAATGGTACTCAGCAAATTGATAATCATACATTAATTGATCATCAAATGCCACATTGCGAAAGTAATGAGTTATACAAAGGCATCGCCAAAGATAAATCTGCAGGAACATTTAACGGAAAAATATTTGTTCGTAAAGACGCGCAAAAAACAAATGCGTATCAAAGCAGTAAAAATATTTTGATGAGCGATGATGCGACAATTAATACCAAGCCTCAATTAGAAATTTATGCAGATGATGTAAAGTGTTCACATGGAACATCAACTGGTAAGATAGACACAGAAGCTTTGTTTTATTTAAAAGCTCGTGGTATTGGAGAAGACAGCGCTCGTAAATTATTATTACAAGCTTTTGCTCAAGAATTAATTGACAAAATCGAAATCCCTTCTTTACAAGAAAGAGTATTACATTTGTTCGAAAAAGCACTTTAAATTTATGGTGGCTAAGGCTCCCGAAGTCACCGTAAAACAAAATAATATATGTTAGATATCCATAAAATACGCAAAGATTTTCCTATTCTTTCAAGAACAGTAAACGGAAAACCCTTAGTGTATTTTGATAATGGGGCCACTGCACAAAAACCACAATCGGTTATTGATGCAATTACACATTATTATGCTTATCAAAACTCAAACATACATCGTGGCGTTCATACTTTAAGTAGAGAAATTACGATTGCTTACGAAGAAGCTCGAAAAACCATACAATTACATCTTAATGCCAAACAATCAAGTGAAATTATTTTCACAAGAGGAACCACTGAATCCATAAATTTAGTAGCGCATTGTTTTGGTCATTTAGCAATTACAGAAGGTGATGAAATCATCATCACTCAAATGGAACATCACAGTAATATTGTTCCTTGGCAACAATTGTGTGAAGAGAAAAAGGCTGTTTTAAAATTCATTCCTATTAATCAAGCAGGAGAATTAATTTTAGAAGTACTTCCTAAATTAATTACTGCAAAAACAAAACTAGTTGCCTTTACACAGATTTCTAATACACTTGGAACCATCAATCCAGTGAAAGAAATGATAGCAACCATTCGTTCATTATCTAAAGCGGCTGTATTAATTGACGGAGCGCAAGCTGTTCCTCATTTAAAACCAGATGTGCAAGATTTAGACTGTGACTTTTATGTGTTTAGCGGACATAAATTATTTGGTCCAACTGGTGTTGGCGTTTTATATGCCAAAGAAGAATGGTTACAAAAATTTGGTCCATACCAAACAGGTGGAGGAACCATTAAAACAGTTACTTTACAAAAAACTGAATTTGCAGATTCTCCTTTAAAGTTCGAAGCGGGTACGCCTCATATTGAAGGCGGTATTGGTTTAGCGGCTGCCATCAAATATGTCACTGAAATTGGTTTTGAAAATATTCAAAAACACGAAGACGATTTATTACACTATGCCACCAAAAAATTAAAAGAAATTGAGGGCTTAGTGATTTATGGTAATGCCAAACATAAAACGTCTGTTATTTCATTTAATGTAGGTTCTATTCATCCCTTTGATATAGGCACTTTATTAGATAAATACGGCGTGGCTATTCGTAGCGGACATCACTGTACACAACCCTTATGGCAGTTCTATAATATTCCTGGAACCATCAGAGCATCTTTTGCTTTCTATAACACCTTTGAAGAAATAGATGTATTTATTGAAGCACTAAAAAAATCGATTAGACTATTAAGTTAATTCTCCTCAACCACTTATTGCCAATTCATGACCAATTATCAAGTCATAAATTCTTGATTTAGTTAAATCTGTATATTTGACAAACGGATTTAATATATATGAAATCAATTTTTGCTTTAATTATTTTTTCTTTCTTTTTATTTTCTTGTGGACTTAATGAAGATAATCGTAAAAAGGATTCGCCAACATCTGGCAAAGTAAATTTATTCTTTGACGAAGGCTTAACGCTTCATATAAACAATCAAATTTATACCTTCAAAGCAACCTATAATAATGCCGATATTACCTTACGTTCATCTAACGAAAGAGAATGTATAGAGGCTTTATATAATGATAGTTCTAAAGTCATTGCTATTTCTCGTCCTTTAACTGAAAAAGAAATGCAGCAGTTTAAATCAAAAAACATTATACCTCAAACCTCAACAGTGGCAGGTGATGCTATTGCTTTTGTAGTCAGCAAAGATTTTGCAGATTCAACTATTTCAATACCTGAGTTAATTGAATTGCTAAAAGGAAACGACAGTACTTTCATAAAAGGGCAACATATTAATATAGTTTTTGATAATCCAAATTCAGGTAGTACTCGTCAACTAAAAGATTCTTTAATACCAACTCAAGGGTTTGGTAAAAACTGTAAAGCATTAAATAATACACCAGAATTGATTAAAGCAATTTCAACTAATTCATTAGCCATTGGTGTTTGTGATTACGCTTGGTTAAGTGATAAGGACGATAATACAACCAAAGAATTTTTAAAAAACGTGAAACTATTAGCGGTTTCTAAAAAGAATAATGAAACGGCTTTTATGCCCGATCAATCCAATATTGCTACGAAAGATTATCCAATATGCAGAACCATTTGTATTATTCGCCGTTCAGCCGAATTTAGTTTAGGAAAAGGCATAGAAACTTTTATTGCTGGAGAAAAAGGACAATTAATGTTTTTAAAACAAGGATTGCCTCCAAACCGACAAGAAGAACGCCTAATTGAAGTAGATATGACGCCTTTAAAGTAAAACTGTTTTTATTCGCCTTTGGAGGGGGCAGGGGGAGGGATGGAATTAAATAATATACCGTAGTTTTCCAAACCCTAAAATAATGTTAAATTTGGGCTTGTTTTTGTTACAGCTCAAAGCTTGGCAGGCAAATTGACTTTTAAATACTGTACTTTTATAATTATATAATAATGAATATGACAACTAAATTAATCTTATTAAGCGCTGGTGTAATTGCATCAAGTGCTTCGTTTGCACAAACATTACAAGAAGCTATTACTAAATCTGAAAACGAGCGTTATCAAGCGGCAGCAGCAGATTTTAGAACATTAATTGCTAAAGAGGCAAATAAAGGCGATAACTACTTTTATTATGGAGAAAACTTCTTTAAAAAAGGAGATTTAGATTCTGCCAATATGTATTACCAAAAAGGAGCAGAGTTAAATGCAACTTATCCACTAAATTATGTTGGTATAGGTAAAGTTTTATGGTACAAAGGAAATACTGCTGATGCAAAAACTAACTTTTTTAAAGCAGCTACTTTAGGTGCTAATAAAAACACAGAGGTAATGCGTAAAACAGCAGAAGCTTATATTAACGCCGATAGCAAAAGTTTAGATGAAGCAATCACTTTATTGAATGCTGCTATTAAAATAGAGCCAAAAAATGCTGAGACGTATTTGTTAATGGGCGATGCTTTATTAGAAAAAAACCCTACTGAGGGGGGTCCAGCTATTAAACAATATGATAAATTCACTGAACTAAATCCAAAATCACCAAAAGGTATTTTGCGTGCAGGAAAATTATACCAACGCGGACGTAATTATCAATTAGCTTTAGATTTGTATAAAAAAGCAGAAGGCATTGATCCAACATACGCACCAGCTTATAGAGAAAAGGCAGAGTTATATCACTTAGCTGGACAAAAGGCAAACGCGGTTGAGAGTTATAAAAAATATTTAGAGTTAAATAATTCTGATGAAGCCCGTGAGCGTTATGCGGCATTTATTTTTAATAATAAACAATATGCAGAAGCCATTTCTGAAATTGAAAATTTACAAAAAAACGGAAATGCAAGCCTATATTTAGAAAGATATTTAGGTTACTCTTATGCCGAGTTACCTGGAAAGCAAGACACCTCTGCATACAGAAAAGGATTAAATGCAATCAACAAATTTTTTGAAAAATCTTCGAAGGTGTCTAACTTTAAATATGTAGGAACAGACTATAAGTATAAAGGAATTTTATTATCTAAGTTAGGGAAAGATAGTTTGGGCATTATTGAGATGGAAAAAGCAGCACAGGTTGATCCTAAGCTAGCCGGAGATATTACTAACGAAATTGCTAAAGCATATATGAAATCCAAGAAGTATACTAAAGCAATTGAAACATACGAAAAGAAAATGGCAGGAGATCCAAAAAATTTATCTGGACAAGATTATTTCGAGATGGGTCGCGCATATTATTTTGGTCCAAAAGATTTCGTAAAATCTGATACTTGTTTTTCTAAAGTAACTCAATCAATTCCAACATTTGCTACAGCATATTTTTGGAGAGGAAAAGCAAATGTTCAACAAGATCCAAAAAATGAGAAATGGTTAGCAAAACCTCATTATGAAAAGGCTTTAGAACTTGTTAAACCTGAGGAAAGAGCAGGGTCAAAAACCAACGTTATTGAAGCATGTGAGTATTTAGGATATTATTATTTAACAGTAAAAGATAATGCAAAGGCTAAAGATTTTTTTACAATTATTAAAGATTTAGATCCTAATAATAAAAAACAACAAGACTTCTTTAAAAGTCCTCAATCAAAATAAAACGTAAAGCCTCTCAAATTTGAGAGGCTTTTTCATATCCTTTTGTTTTATAGTATATCATAAATCTATCTTTACAAATAACTTTAAATATAATACTATTGGCAGGCTATAGTTAACAAGCGCTGAAAAGAGAGATGGAAAGTACTAAATGTAAATTCAAACTTGTTTTAAATTAAAAAAGCCGCTAATATTCAGCGGCTTTTTTGTACCCGAACACCTCGACTTATCGAACTTTTGCTCAGGTTTAGAATCTGTCATCAAATTTAAGAAATTAATTTAGGCTAAATCTCATTGATTATTTTTTCAAAACAACAAACTTCCAATAACTCTTTATGATTAGTAGAAATGAAACTGGTTTAAATCCTAGTTTCATATTTCCTTTAGATATATCAGCTAAACGTTTCCAATGGCTTAATAAGTCTTTATATGCCTTATGAAGAGTTAAAGAAGGATCGTAAATGTGACCGGGTTCTGAACTTGCACCATTGAGCTCCATAATTCGAATATTTTCTCCTTTATATAAATCTTCTATGCTTTTTACTTTTAAATCAAATCTACCGTAATAAAATCCATTAATTGGTATGCAAATTTTATCAAAAACTTCATTTAATTTTTCGTTAATAAGAAAATTATTATCAATAAATTTTGTCCCTCTACAATGGTTACCAATCGGTTCTAATAATTTCACTTCTCCCTCTTTAAGAACACTATTCATTTTGTCGCCAAATTCTATACTTAAACGCTCAATTTGAAACCTTGCTCGCAAACTTTTTTGCATTAATTCTTTAATTGTTAATTTTCCATCTCCGATTACACTTAAAAATTCCTTTAAAGTGATGGAGCTTACTTTCCCTTTTTGGGAATTTGGCATTCTACTATATAAAACTCCTAATTCAATGGTGTAATCAATATATTCTTGAATGATGTATTTCGATTTTGATTTTACATTATAAAGAATAAGCTCTTGTTGGTTATGAATCAATGTTACTTGATTACCTCTTTCACCCACATCAGGTTTTGCAATTATTGGATAGATTAGGCCGAGTTCCTTTATTTGATCTAATACATATCCAAAATCGATAGAATTATCAACGGAAACTGCTTTTGGTAAATATTTTTTGTCAATTAAATCCAAAATTTCAGATTTACTTTCGCCATAAAAACCACCCAATTCTATTCCAGGATTTGCAACAGTAAAATATGCCAGGGATTTGCTTTTTATAGCTAGAAAAAGCCAATAAGGAAGAACGGGAAGGTAAAATAATAACCAAGGCCAATATTCGTACTTACTAAATTTTGCTATGAATAATGGTGTTCTCATTAACAATTAATTACTTTGCTTTTATGGAAGTTCTTATTAATAATGTCTTCATAAATAATATCTGTGTGGGATAAATTTTTATTAATGCAACAAATACTAACTGTTTTTTTTGTACTTCTATTAATTAACAAATCATTGTGGCTTGAGCCATTGCCCCCAAAGTGATGAAAAAACAAAATAGTATCAGTTGTATAAGTATTGTTCTTACTCAACCAAACTTCAAACCATTTCTTTCTTTCTTTAATTACTTCATTACTATATAATGTAACTGAAGACCAAATTTGCGGTAAAGATGAATCGTGTGTTATTAGTTCCACTTTTTCTTCATCCCACTTTATCTCATAAAGTTTCACTCTTTCAGTATCTGAACATGAATAAGCAAGAATAAGAGTGAATGGTTCTATTCCTTTAAAATCATAAAGTTTTGCAAAATCTTCTGGTTCATTATAAAAATAAAAGTCTAATAGCATTAAACCCCTACTTTTTTTATAATTTGCTTGTGGTATATGTGATTTATTAGCCCCGTTTAATAAACAAAGCGTATAGCCCTTTACATCATAGGCTATCCAAGTACCATTAGCTTTTTGATCTTTTGGAAAAAAAACAGTACTATTATTAACCTTATATTCTTGAACTGGCAATGCCGATAGCCTACTCACATCTTCATCTCTATTAGATGTCAAAATAAATTCTCTTTGATTAAATGGTAAATAAGTAACTGTACACATAATATATTAAACTACCTGTTGAGATTTTAAATACTGAATGGTTGAATCGGCATATCCAAAGTTCGCAGATAAATTAATATATTCAAAATGTATTGGGATAACAATACTTATGATTGCCAAATGATGAACTGTATGCTCAATATTGTAAGTTATTTCTCTATAAATTGAGGACTCCATACTAACGATTTGATCTTGGTATTTTGACACCAATAAAATTCTTGAATTGTTTTCAATTTTAACCAACTTATCAATTATTTCCGTAATAAAATCATCTGTGTATTTTACGTTTTCTTCCAAAAGTAGATTTCTCCTTCTTGAATCGTAATTTACAATATTATCAATATTATTAAAAAGCAGACATTCATAAAACTCAACAATATGCCTAATGTGCTTTCCGATAGATGCATCTTTTAGCGTTGTAAGTGAAGTACTGTAATCGTCATCTTCTATTTGAGATAAAATATATTGTACGCTTTTGAGTTGCTTTATGGCTTCTTGTCTTAGCATCTTACTTTTTTTTTGCATTAACTTCAATAGTTATTGTAGCATTATTCGAAAGAATCATACTCGATTCTCCTACACCAAAGTCTAATCGATTAATAGTAAACGAGCCTTTTATGATTGCTTTTCCGTCTTTTTCTGTAAACGTAAAAGGAACAAGAACATCTTTTGTTTTTCCTTTTATAGATAACTTAAAGTATCCCCTGAAACTACCGTCCTTTTCTTTCCCAAATAGAGTCGCTCTCATAGTGATGATTGGAAAACTTGCTACATCAAAGTAATCCGTTTTTTTTAAATGTCCGTCTCTTGTTCCGTTTCCCGTATTTATTGACTTAGATTCTATAGTTGCCTCAATTGAGTTACCGTAATTTTTTGAAGGGTCAAAAAATATTTTTGCGATTAAACCTCCAAAAGCACCATCAATGTTGAATCCTGCATTTTTTATTTTGAATTTAACAGTAGAAGAATTTACAATCCATTCTTGATTTTGTGCGGTAACAGTTTGTGAAACAAATCGTAAACTAATTAAGCTTAAAGCTATTATTAATATATTTTTCATGAATGGATTATCTAAAAGGTGAGAATGTGATACCAACTAAACCCATCAAAGATTTATTTCTCCAACGATCATTATCTAATCGTAACTTATTATTAGTGGTATATTCAGTAAACAAAAATGATGCTCCTGCTCGAACTGCCAACTTTTGATTAAACCAATAACGAAAATATAATTCAGAATTAAGCATCCCAATATCATTATCACTAACCAACAATAAATTATAAGAAGTGGGTTTTGCAGATTGTTGAGTTCCATTATCAGACGACTGATATGCAATGTATTTTCCAGTAATATTACCGCCAAAGGAAAGCCCAACAGCATCAATATTAAAACCAATATCAAATTTTTCTTTAATGGTGTATTGCAGGTTAATGCTAAGGTTCAAAGAATTATTTTGAGATTTCGAGACAAAAAATGTATCAATATTTTCGGGAAATGTTTCCGAAAATAAAACCTGTGGGCCAGTTTGCTTTGATGTTAAAATGGCCGGTGCCGTTGTGTAGTAAAGGTCTTTACCACCTTGCCCGGTAAAACGCAAGCCATAACCAACTTTAAAACGCTTCTTTTTTGTTATTGAATGAAACTTAACCCATGACAAGGCTCCAGAATATTGATTACCGCTTGTTGCTAGAGCCAAATCAAAGTTATTGTTGTATTTATATCCTTTTTTTTCAATAGGTGTTTCCTGTGCTTTTACATTTATCTTTAAAAAAAGAATAAATAAAATAATTGGTAACGAATGTTTCATTGGTGTATCTTTTTAGAATTTTAAGCAAATTTCGCTAATTGATATTCAGTAAATTGTCACGCAACTGACGTTTTGATGATTTTAATTTAGAATATAGATGGGAAGCGTGCTCATATAGTTAATAATTGTAATAGGATTCATATATCGTTCTCGCTTACCATTTGGGCTATTAGAACCTCCCCATTGGTTCAACTCAAGTTTAGTCCTAACTTCCTTACTCCAACTCAATAATTGAAAACCCAACCCGTGATCAATACACCTTTTGTCTGTATCAAATTCAAATTTATCAATAGCTCGTTTGCCAAGATGCATTAAAGCTAGTTTAATAAAATAAATACCTCGCTTAGATTGATAAAAGGATATATGTCCTAATTCATGACCAATAACTCCAACTTGAGAATTAAAACTTAGGTTTTTTAATAGAATGGGCGTTAGTTTTACAATTGTTGAATTACTAATGGTTATAATATATTTTCTTTTAGATGGCGTTCTGAAAATTGCCCAAAATGTAGGTCTTGCGGCAAGAGGTGAAATTGTTTTTTTAACTCTGAACTTTATTTTTGTCTTATTTAATTCAGGGTAATATTGTAAAGCAATATGAATAGCGTCGTTAAATTCAACAGGAGTAGTTTTGTTCAAATAAACTGTATCTTGCTTTGTATAAAGCGTTGTGGAATCTTTGCAGAACAATTTGTTTATTTTTTGAGCAAAAGTAATATTGCTTAAAAATAGCAAAATAAATAGTTGCTTAAAAAGCCTCCGCAAAAACAACATATAATCCTTGTGAATCTTTAGTAAAGCCATAGTCAATTCTAATATTGGTGTTTTCCTTTTTATTTACTCTTATTCTTAAGCCCACGCCATAGTTGTAATGAATTTCATTTGTTTTAAATTGATCTATAGATTTTGCTACTGATCCAATACCACCGAACATTGCAACGCCGAGCATTTTATATAGAGGCATTCTAAATTCTTGCTGTAATAAAACCATATTATTATCTCTAAATCGCCCCCTGTAATAGCCTCTTAAAAATCGTGCACCTCCAATTTCAGGGAGCATCCGATAAGGTACTTCTCCTTTATTATATGCGAAGTAAGCGTTTCCATTCCAAACTACTTTTTTTAAAATGGTGTAATATTTACGAGCGTCAATTGTTAATGATGTAAACATATTTTTATTATTGATAATATTCTTATAATCAACATAGGAAGCTTCTAAATAACTTCCTTTTGTTGGATTTAGGGGATTATCTCGATTATCCATAATAAAAACTGGCCCTATACCACTTGCCGTATAGCCCATATTTCCATGTACTTCCATACACGAGGAATTAGACATTAGTTTCACATCCTGATTGAAAAGGTTTTGATAATGAAATAAAATACCACCATAAATATTATTCTTTATCCGTATTAAATTTTTTGTTTGTATTCTCATTAAATCGAAAGACACCATTAATCTGTCTGTTTCTTTTGTATCATTTCCTATACCGTAAAAAAATTCAGGAAAGCGGCTAAAATCTACCGCACCTGTTAAATAAAACAAATTGCTCTTTAACCAAATTTGATAATCATTTTCAAAAGCAAATTGTTTATTAATAGTATAAGAAATGTATGACTGTGTATTTGACTTTCTTAAAAGCGAATCGCCTTTGTTTGTTTTAAAGTGGCTGTAAACTAAAGTTCCAAAGCCTAACCGTGTTTCTGGTGTGTAAAAAGCCGAGGGTAATACCCCGATTTTCACTTTTTTTAATGAATCAGCCGGAATGGAAAATGCCTTATTGAAAATAATAAAACTTATGAAAAAAATTATTCCTTTAAAAGCAATTAAACATTTATCCACCCGGCCATTCATTTAAAATCTATAAATTTTTCAGGATTTCTTGGACACTCGCTCTTTTTTTATAATCAACGTCAAAATATCTGTATGTAATTTTCCCTTCTTTGCTAATAATATAAACCGCAGGTACAGGTAAATTATTTCCGTTTGATCCGTTTCTTTCGATTAAATTTATGCCGTAACCTTTATACTTTTCTGTTGTCTTTTCGTCCAATTCAAAAGCTACTTTATAAGCATTCATTATTTGTGATTCTTCATCTGTAACTACATTGTAAGTAATATTTGTTTTTTCAATTGTCTTATTGATATTTTCTAATTTCTCAGGTGAAATTGCAACAATATTAGCGCCCTTTGCACTAATTGAAGCAAGGGAATCTTCTAATGCTTTTAATTGTCTGTTACAGTATGGACACCACTCACCACGGTAAAATAGTATTACAACTGGGCCCGATTTTAGCAACTCCTTCAAATTAACATCTTTATTGTTTTGATTCTTAGCAGTAAAATCAGGCGCTATATCGCCAATATTTAATCCCACTGGTTGAGCTTTGGATATAAATGACAAGGAGAAAAGCGATAATACAAGTAACCAATTTATTTTTTTCATATGTTATAAGTTTTTTGACAAATTTAAGTTTGAAAAAGTTGCCAATAAGTCGTTTACCCGACAATACATTAAAAACAAACAATATAAATTCGTTATTATGAAGATACCATGTTGTTGATATCACAAACACGAATTTAAATAATGTGGCTATGCCATATGACAATTAAAAACAATAAATATAAAAATATGAAATAGCCATGTTGCCAGCGGCTAAAACACGAATGACTAAACAGGGATATACCATGGGGCAATTAAAAACAAACAATTTAGACATATGAAAATAAAAAATGCTATTATATTGGTGCTAATTTTCTTTAGCCTACTTTCTTTTAAGGATATAAAAGATTGGAAAATACCCGAGGCTACCTTAAAAAAAATAGATGGGTCTTTAGTTAACTCCAACACAATTAATAATAATGGAAAACCAATGATTATTAGTTTTTGGGCAACATGGTGTAAACCTTGTAAAAAAGAATTAGATGCCATAAATGAAGGTTACGCGCAACTCGTAAAAGAAACAGGTGTTAAGTTAATTGCAGTTTCTATTGATGATGCTCGTAGTGCCGGAAAGGTGATAACTGATGTTAAAATGAAAAACTGGCCTTATGAAGTTTACATTGACGAAAATCAGGATTTTAAAAGGGCAATGAATGTTAATAATGTACCTCATACCTTTTTAATAGATGGCAATGGGCAAGTAGTTTGGAGCCATAACTCTTATGCTGAAGGCGACGAAGATATTATTTTTGAAAATGTAAGAAAATTAATAAAAGGAGAAAAAATAACGCACTAATTAATTTTTAAAAATTGAAACTAAACGCACATATTTTTTTTGCTTTATTATTACTAGTTATTAATAAATCACAAGCGCAGGTAATAAAGGACGAATTGGGTTCAGTACATGGTAATTTTCAAATAGACGCTACTAACTACATTAAAGATACACTCATCGGTTCTGACCCTGGTAACGAAGTGTTTAGATATAATGCCTTCGGAAATATAAATTATCAAAAAGGAGGCTTTAGTGCCGGCGTTCGTTATGAAAGTTATAACCCGCCACTATTAGGATATTTACCTGGCTATAAAGGTTCAGGTATTCCCTATCGCTTTGCAAGATATCAGCATAAAGATATTGATATTACCGTTGGAAATTTTTATGAGCAGTTTGGTAGCGGACTCATATTAAGAGCTTATGAAAATAGAGGCTTATTATATGATAATGCTTTTGATGGAATGCGTATCACTTTTATGCCTAAAAAAGGTGTTATCTTAAAAGGATTAGTTGCTAAACAACGTACTTATTTTTCTTTATCGCCAGGCACAGTTAGAGGGGTGGATGGCGAAATTAATTTAAATGAACTCTTTGATTCTGTATTAGGTAATTATAAAACAAAAATTATTTTAGGTGGGAGTTTTGTTAGTAAATATCAGCCAGACCAAGACCCAACTTTAGTACTTCCAGAAAACGTTGGTTCGTTTGCAGGACGTATGTCAATTATAAGTGGTGGTTTTAATATTAATACGGAATATGCCTATAAAATAAATGACCCATCTTATCAAAATAATTTTTCGTACAAAGATGGTAAAGCCTTTATTGCTTCCGCATCTTATGGTGTAGAAAGATTTTCTGCTATGTTATCCGCTAAATTAGCTGATAATATGAGTTTTAGAAGTGATAGAAATGCACAGGGAACGATAAATTTGATAAACTATCAGCCAGATTTTAGTAAATTCCATACGTATTCATTAATGGCATATTATCCTTATGCTACACAACCTAATGGAGAAATTGGTGGCACTGCAGAACTACAGTATATGATAAAAAAAGGAACGTTGCTTGGTGGTAATTACGGAACAGAAATAACCATAAACACATCTGCTTATTACGCATTAGATACAATAGGATTAGACGCTTCTAAAGATTCTATACAACATTTAAAATACACAACTAATTATAGTACAATTGGCGATAAATACTATCACGACTTTAATATTGAAATTTCAAAAAAAATAAATAAAAAATTAAAATTTACCATAATGTATGCTAATCAATTTTTAAATCAATCTCTTGTACAATATGGTACGCTTGATAAAGCTGAACATCCAGATATTAGTTCTCACATAGGAGTAATAGATGTTATATACCGTTATAAAACTGGTTCAGCTATTCGTTTTGAAACACAAGGCTTTTTTGGGAGTTACGATTATAAAAAAAGCACTTATGATGTAAATGGCGAAAAAAATATTGCTAATAATACAGGCTCTTGGTTATCGGGATTAATTGAATGGACTCCAAACACACATTGGAATATTACTATTGCAAATCAGTACAATTACAGTAATCCTATTGACGAAAAGAAATTACATTATTATTACGGAATGATTGGCTATACAAGTGGCCCCACCCGTATTAGTTTAAGTTATGGACGCCAACGTCAAGGTATTTTTTGTGCAGGAGGCGTATGCCGATTTGTTCCAGCATCCAATGGGTTATCAATTAATATTTCATCTAGTTTTTAAAAATATGTTTGCTATCAAAATAAATAGAATTATTTTATTATACAGTTTTTGTATAATTGCTTTTATAAGTTGTGATATTGTTAAAAATGCAAATCCTCCAATTGAGCCTACAACAGCAATAAACCCCTCGATTATTTACAAAAAAGTATTACTCGAAAAATATACTGGGCACAAATGTGGAAACTGCCCTGCGGCTTCTGATATTTCTAATGCGTTGCAAAATCAATATACAAATAAAATAATTCCGCTTTCTATACACGCAGGTTTTTTTGCTACAGTAAATACAACTTATCCAACAGATTTTAGAACTACGGTTGGTAATAATTATGATACTCAATTTGGCATTTCTTCTGCCGGAAACCCAAATGGATTAGTAAATAGAGTTGGTTACGGACAAGGTAGTTTTATTAAATCACCGTCTATTTGGGGAAGTGACATTTCACAAATTGTAAATCAAGAAGCTAAGTTTGAATTAAAAATTAAAACTAATTTCAATTCAACTAATTCAAATTTAAACACAACCGTTATCGTAAAATCATTAGCTGTCAATGATGGAAACTATAGGGTAGTAGTTTTATTAAGCGAAGATAGTATCGTTGCAGAACAAATAGATTATCGTTTACCATCGGGTAACCAGTTAAACACTAACTATATATTTAGACATGTATTACGTGGGGCAATTAATAGCGAATGGGGCGATGCAATTTTTATAACACCTGCAAATCCAAATGATTCGGTTGTGAAACTATATTCAAACTATACCATTAACTCTTCTTATAACAGCAATAAATGTTATGTTATAGCTTATGTTTATGATGCAAATCCTTTAAGTGCAACGTACTACGAAGTACTACAAGCAGAAGAAAAAAAGATTAAATAATTATTTGTATTGTCATTTATACGACAGTATTGATTTAAACTTATCTATAAATTTGTTGTATAATAAATACTTTAAAATGAAAAATAAATTCTTATTAATAGCATTCGCTACTCTAACTGCAGGTTTAACGGCACAAGTGTCAAAAAAAGTAGTTGTTGAACATTTCACAAATTCAAATTGTGGAAATTGTGCATCTAGAAATCCCGGTTTCTATACAAATTTAAATGCACAAACTAATGTTATTCATTTAGCAATTCACCCAAGTTCTCCATACAGCAGTTGTGTATTGAGCCAACATAATGCGACCGAAAATGATGGTAGAACAAATTATTATGGAATTTATGGCAGCACGCCACGCCTAGTTATACAGGGCAGCGTTATTGCAAACGGAGCAAATTATGGTTCTGCTTCAATTTTCACACCTTATTTATCTCAAACTACACCTGTTAGTATTAAAATATATCAATACAAATATGCTAATGATTCTATTGTAGCTAAAATTGTTGTTAAAACAGTTGCTACACATACATTAAACAATGCTAAATTATTTATTGCATTAGCCGAGGAATCAGTTAACCATACAGGTAGTAATGGAGAACCAGTACATTATGATGTGTTTAGGAAATCGTTAACTGGAACATCTGGTTTTGCTATTACAATACCAGCAAATGTTGATGATTCGATAGTATATGTAAATAAATCAACAATAAATAATGCATGGGATTTTTCTAAAATATTTACATTAGCCATTTTGCAAGATGCAACTACTAAATCAGTAATTCAATCAGAAGAAGTTGCTGCCACTACAAACAATGTTGCAACCGGATTGAGTAAAAATAGATTTGTAAATAATAGTTTTAATGTTTTTATAAACGAAAGAGACTTATATATTAATCAATCTCAATTAATTGAAAACGCTACTTTTTTATTACATGATTTAACAGGCCGAATAATTTTCACTAAAACACTCGAAAATATTAAAGAAAAGATAGATCTATCAACTGTAACATCCGGTATTTATATATATCAAATCAAAACAAAAAATGACATTTTAAAAACAGATAAATTATTTATTAAATAACATGAAAATGAAACTAATAATTCTGCTTATTATTTCGATTACTTTATTACCAACTGCATCATTTTCGCAGAAGTCTTATAGCTTAACTACTTCTAATAATGTTAATTTAAATGTAGTGTTAAATCAAAATTCTGCTTCGAAAATTTATTTAACAAATTTAGGTAATTCTAAACTTGTTTTAAAATGGAAACGAATATTGGTTAATGTTCCAAATGATTGGATTTATGCGACCTGTGATGTGGGTGCTTGTTATGGTGGTGTACCTGTCGGACCTACAACTATGGATAGTATTTCAGTTGGCACAGATGGTTTTGTTGGCATTGACATTGAGCCTATTACAACAATTGGAAATGGCACTATTAAATTATACGTTTATCAAGATGGTTATGAAGTCCAAGGTGATACACTAACCTGGAATATTACTTCGCAACCAGTTGGAATTAAAGAAATATCGAGCAATCTCGGAATTAATATTTATCCAAATCCGGCTAGCACTGTATTAAATTTAAAATTTTCCAACGAGTTTAATCAAAAGATAGAGTCAATTTATCTTATTGATGCTGTCGGAAGAAAAGTAAAAATAATTGATTACTCGAATGAAGATATTAGGATTGATATTTCCGATTTAAATAGTGGATGTTACAACTTAATTGTTGAATCTGAAAACGAGAAATTATTCAAGAAAATCATAAAATCGAATTAATAGTTGTTTGTTAGATACAACCCAAAGACGACTAAATCAACCTAAGCTTTTAGACAAAAAATAAAACTTAGCATCTTTGATTTTAATGTTTAACTAGTTTTAGCAATTCATCCAAAATTTCTGTTTGCTTGTCTTTTGCGTACCACTTATGAAGCTCTTCTGAATAAGTTAAAGCAGTATCAGGATTTGATTTGAGCTGCACTACCAATTCCTGTGCAGGTTTTGGCCTTGGCCCCCAATCTGAAATTAATTTGTAATCCTCAGTTAGCTGAATAAGTTTTGGTATAGATTCTGATCCATTCGTTAAATGCTCCGCTATTAATTCAAGGTTTTCATCTCGGTAAACTATCTTTAATTCAATCTTGTTATCTGAAGACTCAGCAATTCTATTTATCACCGGCATTATCTGTGAAGCATCACCGCACCAATTTTCACTAATAGCAAGCCACTTAATTTTAGTGTGGACTGAAACTAGCTCATTGTTTAGAATAAACGTTTTTTCCAACCGTTTCATGCGTTGAGCATTCATGGGAATGTACTTCGAATAAGCCGTTTGGATTTTACTTTGTAATTCACTCTCCATGTTTTCAAGGTACTTTTTGTATGAAATTCCTTTTTCAAAATAACTCTTGTAATCAATCATTGTGTTTTATTTATAGTTTATAATTACTTGATCCATTTCCTTACGTTTTATATCAGGCACCATAACATTTTCGGCAGGATAGCCAATTGGAATCAACAAGAATGGTTTTTCGTTGATAGGTCTATTTAATAGTTTGCACAAAAAATTCATTGGACTGGGTGTATGAGTTAAAGCAACCAAACCGCATTGATGAATCGCCTGCAATAAAAAGCCACAAGCCAACCCTACAGATTCAGTAACATAGTAATTAGTTTTTTTTATGTCGTTTTCCAAGTCATACAATTTTTTAAATACAATTATTAAAGCGGGAGCATCT
This sequence comes from Bacteroidia bacterium, assembly GCA_044238845.1. Classification (GTDB taxonomy): domain Bacteria; phylum Bacteroidota; class Bacteroidia; order B-17B0; family Aurantibacillaceae; genus UBA4416. Next base: position 64,851 of record JBIICN010000004.1, read on the forward strand.
TCCAAAAATGGCTTATGCCAATCTGTGCCTAAATAACTTAAATCATCTAACCATTCTTGAGGCATGCGATTATTATAACTTTCATATTCTTCTTTCTCAGCTTCAACACGAATTTGAGATTTCAAACCAGGATTAGTTACTACACAAAAAGTCCAAGGTTGCTTGTTTGCTCCTGAAGGTGCCGTCGAAGCTGTCATTATTATGTTTTCAATAACCTCCATGGCAATAGGCTCAGTCGAAAATTCTCTAACTGTTCTGCGGCCTTCCATAAACTGAGGGTGGCTTCTACTTTCGTTTAACAGCTCTTCTCCGCGAAGTAGTGTTTTTGAGTAAGGGATAAATTTTGGCTCCATAATTAAAAAATTTTACCGTGAGTTAATGAAATGAGTTTGTTAAATAGCATTGGAAATCTATTTAATATTTTAAGACTAATAATTGTAGAAAAGCGTTTTCCAAAAAGCTTTTGTAGATAAAAACCTGTTTTTATTCTTACTGAAAAGTTTCTATTCCAATCATTATTATACAATTGAATTAGTTCATTTTTAGCTAATTTATTCTGTAAATACATAGAGACGTAAGCTGAAATAATTTTTGAAGATCGCATGGCTATACTCATTCCGTTGCCGCATAAAGGAGCAATTGCTCCTGCTGAATCGCCAAGCAACAATATATCATTTTTGTAAGTTTGTTTTTTACTAAACCCAATTTGACTAATAGCTAGGGGCTTTTCAAAAATAAATTCTGATTCGGTAAAATATTTTTTCAAATGAGGGTTTTTCATTAAAACATTTTTTTCGAGTTCTTTTATATCATTATTGTTAGCATTTAAGTTTTTAGTAGTTGTTAAATAACATAAGCAAACAGCTTCATTGTCAACCTTTGATATACCGCAATATCCATCTTTAAAATTATGAAGTTCAATTAAATTATCAGGGAATTGTATTTTAATATGATATTTAACTCCAATGTATTCTCCTTTCTTTTTGACATTATTTCTTTCAATAAAAGATGGGTCTATTTTACCGTAGCTACCAAAAACTAATTTAGAATTTATTGTCCCCTTTGAGGTTACTACTAAATAGGCATTGTTTTGCAATTTCACATTGGTGGCATTACAACTCTCTAATACTAAAACACCACTATTTTTTGCTATAATAGCGAGTTCATTATCTAAAGTATATCTACTTATTCCGAAACCGCCCATTGCTAAAGACGATGAAATTCTATAACCGTTATGGGCAGTAACGTTAAGTTGATTTATCCTAGGCAAATTCATTTTATCAAGATTGACACCTAAAGATTGAACAAAAGCATAACTTTCCATGGAAACATATTCGCCACACACCTTATGAAATGGGTATGTGTTTTTTTCAACGAGAATTATACTATGCCCGCTCTTAGCCATTTGAATTGCAAGACAAAGTCCTGCTAATCCTCCGCCAATGATTACACAATCATATAATTTATGTTCGTCAACTTGCATAAATAATCACTTCGTGCCTAAAAGCCCATTTATAATTTATAGTATAATTTTTAGCTCCAGATTCCTGAATAATGTTTTTCCATTCACTCGTTTTAAATCCTCTTAAAACAGATAAAGGCGCATCGTTTTTTACTAAATAGGATTTCGATAATAAACGCGTTAATAATTTAATAGAATAATGAGCAAAAGCATTGCGCTCTAAATCATTAATAATTAATGTTGATTTATTGCTTTGTGCAAATTGAATGAGTTCAATTATTTCTTTATCTGTTAAATGATGGCAAAATAAACAAGCATGAATAATGTCAACTTTAGGAAGATGCTTGTAAATATTTTTATAATCATCGCAAATAAATTTTATTTCAGAATTTGGATTTACGCCCACGGAATAATCAACACATGTTTGTTTTAAATCAATACCAAATAAGTTAATGTTGTAATTCTTTGTTTGGTTCCATTTAAAAATTCGCTTAAGTGTATCGCCACCGCCACTTCCTATATCTATTATCGTATAATGCTTTTCCTTTTCTAAGACTTTACACAAAGCACTAAAAGTCATTTTATAACCACCCAGCAAAGCATTTATAATATCTAGTTCTTTTAGGTTTTGATACAAATCTTTATCAGGAATGTAATCAGCATCCAACAACTCCTTTTTATAGCTTCTTTCTTTAAACATATTGCAGTTGCATTGTTTCAATACTTAAACCTGGACCAAAAGCTGCTGAGAAGATGGTCTCACCTTTCTTAATATCTTCACTGTTTTCAATCACCTGTTTTAATACAAACAAAACGGTTGGCGAAGACATATTCCCGTATTTCCTTAAAACGTCATACGATTGATGCAATAGAGTTCTATCGATATTAAGAGTCTCCGAAAAATCATCTAATATCCTTTTACCGCCCGGATGAATTGCCCAATGATCAATAGAATTTTTGTCTAAGGAAATTCCATTTAGAAACTCTTTCATACTTCCATTTATCATTTCGGATACATAAGACGTCAAATTCATAATGAATCCTTTTTCTGTTATTTGCCAAGCCATTTCTTGATAGCCTTTGTGAATTAATAAGGAATTAAAGGATTTTATTTGTAAGCCTTTATAATAAGGCATTTCAGTGTTATTAGACTCAACTAATACAGCGGCACAACCATCTCCAAATAAAGCAGTAGAAAGGATATAGTCATCTGAGTAATTTTTTTGGAAATGAATAGTACAAAGTTCTACGCAAACAATCAAAACTTTAGAGTTAGGTATACTATTGCAGATTGAATTAGCGCTATTTAAAGCTAAAATAGCAGCATTACAACCCATAAAATTAACAGTGCTACGCTGCGTAAAAGGACTTAAGTCTAACTCTTTAATAATTTCAACATCTAATCCAGGTGTAAATAAGCCAGTGCAAGTAACTGTAATGATATGAGTAACGGAAGACTTAATCAAATCAAAATCTTTAATTTTTCGTATAGCTTTTAATGATAATTGAAGTGCTTCGGTTCTAAAGCAGGTCATCCGTTGTGTTAAAGTTGGTTCAGGTTCTATCAAACTATTTTTAGAAAAAAAACTAAAGTCCTCAGGAACATTACTAAAATCAGAAAGAACTGAATAACGTGTATCGATTTCAGCTTTGTTTGCAATAGACCTAATCTTTCTTCTAATAGATAAATCATTTGTTGAATTCTCATAAAAAGATGTAATGGCATCTTGTGAATGACAATATTCAGGTACTGCTGTTTCTATTGCTGTTATATAGCTCAAAATTTAATTATTAAGGATTAATAATGTTATAAAGCAACTATTCATGCATATAGCAGCGATAGCATTCATACGCATGGTGTTTTTAAAATTAGCTTCAGAATTATCTTTAGATACTTTCATAAACCAATATGAAAAAAATACGAGAATTGGGATGAAAAATAATTGAAGGATATAAAAGCAATGTACTTTCCCAACACTATTAAAATATAGAAAATAGAATAAATTACAAATGCCAAACATTAAAGCTGTAAAAATAAATGTTCCTTTATACCCCAATTTATAACTCAACGTAACTACTCCATCTGCATAATCTTCTTTATGCTGATATATTTGAGTCAAGGGATATGCTCCAGCAATTTGCAAAGAACAAGCAAGCATTATATAAATATTAGCATTTGTAAATTCTAAGTGGGTATTTGTAATGCCAATAGAACACATTAAAAATGTAAACGCTCCCTGAAAAACAACAACAATTAAAAATCCAAGCAAGGGATATTTCTTGAGGCGTATTTGTTTTGAGCTATAAGCTCTTGAGGCTAATATATAAGCTAGTATACATGCCGAAAATAATTTACTAATTAAGATAAATGATAAACTTATTGCTAACACATCCATTACTAAAGTCAAATAAAATAATGCTTTGGTAGGCATTGGCGGTTTTTCTAACCCTCCAATAGGAGATTCATCTCTATCAATATAACTATTGTAACCATTACTTGCAGGGTAAACTAATAAGTGGATGATTAAAAATGTAATGATAGCATCTAGTAATTTAAAATCACTACTTTGACTTAACGCTAAAATAAAAATTGGCATTAAGAAAAACGAAAATGGTATTCGTAAAAGTTTTATAGTATTAATATCAGTAGGCAAAGACACGTTTTAAAAATGAGATTAGTTGTATTCTTTCTAAATATAAACATATAAAAGAGCTTGTCAATACAAAAAGGCACAATGCAAACAAATAGCCCCCATCATTCATAACCTCTATGCCAAGTTTGGTTAAATGTCCTATAACTGCGCCAATCATTAAACCAACACTTATTAGCGCCCCTAAAAACCTACTTCTAGGAATTATTAATAATATTGAAGCGACTAATTCAGCTACACCAATACCAATCCTTCCAAAAGGCTCGAAACCTAATTGAGTGAAAATATAAACACTCTCAGAAGCAGCGGTAAATTTGAAATATAAAGTTTGGAGCATTATTACTGAAGAAATAATTGCGGTTATCCATGAAATAATTTTGACTAAGCTCATAATTATTGCAATAAAGCGTTACCAAATAAAACCGAAGCATCTTCGCACCAAATTAACACATATTTATATTCAATAGTATTAATAGAATTATCAAAAGAATAATAGAAGTTCCCGCTAGTAGATTTTAAAGTTCCAATATATACAAAATCACCATTGCCTGTAGTTTTTGAAACATAAACTCTTAAATCAGGGCCGCTATCCGTTTTGAATCCTTCGAATACCAAATTTTTTGACCCATTTTTAGTATATACACGAACACACCCTTCAGTTGGATGGGCATTACTTGAAAAACTGGACTGTGAAATAAGTGTAGCTCCTGTTTTATCAAAGCCTTCATTTAAAGGTTTATTTTTTTCCTTCTTTTTGCAACTTAACATGAAGATTATTGCAAAGATTAAAAACACTGATTTACTTTTCATTTCTATTCATTTTCATTTCTATAAACACTAATACATTTTTTGCCATCACTATACTTGGATACCCTAATCCAAAGTCTAAACGATTTAAGTCAAACTGACTGGTTATTAAGAGAAATTTATCTTTATCAATGATTGTAGCAGGAACTGTTATCGTTTTTGTAATTCCTTTAATACTTAGTTTACCGGTGATTTTGTAATTATTTCCAGATTCTTTTTCTATTTTGGATGTTTTTAGAGTAATTTCAGGAAAACTTGAAACATTAAAATACTCACTCTTTTTAAGGTGGCGGTCTCGCATATCAATACCAGTCTTTATTGAACTCACCGCAAGAATGCCTTCAAAAAAGGAAGTATTTAAATTATCTTCATCAAATGAATATTTTAATTTGAGACCTGTAAAACTACCAGTTACAGTTGAGCCAGCATTTTTTATCTTAAAATTAATAGTATAATTATCTATCGGTGCATCATTCGGACGCTTGACGCCGAGCGTACAACAGAGTATTAGATTGAGAATGATTAAATTTATGTAAGCCATAATCTTTAGTCAAATAAAAGGATTTTTAATTAAAGGAATTGTCATTTAGAAGACAAAATACTTTGGTTTATATAAATATATTTAGCTTCATGATGATAGTAAAATTTATTCAATTTATAATATTAACAATATTAGTCATAAACTTTAGCTGCTTTTCTCAAGTCCTTGAGAAAACAGGTGAGGTAAAAATTATTGGCACGTTAAAAGATGGCAAGGATAGATTAGACAGCCTTCTTAACCTGCATTACAAACAACAGCCGTTAGATGGCAACTATACTGTTGATTTAGCTAAAGAATTTGACCTGCAATTTGCTAAAAATGCTTATAAAATATGTTTTGAGACACTTAGGTACGATACTTTACAATCTTTAGCAATTGATATAGGTTACATCCATGAGTTAAGAGAAGAATATGATTCAGCCTTTGCATATTACTTTAATACAATAAGCTTATTTGAAGAAACTGAAAAGTATGATAAAACCTTCTCGCTAACGCAAAATATACTTTATAACAACAATACTTTGTATAAAATAATAGAGACAGATAAGATTGAACAAAAAAAGCAAAACAAAAAAATACTCTATCTTTTTGTTATAATTCTCATTTTTCTAATAATTATAATATTTTCGACGGCTTTGTTCTATAGAAAAGTAAAAGTAAAGAATCTACAAATATCTGTGAAAAATAAAAATTTAGAGGATGCACAGTCTCAAATTAAAAGCAGTTTAGATTACGCACAAAATATTCAAAATTCTATCATTCAAAATGAAATCGGTTTAACAAAGTCATTTTCCGATTCTTTTGTTTTATTTATGCCGAAAGACACAGTTAGCGGTGATTTTTTATGGACAAATAAATGCGAAGAAGATATTTTTATAGGAGTTGCTGATTGCACCGGACATGGCGTTCCAGGGGCATTGTTATCCATTGTAGGTAATTTTCTATTAGATGCGATTGTTAATTATGATTGTTTGAGACATACCAATGAAGTATTGGACAAACTGCATGTTGACGTTATAAGAACTTTAAACAAGAACGTAAAAAATCAAAAATTAAATGATGAGGGGATGGATATTGCTTTATTGAAAATAGACAAAAAAAATCTTAAACTTCAATTTTCGGGTGCCAACAGATCTGTTTATATATTAAGAAACGGAGAAACTATTGAATTGAAAGGCGATAGAAGGCCAATAGGAGAAACTATGGTTCATTATAGTCCTTTCAAAAGTATCGAATTTAACCTATTGAAAAACGATATTATTTATTCCTTTTCTGATGGCTATTACGATCAATTTAATAATAGTGGAAAAAAATTCTTAAAGAAGAACTTATTGCAACTGCTATCAGAAACCTGCACTTTGAAATTAGAAGAACAGCATCAAATACTTGAAAAGACTCTCTTGAATCATCAAGGGGTAACGCCACAAACAGATGATGTTCTTGTTATAGGCTTAAAAATTTAACTGAGGGCTTTTATATTAGGAATAATCACTTTTTTTCTGCCTTCATAAACTATTTTCCCTTTTTCAACAAGTCGGTTTATTATTGTAGTCACTGATTGACGAGAAGATGCAGTATAATCAGCAATATCTTGATGAGTCAGCATCATCTCCATTTCAATAGTATCGCCTTTGATTTGACCATGATGCTTAGCGTATCGTTTAAAAAAATCAAGAACTCTTGTATCTACATCCTTGAAAACTAAATCCTCATACTTTTGCTGAAAAGAGATGAGTTTTTCATTTATTACATCTGCAAATTTAATAGATAAAGAAGGATTGTTTTGAAGAACATTCATGAAATTTGGGACTTCAAAAAAACAAAGCCTTACATGATCGCTTAGTACTTTTGCATATTCATAACGATTTCCGGATGTATTTAAATGCCCAAAAATATCCCCTTCGGTTAGCATTTCTGTAATCATCTCTTTACCTGATTCATCTTCACGGCAAATTTTAACTGTTCCCGCCTTTAGTATGAATATTTTTTTTACTTCCGATTCAGAAAAATATATTACATCATTTTTCTCGGCATTTTTCATATTAGAAACTATACACAAATCTTCAACTTCTTTCGAATTTAGCTGATCGAATAATTTGTGATTACGTAAATACCAATATTTATTGTCTTGAGTCATATAAATTAAACTAACTTATTAAGGATAATAATTGTTGTAAAGCTATTAATAAGAACAAAATTGCCAAGATTTTGTTGTAATATCTATTATTAATAAACCCTGCAATGCTGGTTTTGTATCTCGTAACTATTAGTATGATAGATAGTAATAATAAAAAGGCTCCCAAACCTGCTCCCAAAATAAACGAAATTTTATGTAGATTGGATGTAATTTGCATAAATTTAACAGAATTGAAATAAATCTGAACAAAAATCCAAAAAGGCAGTAGTTGTGGGTTTAATGCGGCTAAAGAAAACCCTTTAAATATATATTGTACTGGACTTTTGATTAAATAATTTTCATTTGCTAGTTCTACAGTATGACGTTTTTTGAAATAAAAAGTGAATCCAATTATTAATAAAATAATTGTAAAAGCTATTCTTAAAGAAAAGATTAACCATTCATACTCTAATAAATAATTATTTGCAAAAACAGCGAAAGAACAATAGATAAATTCAGGAATACATCCACCTATTGCTACCAAATAAGCCGTTTTTTTGCCCTGATACAATGACGCGTTTATAACGAATAGATTTACTGGGCCAAGTTGCAATGAGCCAATAAAACTAATCAAACTCGAAAGACCTAATATCAGTAGTAATGATCCCAAAGAATATTATTTAAAATTCAAAAATACTTAATAAAGTATTAGGAATCATTAAATACATTTTCTTCTAAATTAATACCTATCGTAAATTACGAGTGCAGAGTGCAAATTGTGTGGTTTACCTTATTTTTATCGATGAAAGATGAATAAACCACTAATTATACAGTCTCTAGTAATTCGTGCCTGTATTTGTCAAGGATGCTCGATTTTGATAAAAAGCCAATATAAATCTCGTTTTCAACTACGGGCAAGTTCCATTGCCCTGATTCTTCAAACTTACGCATAATAGTAAAAATGTCTTCTTTAGTATCTATTACCATTGATGGTTTTCGCATTACTTCTTTAGCTGATACTTTATCATAAAGCTCTGGGTTAAACATTTCCTCTCTAATGTTATCCAAATAAATAATACCAATTAGTTTGTTATTCTTTTTTACGACAGGAAACGTATTGCGTTTTGAATGTTTAATTGTTTCAACTATATCACGCAGCGTTGCTTTAAAATGAATTGTTGCAAAATCAGTTTCAATCATTTCTTTTGTATCAATCTTGCTTAAAATACTTGTGTCTTTATTTTCTGAAACAATTGTTCCTTTATCTTTTAATCGTCTAACGTCTAATGATTCAGGATGAAAACGCTTAACAATAATGTAACTAATAGATGCTACAATCATTAAAGGAATGATTAATTCATAACCTCCTGTGATTTCAGCAATTAAAAATATAGCCGTTAATGGTGCGTGAAATACTCCACTTAAAATACCTGCCATTGCCACAATCGTAAAATTACTTACAGGAATATCATTAAAACCAATCAATGTTAAAAAGAATGAAAATGCAAATCCTAAATACGCACCAACAAATAATGAAGGTGCAAAGTTACCGCCATTACCACCACTACCTAATGTAATAGCAGCAGCAAATGCTTTTAAAAGCAATGTTACTGAAATAAAAACAAGAAGAATCCATTTGCTATTGATGAAACTTAAAAGTAAACTGTCCTTGAATAGATCATCTGTTCTAAATTCAGAAAGGGCTTTGATGCTTTCATAACCCTCACCAAATAATGAAGGAAACAATGCAAATAAAAATGCTAATGAAATACCACCAACAAGCCATTTAGTAAAACCTGATTGTATTTTATGAAATTTAGATTCAATTTTATCGAAAAAATTAACGTAGTATAAAGATGTAATGCCTGCTAATAAACCTAATAATATGTAAAAAGGAACATTGTTATAATCAAAAGGTTGCTTTAGTTTAAAAAACAACAAACTACTTTCGTGCAAAATAATTTTTGATAGTAAAGCACCTGATGCCGCAGCAATTAATAAAGGAATAAAAGCACTAATACTAATATCTACTAAGATAACTTCTAAGGCAAATAAAACTCCTGCAATAGGTGCATTAAAAGCACCTGCAATACCACCCGCAGCACCTGCCGCTAATAATAGTGTTCTTTCTTTATAAGTTAATTTATATGTTCGGGCAAAGTTTGAACCTATTGCCGAACCGGTACTTACAATCGGAGATTCTAAACCAGCTGAACCACCAAAGCCAACAGTAAGTCCACTTGTAATAATGTGTGAATACATTTGATGGAATGGTAAAAAACTACTTCGTTTAGCAATTGCAAAAAGTATTGCTGTATTACCTCTGTTTAATTGGTTTTTAAAGAAATATTTTACAATTAATACAGTTGCACCAATACCAATAACAGGCAATATTAAGTATAAATATTTGAAATCGTATTTTATGAAAAAACCGTCAACTAAATAGTGTCTTATACCAAACACAAATAATTTTAATATAACTGCTGCAATACCTGATGAAATACCAACTAATATACTTGCGAAAATTAGAAATTGCTTCTCATTGGTTTTCTCGTGAATCCAATTAATGGCTTTTTCTATATAATTAATTCTTTTAAAGTTCATTATTTATCTAATGTTATTTAAAGGAAGCATTCTTTCTTCCAATTTAAAATTAGTAAGGCAGGCATAAATATAGGCGTTTTGTAGCAAAATATGGCGAATTATCTATTCCGAAAAATTGTCCATCACCTTGCCTAAATTATCCATTTTATAACAGGTATCGTTGTTTCATCTTTGTATCGTCAATAATGACAAACAATTTAAAACTTAATAACATGCAAAGAATTATCGCACTTAACCCAGAAACAACAACAGGAAAATCAAAAGAATTATTTAATGCCGTGCAAGATAAATTAGGAATGGTACCTAATATGATGAGAACAATGGGAAATTCTCCAGCAGTATTAAATGGTTATTTATCATTTAGTGGCGCTTTAGGAGAAAGTTCTATTGGCGCAAAGTTAGGAGAATTATTAGCTTTAACTGTGGCTAATGCAAATAGCTGCGACTATTGCAACGCTGCTCACAGTTTTATTGGCGAAAAATTAGTACACATTGATGCAACAAGTATTCAATTAGCTAAAGAAGGAAAATCAAATGACACAAAAATTCAAGCAGCTCTTACATTTGCAAGAACATTAGTTGCAAAAAAAGGTAGAGTAAATGCTTCTGATGTAGACACTTTAAAAAATGCTGGTTACAGCGAAGCTGCAATTGCCGAAATAATAGCACACATTGCCTTAAACATTTTCACAAACTATTTTAATAATGCAACAGAAGTCGCTGTTGACTTTCCAACAGTAGATTTAATAGAAACTGCCGTAGTATAGTTAATTATTGGGATGGATAAGTTAAATTCGCTTATCCATTCCTTTTTAAAACCAAAAATATATGGAAATAAAATTGCCAATACCTCCGTTTAATATGGAAACTGCTTTGCAAAAAGTGCAATTAGCAGAAGATGCTTGGAATACAAAAGACCCCGAAAAAATTTGCTTAGCTTACACGATTGATACCGAATGGAGAAATAGAACAGAGTTTATTAATGGTAGGGATGAAGTAAAGCAGTTCTTAAAACGTAAATGGGAAAATGAACTCAATTACAAACTAAAAAAAGAATTGTGGGGCTTTAGAGAAAACAGAATGGCTGTAAGGTTTGAATATGAATGGCATAATAAAGAAGGGCAATGGTTTAGAAGCTACGGAAATGAATTATGGGAATTTAATGAAAATGGTTTAATGCAAAAAAGATTTGCTAGTATTAATGATTTACAAATTAAGGATTCAGAACGTATATTAATATAAATTTTACAATGACAGTTCAAACAGTTTTCACACTTATTAATCCTCAAAACGGTAATCTTGCTTTTAAGATCTATTCATTTGACGATGCTAGTTCATTCGACCATTTACAAAGACTAAATTATTATTCAATGATTTTAGTGACAAATGGTCGTGCACAAATCAAGGCAGATTTTTCAGACTATCAAATATCAAACAATAGTTTACTTTGTTTTTCTCCATATCAACCGTTTATGGTTTCTGATTCTGAACAACTTCAAGGTATCGTTCTTAATTTCCATCCCGATTTTTTTTGTATTCATAAACACCATAAAGAAGTAGCTTGCAATGGCGTATTATTTAATAATGTATATCAACCACCGTTTGTAAACTTAAACGAAAGTCAAGTAAGAAGTTTTCAGTTATTAATTGAACAAATGAAAGAGGAAACACAACACGTTGCCCTTGCTCAATATGAATTACTAATTTCTTATCTAAAAATATTTTTAATTAATGCTTCCCGTATAAAAGTTGCGGCAAATCCACACATACAAGATAGTCTTGAAAAACATACAGAACCGTTTATATTGCAAAATCTGAAAGATGCCATTGAGCAGCATTACAAAGAAAAACATACTGCTAGTGATTACGCAGAACTACTCAATATTTCTCCAAGTGCATTAGCCAAAATAAGCAAGACTCATTTTAATAAAACACTCACCGACTTAATATCTGAGCGAATTATAATTGAAGCAAAAAGAGAATTATATCTAACATCAAAAGCTGTAAAGCAAATTGCTTTTGATTTAGGATTTAATGACGAACACTATTTTAGTAGATTTTTTAAAAAGAATGCGGAAATTTCCCCGCAAATTTATAGAGACACAGTTGGTTTTGCAAGAGCAGAGATGTAACAAAAAAATCCAAATAGAGAAATTCTATTTGGATTTTGTGTGTCTTAGCGACACAAAAAGTACCCGAACACCTTAACTTATCGAATATAAATGATGGTTTTAATGACATTATTTCCTTTAAATATTACTTATAAAGTTCCTCTCTTATCTCAATTAAAACCTCTTCAGCTTTCTCGAGGTTAGGTTGTTCTGGTAAATTAGATTTCTCATAAAGATCTTCTATTTGATAGACTTTCTCATTTGCTAATTCTACCAATTCTTCATAAGAAAAAGCGCCTGAACGAATTTTAAGTAAAAATTCACGATCAAATCTCCTAACATTTACCTTGCCCTCTTTTGCAATTTCTTCGGCCATATTTAGTAACCTGAAGGTATGCATCATGTTCTTGGCATCGTAATTCTTTCCGTGTTCTATGGTATTTTCATAGCGAACATCATTACGCTTTTCTACCCATTCCCAATATTCTTTATAATCCTTGCAATATTTAGAGTAACCATCTTTATTGAAGCTTAATATTGCCAAAGGCTCAATTCCTTTTTCAACTGAGCTTAACGAAATATCATTAGCCTCAATGCCTGAACTTACACCTTTTAAGTATCCTTCTGTTAATTGTCTGTTGTGGAATAAAGCATAAACCTCACGCATGTGCGAAATATTTACCAAACCACAATGTTCCTGAAGTAATCCTTTTTTAGTTAACCATGAAGTTAAGGGAATGGAGCCTTGTTGCTGTATCACATGACAAAAATCCACAACCGATTTTCGTTCAAGATCAACAGGATTAACGATTTTTTTATTTAGTCTTTTTGCTTTTTTTATTTGTGATTGCGCATAGCCGGCAAATGTTTGTTTACATAATTTTGAGAGAAACAATTCAGGTTTCAAAAGGTCCATGATCGGATGCCTGTGTTTGATACAATCTACAGGAGTATTTAATAATTCAAGAATATTAGGATTGTTTTTTACTAATAAGTCAACAAATCGTTTTAATTCATAATACACTTCATCATTGGTTTCATTATTTACCTGTTCTGTATATTCCAAACCATAATAGGTGCGTTTAGGCAAAAGAAACACACCCTTCATATCTGTATCAGATTGAGGGGTGTGTAATCCATAAGCTCTACTGCCACTAATGCAATCAAGCAATAACAAATTGTTTTCTTTCATGCCCTTTATGGTCATCTCAATAGTTTTTAAGTATGTTCCTGAATAAACCATCAAGGCCTACTTCTTTTTCTTTTCTTCCCGCTAAGCTATTAAATATATGCTCTGCTTTTTCTATTTCATTCAAGATAAATTCATTGATAGTTCTTTCAGCAGGATGCATATAACTTTCGTTCTTACCCGACTTTAAAGATATCAGATCTTTTATTCTTGTTTTCAATTCAGCATCAAAAGACAGCTCGTTAACCATCGTGATGAATACTATTGGAGGCACCGAATCTTTTTCTATGATCCACTTGCAAGCTAACGTTGCTCTTAACGCATAAAATAATTTCTTTAATTTTATTTCATCCCTGCCTTCTATTTCCGAAAAACTATTTTTTGCCATACCTAAATAGTGATACATGGTTGCTATAGGCGCAAAACATTTCTCTGAGTATTGTTTTAATAAAGCAGCTATGTTATTCTCTTCTGTATAAACTACCGGCGATTGAACTCTTTCTAGCAATGCGCCATTTGATTTCCACATCAGCTTTAAACATTTTTTGATATCCCAACCCGTTATATCCAATTCACCATCCTCCGACATAAATTCGATCGTATCTTTTTTATCTGATAAAGAAAGATACCAATCTAAGTCATGCATATAGATCATTCGAACATCAAAATCGCTGTCCGGAGAAGGAAATCCCCATGCTCTAGAACCAGTCTCACACGCATAGAGAACCTTTACTTGATATTTCTGTTCTATGTCTTTTATTTGATCTTTTATTCTAGTTTCCATTTTTTATAGTATTTATCAAAGGGCAAAAAAGTAAATAGAGTTTTTTTACTGAGCTATCTTGTTTTAACAAGAGCAGGAATTGAACCTACGACTTCCAAACATTTCTGGTTGCCGCTCTAACGAAGTATCTCTATTTTACGGCACCTTTGAATTTTTTAATTTTCTTTCATTAGTTTAAAGAGTTTGAAGCTTGATTTATTCTATATATTTCAGTCCTAAAGAGTGAGTTATACTGATTAATAAGGATTTGGGTCATCAATGGAAGTTTTTCGAATGTTTGCTTTGCATCTTCAAAATAGTAACAATAGTCAACGATAAAAAAACTAATAAGCCATTTTGATAGCTTCATTGTCAAAATACTTGTAGGCAAGTCATTTCCATCTGAATACATATTCTTAAATTGAAAAACAGAAACATTAGAAGGGTGAGTATTTAAAGATAATGAAGTGTATTGGCCATTAAACAAATCAGTGGCGCCAGCATTAGACATCATCTCATGCCAAGGTATACCGTGAGCCTTCTCGCCATTTATAATAACTTGCCATATAGCTTTATCAATATTACCTTGAGCATCTGGATCTAAATTCTGGTATGTCCTAGACATCTTTATAGCTTTTTTAAGCTCCTCAATTTGCAATCTCTCATTTTCACGTTTCTCAATATATTCTTGTTGTTTTGTTGGGAAACTTTGCCTGTATTTTAATCCACTTAGAACCCATAAAAGGTACTTAAAGGTCTTTTCATCTGCAGATTTGGAAACCCTATAAATATTATTAAAGTTACAAAAAGCCTCATACTGTGTTCTTACAAGACAAGAAAGCGCAAATGGATCATGCAAGTTCTCCATATTAAAATCACCAAGCTCATTATAATAGTTTAATGATTGCATAAGATTCAGAATTGATAAATTCTTCATCGCTGTCATCTGAAATAGATACATACCATCTATATCTTCATTTGAACTTAGAGGTCGACCCTTTTGCGAAGAAATAATTTGAAATGCTGCATCAGTTACGAGTTTGTATGACTCCATTGTAATTTTTAAATCTTCAGGATAAAACAATCTGTGATATTCTCTACGTAATTCTTCTTTTTCCATAACTATTAGTTTTTGATTAATCTTCTCTACTTCCGTCATCAGCCATACGCACAATTTTAGGTATAAATTTAGCAATAACATCCACTAAATCTGTTTGTGCAGCCATAACGGTTTCTATATTTTTATAAGCCATTGGTGCTTCATCTAAGCCTGCGCCAATTAAAGTAACACCATGGTCTTTCAAAATAGTTTGCATCTCGTTTTTAGTAATATTTTTAATGGCTTGTGTTCTGCTCATTTGTCTTCCGGCACCATGCGATGCGGAGTTGATGGCATTCACTTCACCTTTACCTTTTACTAAAAATCCTGGTGCAGTCATCGATCCCGGAATAATTCCCATCACATCTTTCGATGCAGGTGTTGCTCCTTTTCTATGCACTATTACTTCTTGCCTGTTCCATGTTTCTTTCCATGCAAAATTATGATGGTTCTCTACTTTCGCTAATACCTGTCCGCCAATAGCTTTTGTTAAACGCTCATGAATAACTTCGTGACAAGCAGATGCATAATCACCTGCTAAATTCATGGCAATCCAATATTCCTGCCCTTCAGCACTATTCATATCCAGGTAAGCTAAGTTAGCGGCCTCTTTAGGAAGCTTACATAATTCTTTTGCCAGTTTGGTATAATGTCCTGCAACGGTTGCACCAAATCCACGTGATCCGGAGTGTGTTAACAACGAAACATATTTTCCTTTTCTAATATTTAATTTTTCATCATCGTTTTCAAATTCGATAATTCCAAATTCCACAAAGTGATTTCCTCCACCTGATGAACCTAATTGCGTAACTGCTTTATCGTGCAGGTTTTTTACAAAAGGCGTCATGTTAAAAGTAGAGTTATCCAATATACCATGTTCAGCTCTATATCTTCCATGCCATCCAGCACCAGCACCAAATTTTGTCCAGGCAATTAACTCTCTTTTATATTTTGCTTCATTTTCTAAGAAATGAGTTTCAGGAATATCATAAATAGATAAGGCCATTCTACATCCAATATCCACACCCACACCATAAGGGATGATGGCGTTATTGGTAGCTAATACTCCGCCAATTGGCAAACCATAACCCTGATGCGCATCCGGCATTAATGCACCGGCAACTGTAACAGGTAATTTCATGGCAACTTCCATTTGATCGATAGCGCCTTGTTCGATATGAGCTGCACCAAAAACCGAATAACTGTTTGGATTTTCAATTAAAGCAATGGTCTCTATATCTTTTGAAGCTGTGAACTCAATCAAAGCTTGAGCAACACCTTGCAAAAAAGTATGGTCCAAATACTGAGACGGATTTTGCAACACATTAGAAAATAGGTCTAATGTTTTTTCTTCCGATGCCTCCGTAAAACTTTTTCTTATAGTTTTCAATGCTTTTCCTATAGGTGCTCCTTCAGGGTATCCTAAATTTAAAAGTGTTTCTCCTGTGATATTTATTGTACTCATGATTGTTTATTTAATTTATTAGTTACTCTTTTTTCAAATACTTCTTGTATAATTCGTTGTTCTTTAAATTCGTATACATCTTCATAAAACGATGTTACTAGTACTTTTTCTTTTGTGATCTTATACAAGATCGGTAGTTTAAATCCGATGGATTGATTTTGCAGATAATTTACTATTTCTGCATCAAGATTGCATTCTATTGTGTTCCTGTTGTTATAGATGATGCCATACTCAAAATCAAATAAAGGTTTAAGTTCTGTTTCAATGGTTGGTCTCAACCTTTTATTAGAGCTATACAATATAAAACCCTTCTTGTCGTTTTTTTTCATGAAGTGCTTAATCCTTTTTTTTCTTAAAATATCTTTTATCCATAAAATAGCTATAAGCAATGCGATAACACCAACAATCCCAAGCACAGTTTTTGGAAAGGTTTTAATGATAAAGCAAGCTATAATTATCGCTGCTATATTTCCCGCTGTTTGTTTCATGATACAAATTAATAGCCTAAGTGCGCAGTGGAATTGAGTAGATAATAGATTTCTTTAAATTAGTTATAACTTCTTGATTTTGAGGCTTAAAATTATAAAAGGGCAATAATATAACGAGAGCTTGTTAGTCGTTAAAAGCGAAGTAACTCTCATCAACGGCACCTTTTATAAAAGAGGCGATAGGCCAGGATAGTTTTTGTTTTGCGTGACAGGCGAAGTAACTATACTGAACGGCACTCTTTTTCTTTAATTATATTTATTTGAAACTTTGTATGTCTCCTTTGTATTCACTTTCTATAGCTTTTCCATATATGGTATGTGTCCAACCGTTCTCATAACCATGATTGTTTGCAATTAAAAAGCCTTTTGCAGGATCTGTTTTTACTATTTTATGGGCGTCGATCCATCGCCCTTTTACTTTACAAAATACAATGTCCTTTATGTTGTAATGTTCTTCTTTTTTAAAGGTGAGTAATGAACCGCTTTTTAATATGGGTAACATTGAGTTTCCGAAACATTTCATTTTTCCAGTGCCGGAGGTTTCGAGCTCCAGCTGTAATCTTTGATATTTATTCATTTTTGTTTTAATAAAAAGACCTGATAATTAAGGTCTTTTGTCGGCCTACATGGATTCGAACCATGGACTCCCGTCTTAAAAGGACGGTGCTCTGCCAGCTGAGCTATAAACCGATGAATGAATGGGCAAAATGTAAAAAAAGTTTTTTAGTGCTCTAACCACTGAGCTACAAAAACAATCTGTCTCCAGAGTTGATTAAGGCAGGATTCGAACCTGCGACCCCTACGGTTATAATCGAAGTATCTTTTTTCTACGGCACCATTCAATAATTGTTGATGAGGAAAAAAACGCATAGCATGTTTTTGTTGAGCTACTCTTGAATTTAATAAAGAGACGGGGCTCGAGCCCGCAACCTTTCTGCTATTAACAGAACGCTCTACCGATGTATTGCTAAACTACGTCACTCATCACTATTTTAAAAACAGGTAAAAAACCATAAGAAGCTTTTTCTATTGCCTAACCACTCGGCCTCCTTTTGAAAGGGTTGGAATCGAACCAACTTAGATAGTTCACGAAGTATTTCTTATATACGACACTGTTTTATTTTTAGAGTATTATTAAAATGTTGTTTTTTTGTATTTGGGCGTGTCCCTGCGGGTCGGGCTTTCGGCACTCGCTTTTTTATTTGTCCTGCGGGACAAATAAAAAGAGCTCAAACAAAGCCTCAATCCCTCACGCAGGTTTAATGCAAGTTTGAAATTAACGTTCCGAACAGGAAAATAAATCTGCGTGAGGGATGCGAGCGAAAATCCTTTTTGCCGCCTTTTTGCAAAAAGATTGTAGCGGGTCAGCCCGACGGCGCTGCATCTTTTGCGCCGGCACGCCCGAAAATTGAAAGCCTAACTTAAACTTGCATTTTTTTAATACATTTCATTTTTTATAAAAGAGCAAATGACAATAAGAGTAATTCCTGAATAATCAGAAGCAGGATTCGAACCTGCGTTGGCCACGATGTATCTCTTATTTACGGCATCTTTTAATGTGTTGTCAAAAGCAAAAGGCGATCTAAGTTTCGGGGATTTTGCATAAGGATTTGCACCTTTTCCCAATTTGCATTGAGACCCTTCCCCTTCATTTTGGAGCGAAGTAACCCAAATCTACGGCATTCTGACAATTTTAATTTTATATTTTCAAAGAACGTTTGTGACCCGGATGAGATTCGAACTCATATTTTCTTGCGAACAGTATGGCTGTAAATACGCTTCCCTAATCTGAATAATCATTTCGGTGCACTGTAAATTGTACCCTTCAAAACGCTTGGTTAAGCCGGGATATTCCATACACTCCGTGGTTCCGTAATTTTACCACAGCTTTTCCTTTTAAGCTATCGGGTCTTTTTATAAACCCTCCCGTCCAAATTAACAGGAGGGGTAATCTTATAACTTCACTTGTTTGATTTTTTCAACTGCACTCTCACCATTTTCGATCGCATGTAATACATCAAACACTTTATCCGACCAACCTGCAATTAAACATACATCGTTGTTCTGCAAACTTACAGGGCTGGTTCCATAACCGGCTAGGTCAAACAAATACAATTTTGCATTTGGAAACATGGCTTTATATGTTTTCCATGATTTAGCAAGCGAGGAACCTCCGAACTTACTATCCCATAACTGGCAATCGGTAAACAACATAATCTTATCCATTTCTACTTCACGTTTGATCAAATCATCTATTACTTTATAACCATTTGTTGAGTAACCAACTTCACCTTCTCGTTTGTAAAACTCGTTTACATTTGCCAACACATTTCTGTTCGAAATATTGATCACCTTCCAGCTATCACCAAACATACCGCTTACAACGCGTTTGCATTTTGATTGCATCAACATACCTAGCATTAAACCGATATCAAATAACAATACTTTGCTTTTTGCTGATATCGCTTTTTGCATCGAACCAGATACGTCGCAGGCAATTAATACACGGGTGTTTTCATCAAAACCTTTTAAGTTTTTTACACTTGCAACAACTGCATCTTCCAAAGCATTTAAAACCATAGATACAAGATCCGAGTTCAACACTTTTATTTCACGGTATGCAGCTAAGAAACGGAAAGGCAATTGTTTTGAATTTGCTACAGCAATTTCATCCGACAAATAATCACATACTTTTAAAACATGACTTGCTGATACTTTTGCTTCTAATATGTTTCTCAGGTTTCTCATCAAAGCCATATAACCTATTTTATTGCTTTCGATCAACTCTTCCCATTTTGCTTTAACCGCTGCTGCTTTTGCTTTCTCATTTTCATATTTCATCTGACCTAATGCCGATAACTCAGTTTCCCAGGTATATGGTACCGCTAATTCGTTTACAGCTATTTTGTTGAATATAGTTTGTTGTTCATCATTTTTTGCTTTTGGGTGAACAAGGAACAAGGCGTCACGTAGTTTTATTTCGGTATCGCGATTATACTTTGCAAACTGGTATTCATCAAAACGATTAAACGATTCTGACAAACCCTTTTGTACCTGTTTTGAAAGTCTGTTCAGTTTTTTCACGTCGTTACGGTTATTTGCCATTTGGTAATAAGCTAGTAACTCAGTGATCTCATCTGCACGTTTCACAACTCCCGAAACAGTTTTTCCAACAATGGCATTACCCGAATTTGCTTTTGCTAGTTCTACTGCCAATACCATTGGTATACTTCTCATATGCATTTCAGTACGGGCATATACAGCGAGTTTCGCAATATATTCAGGATCGTTTTTTAACATCAGTTCCTGAATACGTGCTAAACGAACATCACTTTTTTCATAAAAGTTATCGTTTAATCCGGCAGTAACAACGGCTGAGTATAATTCCATCTCAGGAGTCAGCTTGTAAGCTTTTTCACCTGCGTAGTTAGTTACGTTGTTTGCTTTTTTAGTAAAGATGTTAAATTTCATGTTTTCTGTTTTTTAATTATTAATATGTTTCATTAACGACACAAAGGTTATATACTTCAGCGCACAGGAATTGCGCAGTAAAAAATAATGGACTTAAATAGTGTTTTTATTATTTAAGTTGTTGTATTTCAGTTCAATTAATTTTAAAGCAGGTAGGGACATATTACAAACTACGCAAATACAATGCGTAGATATTTATAAATTCTTATATTTAACTCGTATTTTAAATCAAAACCCAATGCCGATTAATAAACTTGCCTTAGTGCGTTACAAAACCATTGATCATTGTCTGCAAAACCGTTTTCGTAAATGGACGCTGGAAGACCTGATTGAAGCCTGTTCTGATGCTCTTTACGAATACGAAGGCATTTCCAAAGGTATCAGTAAGCGCGCTATACAGCTTGATCTGCAAAATATGCGTAGTGAAAAGTTGGGTTACAATGCTCCAATTATTGTGGTAGATAAAAAGTATTATTGCTACGAAGATAAAAACTACAGTATCACTAATTCCCCTTTAACACAACAGGATCTTGGTACATTAACCGAAGTGCTGGATGTATTAAAACAATTTACCGGCTTCGGTTATTTCCAGGAACTAAATGGCATGGTAACGCGTTTAGAAGATAAACTATACAAGCAAAAACATAAAGGAAAGTCTTATATTGATTTTGAAAAAAATGAATTGCTAAAAGGCTTGAATTATATTGATCCTTTACACAAAGCCATTATTCATAAAAAAACAATTGAGATCACTTACCAATCTTTTAAAGCAAAACTGCCTCAACAAATTGTATTTTATCCATACATGTTAAAAGAATATCGTAATCGTTGGTTTCTGATGGGCGTTAACCGTAAAGGAAAAGCAGTAATGATTCTGGCTTTAGATAGGATAGAACAGTTTAAAGAACTGCCTTCCGAAAAATATCACAAACCCGAATTTGATGTCAGTACTTACTTTAGTGATGTGATCGGCGTTTCTAAAATGCCTAATCAAAAAACACAAACTATTGTATTAAAGATCATTAAGGCTCATGCTCCTTACGTAATCACAAAACCAATTCATGCATCTCAAAAAATATTGAAGGAAGAAGAAGATGGAACCATCTTTTCCATTGATGTGATCTGGAACTTTGAATTGGAAAGGGAGCTCCTTGGTTTTGGAGAACAAATAAAAATACTGAGCCCTAAAAGATTAGTAGGAAAAATACAAGCACGATTCAAAGAATCGTTAAACCATTATCGGATATAACCAATATGTCAAAGAACGTTTGTGGGAATAATAGGATTCGAACCTATTCAGCCGAAGCAGCGGTTTTACAGACCGGCCTAACTCTCCAACGTTAGCGTATTCCCTTTGGGCGAGATACGGGATTCGAACCCGGTATTGACGGATCCACAGCCCGTAGTGTTAGCCATTACACTAATCTCACCATAATAAATTGTCGGGAAGGCAGGACTCGAACCTGCAGCCACATGCTCCCAAAGCACGCCATCTGCCAATTGAAATACTTCCCGTATTTATGCCGATCTGTAAGGAGTCGAACCTTAAACCTTTCGATTCGTAATCGAAAACTCTATCCAATTGAGCTACAGATCGTATGTGGAAACAGTAAGACTCGAACTTACATCTACGGATCTTCAATCCGTCGCATTGACCATCATTGCTATATTTCCTTGTCGGGGAGGCAGGATTCGAACCTGCGAACTCTGGTTTCCAAAACCAGCGAGGACGGCCTGACTCCTCTACTTCCCGTATTTATTTTTTAGTTAGGATAACAGGACTTGAACCTGTAGCCTTGTACGCATAAGGTACTTGCTCTTACCATTGAGCTATATCCTAGTTGCGGAGAGTATAGGAATCGAACCCTGTCCTTTCGGACCGCCTCAGATTTCAAGTCTGATTGATCACCAATGATCGCTACTCTCCTTTTTTATTTCGCGGAGAAATGAGTTCCCGACACCCATTCGCCTTGACGAACACTTTGCTTAGCAAGCAAGTCTGAGCCCCGCTCAGTTATTTCTCCTTTGTACCTTCTGTAAGATTCGAACTTACACTAACTTGTTTCTAAGACAAGCGCCTCTACCCATTGGGCTAAGAAGGTATGTTGTCGGAAATGGACTCGAACCACTATTCTCAGATTCAAACTCTGACGTCCTGCCGATTAGACGATCCGACAATACATTCACAAAAAAAGCCCGGTCGTTTTACGGATCGGGCTTATGTTAAAACATACCAATCCTGGTCAATCATTAAGTTGTGATTGAAAACTATATATAAAACTATGCGGTCGTAAAGCCATTAATTTATTTTTTTGTTTTTTAATAAGGACTGCACCATTTCTTTTGTTTCGGCACAGTCCTTCCTCTCCGATGATACTTGCATTATTTTTTGTTTATTTAATAAAAAAGCCCGGTCTTATTGAAGACCGGGCTGCTATCAGACGCGCTGATACATACGATCTCCTTTCAGGAATATCCCGGTATAAAATAAAATAGGGGTTGCGTACTTCGTTTCATGTTTTTTTCTTTTAAATAAAAAACCCCGATTCATCATCGGGGTTTTAAAATATTTTATGTTTTAATAAAAAATAAATTACTGACCCCATAAGCACAATAGCGGCGAATGCCCTATTGGACTGAACTTTTGGCGATATGTAAAATAATTTTTCATGTGTTTTTTATAATTTATGTGACAAATGTAAATCATTTTTTTTGATCTCCACCTATTATTTTAAAAATAAATTTTAATAATAATTTGTTTTTATTTATTGTGTGCTCTGTACATATTGATTTTACTGATGATTCAGGGGCTAATTAAAATTACTATAAATTGAAAAATAATTCATTACACTGAGTGAACTATACTTTTAAATTAGTAATCTGTTTTTTTAGGATAGATGAAAATGAAAAATAGTTTTCTTTTTTCTTAAATCCTTCTTCATTGATCCAGCTCTCAGTTGCGTATTTCCTAACAAAATCAGCTATTCCGACTTCTTCTATTTTGTGATTTTCAGTTAAGTATTCAGATAGTTTAAGGAGTAATAATTTATTTTTTTGTAGTATTTCTTCCGCTTCCTGTTCACATTCATTGATCAAGTGCAGAGCTTCCTGTTTATGTTTCTCTCCCATAAAAAAGTACTCATTATTATTTGGTGCAGAAACAGCAATGGAAATGGGGTCTGATCCCATTGCATAATACTTGATAGCTTTATTTGCCAAATTGGTTGCGTTCTCAATATCAGAACAAACACCCGAAGATGTGTTCTCTTCTCCAAAGATCATTTTTTCGGCTACATAACCTCCTAATGAAATAATGATTTCTTTTTTAAGAATATCTCTGGTCAGCAAGCCGTCCGGTGAGTTTACCATACAAAACCCATCGCAGCCATCAGAGGCAGATTTGGACACTATGAGTGATGGAAGAATCTTTAATGTCATAACAGCCAGTACTGCGTGACCAGATTCATGAACGGCAGTGTGTGCTTGAAGATCTTTATCAACGGTTCTTCTTAACGTGTCAATTTTAAGCAATACTTTTTCCTCGTAAATATTAAGCACGCAATTTTGTTCGTCTTTAAATACAAATACATACTTGTCGTCATGATATGACCATTCAACATTGGTTACCTTCAGGTTTTTGCCTATCACTTCAATGGCAATTTTACTTACCCAGGTTTCCACATAATTTTTTATGGTTGTTAAAACAGGTCTGGTGCCTTGTGCTGGAAAAACACCTTCTTTATAAACCAAGTCGTGAACAGATGCATGATAACTGATCTCAAAATTGAATTGTGTTTTTATAAACACATTGATACGTTGAAGTTCTCTTTTAATTAATTCTTTAAAGTTCTCATTTTTAAAAGCCCTGTAGATAATGTGATTATTTCCTAATCGTGCTATTTGTTCTGAACGAAATCTTTTCTTTAAAGCAGATTTGATATTGGTAATATTTATTTTAAGAGTATCCTCGTGTAGTTCGTCTGCGCTTATATCAGGATTGATGGAATGACTCATTCCATAAGCTTCATCGAGATTGCCTAAAACAAAAATGATGGCTTTAGATAGATCTAACTCTTTAAGTGCACTTCTTGTTTTTATTCCCCTCACCAGAAGATCAGTAATTCCTTTTAGATCAGCCTTTAAAATTTCTTGCTTTAAAGATTCGCGAATGATATCATCATTATTTGTTAGATAAAATAGACCATCAATAAAGTCGGAGGATAAAAAATAGTTTTTATCAAGTGTCTCGTTTCTATTTTGATTCTCGAAGTAAAAACTTTTAAAGATCTCTAGGAATGTATCTTCATTTTTTGTCACGATACCGTTTTCTATTTCCACACCTTGCTCTTTAGCTTTTAAAAGGTTAATTAAACAGACATCTGCACGTTTTACATAAAATGCGTTGTTATACGGGATGTAGTTAATGCGACCGCTATCAATCAAGTCCCAAATAACTCTTAATTTATCTTTGCCTAATTCTTCTCCATTTTTATCTATTGTGCGGGCAAATTGAAACTCGTCGAGACAGATCATACATGGTTGTTCATGAAAAAATTCTAGGTCATCTGTCAATGTACTTTTAAACCAGGATGCTGAATCCGATTCAAATTCGCCCATATCCATTTGCGCATAGAGTTTTTTATATTCCAGTAATTCAACTAGTTTTTTTACAAGAGCGGTTTTGCCTGAGCCAGTCATGCCCCAAAGATTAATAACCAAAGGTCTTAATTGCGCCTGCGGGAATAGATACCATGCTGAAACTAAATTCATCACTTCATCAATGATTAGATCAAGACCTATGAAGTGAGTTTTTAGTTCATTACTTATTTCACTTATTTTTTCTTTCTTCAGGAGTATCTCCTGATGTAATTTATTATGTTCCATGTTTTTTTTCTTTTTTAAAATCCTTTCCTGTGTATACACGTTTTGGATTTCCTCTTTCGAGTTCGTTATGATTTTGCCACATTGATTGTAAATTCTTTTCAATGGATGTGATTTGCCATTTCATAAAAAGTACTTTCAATCTTTCGGTAGCTGATTTTTTATTTTGAAGTTGTGAGCGCGAGTCGTTTGCCATGACTTGTAAACCAGAAGGCTGATGGATGGCCCTTACAGCTGATTCTACTTTATTTACATTTTGTCCACCAGGCCCTGAAGACCGCATGGTTTGATAAACAATATCTTTTTCATCCCATTTTGGTAAAACCGATTCATCGTAACAATGAATACCAATAAACCAGTTCTTTCGTTTATGAAATTTACGATATGGACTTTGTGCGATCCAGAGTAAACTTCCGTCCCAACTCTCCGCTAATGAACCCGCATATTTTCCATGCAATTTTACGGTCGCCGAAAATAAGGTTCCATTCTCATCTGCAGGAACGCGTTCTATGACTTCATGTAATAGGTTGTATTCTTTTGCTTCTTTTAATATTTCTTTTAACGCCATGGCAACTGCAAGACAGCATTCTGCCGGACCTTTACCTGATGTTATCTGTATTATTTTTGTTTCCATTTTTTTGTTTTTAAAGAGTCTTTCAAATTTGAAAGACTCTTTTTTTAGCTTTTATTCATCCTTACTATTTTAGGCGTGAATGATCCTTCAATCTTAACTAGTTGTTGTTGGTTGCTCATAACAGTTTCAATATCCTTATAAGCTAATGATGCTTCCTCAACACTGCCACCGATCAGTTTTATTTTATTCTCTGAAAGAATGTTGTTCAGTGCCGATTTAGAAATGCTTTCTCTTGCTTCTTTACGTGACATTTTTCTGCCTGCACCATGTGATGCTGAGTTTAATGAACCTTCTGCTCCCATACCACTTACGATGTAACCATTGCTGCTCATACTTCCGGGAATAATTCCTAGTTCGCCTTTTGAAGCTGGTGTGGCACCTTTGCGGTGAACGATCAGTTCTTGTTCATCATGTATTTCTTTCCAAGCAAAATTGTGATGATTCTCAACTTTACATATCGCTTCAAGCCCCATCACGCGTTCCATGTTTTTATGAATTACATCGTGGCAAGCTTTTGCGTAATCACCGGCTAAGTTCATCGACAACCAGTATTCCTGTCCCGCTTCTTCATCCATATTAAGCCATGCCATCGATTGCATTTCGCGCGGTAGTTTACATTTCTCTTTGGCAATTTTTGTATACATCGCCGCAATAGCTGCACCCATTCCTCTTGAACCACTATGTGATAGCAAACCAATATACTTTCCAGGAGCAATCCCAAGGTTATTGTCGCTCTGAATATTCACATCTCCGAATTCCACAAAGTGATTTCCTGTGCCTGATGAGCCCAATTGATACCAGGCTTTTCCATGTAGGCGTCTTAATAATTCGGTTGATTGAAATTCTGGACGTTCCAGTACTTCATGGTCTACTTCAAAATCGAGTGTGCCTTCGTTACCAAAATGCGTATAGCGTCTTAACGCTTTTTGAAGATCATATTCTTTTTTCTGAATATAATTTTCAGGCAGTGCATAAATGCTTAATGCCATACGACAACCTATGTCAAGTCCTACACCAAACGGTATCACTGCATTTTTTGCTGCTAATACTCCGCCAATTGGCAAACCATAACCATGATGAGCATCCGGCATCAAAGCACCTTTTACGGAGATCGGTAATCTCATTGCTGCTTCCATTTGCAGGATAGCATTTTGTGAGATCTGTCTTTGTCCATAAATTGTAAAGTCGCCTGTATTCTTGAGCATATGAACTTCATAGTCGGTTTTCATTTTTGGTTTTCCAACAAGAGCTCTGGCCAAAGGCATCAGGTATTCATGCTCTAAGTAAGTTTCAGGATCTAAAAGAACGTTATTAATAATTTCTAATTTTTCTTCATTTGAAACATGTTTGTAATGTTTCGTCATTATATTGATAGCAACACTTTTTGCTATATCCGAAGGGAAATCTACTTTACGTAAATGTTTTCCCTTCAATCGGTTTTTTCCCATGATTGAGTTTTTTTGGATCAGGCAAAAGTTTTCCAGGGCCGAAAATTTCCGACAGTTTAAAATGCTAATGCATTCTGGTTTAAATCTTACCTGAAGATTTACAATAAAATTTATTTTTTTGATTCCCGGATTTTTTCTGACTCCCCAGAAAATTTTGCTTCAATGTTTATTTAATTGAGGCAAACAAAAAACCCGGCTTATAAACCGGGCTGAAAGTATTGATATTAGCTTATCCGGCTTAAGTGTGCTTATTTAAGTTTAATGCTAACATAGTTTCTCTTTCTTATGAATTTGGTTGTTTATTTTATAATTTGTGATGCAAATGTAAATCAAATTTTTTATTCACCAACTATTATTTTTGAAATAAATTTTAAGTAGGATAAGATTTGTTTTTTTATATTCTTTGAAGTCATTGATTTTACTATGAATTCGGAGCATAATTAAAATCAATATAAATTATAAAATAATCTTTACACTGAGTGAATATTCTTTTTTAATTAGTTAAATGTGTTTGAAATAGAATTTAGGTGAAAGCAAGACAATAACGAATTATGTATCATTAAACCTTTTTGTTCATAATCATTAAAAAAATGATTCATCTATAACCTTAACATAATATTTGGTTTGATGAAAAATCATTAAATTACTGTCATGAATCTACAACCATTTGATTATCATACAAAGCTTCGAAGCAACCTTAAAGGTCAGAAAAAGACTTGGGATTGGTTCTCATCAATTAAAGTAAAAGACGAGCAATTGAAAGAGTTTAAATCAAACTTATTGAAGAACACATATCGTCTTGATAAAGAAAGCAATCTTGAGTTATATGAAAAAGTTCAAGTAGCAAAGGATAAACTAGGATTGAATATTGATGTGACCATTTATCAAGCACAGAACTCAGTTGATAACAATGCAGGAATTTCTTACTTACCAGGAGAGGCTCATATTGTTCTTTCAGGTCAAATAATGAAACTGCTAACTGGTGATGAACTTCTTTCTATAATTGCTCACGAGTTATCACATGTTCGTTTATTTACTATTGAAAATTCAGAATTTGAAGTAGCAGATCGTATTATTACTTCGATTGCGAATGATTATAGAAGTGAAGATGTTTACATTGAAACAGCTCGTTTATTTAGACTATATATGGAATTATATTGCGACAGAGGCTCCTTATTGGTTACTGATAGTATAGACACTGTTCTCTCGGGCTTGATAAAAATAAACACAGGACTTGATAAAGTATCAGTAGAAAGTTATCTGAAACAGGCTGAAGAAATATTTGTTGCTGAGAAAGCTAAATCCGAGTATCAAACACATCCAGAAAATTATATTAGAGTTAGAGCTTTGAAACTCTGGGAAACTGAAAAAGAGAAATCAGAAAAGCAAATTAGAGACATGATAGAGGGTGATATTCAACTTAACGGCTTGGATCTCTTTAAACAAAATAAGATAAAAGATTTGACCTTTAGTTTGATTAAACTTCTACTAAAGCCCAAATGGACAAGAACAACAGCAGTTCTAAGTTTGGCAAAACAATATAAAAGCGATTTTAAAACTGATGCTACAATTGTAATCAATGATGAATTAGTAAACACTATAAGTTCTTTATCCAAATCAGTTAAAGAATATTTATCTTATGTCTTACTTGATTTTGCGCTTGTTGATCCAACACTAGAGGATGTTCCCATGGGATTTGCTTTTCAATTGGCGGAAGATTTGACATTAAAAGATTTCTTTAATGAAGTTGTGAAGAAAGAATTGAAATTGGGAGAACGTAAATTGTCTGATTTACATAAAAAAGCAGCCAAAGCATTATCTGAAATAAAAGAATCAAATCAAGAACATATTTACGAAGACTAGACATGGAACCTATAGTAAAAAATAATTTTGTTGCGTTTTTGAATGAAGGCATTGAAAATGGTGGTTTTCATAACGATGATATTATTGCCATAGCAATACCTTTACTACAAGAAGTATTGTCGTTTCATGAGCAAGGGAAAGTTGCGCCATTGGAAGGATTACAACATATACTTATTACAAATGACCTATTAGATATTGACGAAAATTTTATTTCATCGCCAAAATATAATAATAGGAAACTATCTGAAATATCACAGCCTATAAGTAAAGTGTTTGATATTCTTGATGAAACCAAACAAACTACAAACGTGGAAGAATCCCATATTAAGGAAACTACTCTTTCAATTCAATTAGAAAAGGATAAGGAAGTAACTAAGCCAGTATATTTACCAGGATATCTTTCATATGAATTTCTACTTGGGCATCATGATGCGCTATCTGATATTTTTGTGCTTGGATTAATCATTGGCAGTTTGGCTGCCGGACTAGATCTGAATAGTGAAGATGACTTAAAAACCTTTGTAGCTAATAGATCTGGGTTAGTTCATTTAAACTCTAAAATCCATCCTACCATTGCAAACATTGTTATGGAGATGACTGAGTTAGACAGAAAGAAAAGAGCAAGGGATCTTCATGAAGTAATAGAAAAGCTTAAAAACTATCGTGACTATAATCCTGAAAAGGAAATTGATTTAACTTCATTAGAAGGGTTTAAAAATCAAGATATTTCAACAAGAAGTAAATGGATTTTAAATAAATTGAAGAGCAGACTTTTTGATATAAGTAGAAGAAACCGATTGCTGTATTTTAAAACCAGTTCAAAATTCTTGAATCTTACTGTTGCTTCAGTGCCAACTACTTTAAATTACAGAAATATTGATCCAAATAGTTTATTTATTTGGAATGATGATATTTCTTCAAGAATTAAAAGTGGAAAGCAAATACCTCTATCTAAATTCTTAAAAACAGAAGACAATCCTTATATCCCTTCAATTTTAGATAAAATCAGAAGTGAATCAACTCGTGATATAAATGAATATGGATTTAGTCAACTAAGATTAATCATCTGCTCCTTGAGTTGGTATAATTTGAAAGATGATAAATATGAAAAAATTAATTCCCCTTTATTATTAGTTCCTGTTGAAGTAAAAAAGAAAAAAGGAGTTAAAGATCAATATACACTTGATATAACAGGAAACGAAGCAGAAGTAAATCCTGTATTAGTTTATTGGTTAAGAGAGTTATATGACATTAAACTTCCTGACTCAATTGTTTTGGATGATTTTGAAATGAGTAAATTGTATCAAAGTATTCAAGATCAGATCAAATTAAGTAATTCAGGAATTTCAATTGAGTTTATTGATAAGCCAAGGATAAAACTAATCTATAGTTTAGCAAAACAAACCCTATCTCAATTTAATAGAAAGTTAAAGCGAAACAAAAGTTTAAGTCACTATAGAGAAGTTGATTATTCGTATCAACGTGAAAATTTTCAACCTTTAGGACTAAGTATATTCAAGCAGAAAATAGAACCTGCTGCTTCATATCTTGAGTTTTTGATTAATGAAGATGTTAAACTAAACACCTATAACATTACTGATACAGAAAAAGAAAGAAGTTTATTTACGTTAGTAGACGAAGGTAATGCAAATCCATATTTGTGGGAATTTGATACTTGTAATATGACGCTAGGTAATTTTAATTACAAAAAAATGTCCCTAGTTAGAGATTATAATGAAGTAATTGATGAAAACATAAGTGATCCTATTTTTGAACAATTATTCTCGGATCAGCCGAAAAATATTTTAAATAAGGAAGATGTCGAGAAAGAAAATTTAAAGGAAAAATATCACATTATTTCTTGTGACCCAACGCAATCAAACGCTATAAAAATGGCCAAGAGTGGGGATAGTTATATTATTCAAGGGCCTCCGGGCACAGGAAAATCTCAAACTATCACCAATTTAATCGCTGATTACATAGCGAGAGGAAAAAGAGTATTATTTGTATGCGAAAAACGAGCGGCTATTGATGTTGTTTTTTATCGTTTAAAACAACAAAAACTGGATGAGTTATGTTGTCGTATCCATGACTCACAAGCTGATAAAAAAGAATTTATCATGAACTTGAAGGAAACGTATAATGACTTCATGAAAAATAAATTCAACTTAACTGAAATTGAAAATGAACGAAATAAAATTATTTCTATCATTGAAAACGAATTAAGGAGTTTAGAAAAGTATAACAATACTGTAACAAAAGAGTTTGAAGATGTTGGAACATCGTTCTTAAAATTAATAGAACGTCTTATTGAACTAAAGACCAATCATGTTAACGTTTCGTTTGATATGGAAGAATTAGTTCCAGGCTACAAAGAGTGGGTTTCAAATGGCAATCTCATCCAGCAGTTGTCAAAACAACTAAAAGAAATTAATCACGAACCATACATTTCTTCTCACCCAGCAAGTTTGCTTAATAAAGAAGCATTAACGCAAGAACATCCCATAAATTATATTAAACAACTTGCTGAACAACTAGAAGATCTTTTTGAATTTATAAGTAATGAGTTAAGTAAAGCAAATATTCCTGACAATTTAAAGGAACATTTTTTAATTATCAAGGAATTAGTGACGGATGCTTACAGATTTAAACCATATGCAGAGAATGGAAATTTATTCCTTTACGACAGCAACAATCCATCAACTAAACAATTTGAAGGAGTTGTATATGATTATAAAGAACTTAAAAATAAAGTAGAGCAGGCCAGTAAAAAGAATGGTAATTGGAAGAATAAATTTTCTGAAGGTGATCTGCAATCTGCTAAAGAGCAATTAACTGCTTTTCAAAGTTCCATATTTTCATTTCTAAATCCAGGGTTTTGGAAACTAAAAAAGACAATTAAGTTTTCGTATGATTTTTCAAAACATGATGTAAAACCTAGCTTAAATCAAGTTTTAGAGGAACTTCAAGCTGAGTATAATTTAATTAATCAATCAAAGGACTTAGAAAAGAAAGCAGAGTTTACTTATAAGATTAATAGCATTAGTGGAACGTGGGATACTATTGAAAATTTCAGAAAAGAAAAAAGCAAGCCTACTTTATCTTACTTAAGTTCTGTTAATCAGGAACAATTGATTCTTGAACTATGCGATTTAAAAGACAAAGTTGACACAGCCCATAAATTACTTGATAAATCAATCAGCGATTATGAAAATAAAAACATAATTGATCTCTTAGAAGATATTGAAAATATTAAACTATCCTTAAAGTCATTACCTGAAATACTGCCATTATTAAATGAACTGAACGAAACTTCGAGAAATTTTCAAGCATTTATCAAGTCTGGAAAATTCAGTCCTGAACAGTTCGAGAAGTTGATGGCCGAAAAAAGTTTAAAAACTGTGTATAACGGTAATAAAGAGTTCCATAAAACTGAGGCTTCGGATATAAAATACAGCATTAATAAATTAAAGCAGGCGTTCGAAAAGCTTTATGAAATTAATGCTTCCTACATAAGAGCTAAAATACGAAAAAAGTTTAATGATAATATTGCGTTGAGTACAAAATCTGTTACAGGAATGAGTTCTCAAGAAAAAGAATTCAAAAAAACATATACAGAGGGAAGAAAAATTGTAGAGCATGAATTTAATAAAAGCATGCGTTTCCGATCTATCCGTGATTTGGCATCTAAAGAATCCGGAAAAGTAATCCAAGATTTAAAACCTGTTTGGTTAATGAGTCCATTGAGTGTCTCAGATACTTTACCTTTAAATCCTGAATATTTTGATGTAGTTATTTTTGATGAAGCTAGTCAAATTACTTTAGAAGAAGGAATTCCTCCATTATTTAGAGGGAAGCAAACTATTATCGTTGGTGATGAAATGCAAATGCCACCATCTAACTTTTTCGGATCTGTATCGCCTGATGAAGATGATGATTTAGTTGATGATGAAAACGAAAGTATGCGTATTGATGCTGATAGTCTTTTGACGCAAGGTGCTCGTAAGCTTCAAGATGTTATGCTTGGCTGGCATTACCGAAGTAAGTATGAATCTTTGATCAGTTTTTCAAACGCAGCATTTTACAATCGAAATCTATTAACCATTCCAGATCAAACTATTCCTCCTGAAGAATTAAGCGAAGTGAAAGCAAATTCAGCTGAAAATGCGATCGAGAATTTTGATTCACTTAGTAATAGAAGTATCAGTTTTCATTACATGGAACATGGTGTATATGATAAGCGAACAAACACAGCTGAAGCGGAGTACATTGCCCAACTCATAAAAACACTTTTGAATAAAGATCAAAAGCAAAGTATTGGCGTGGTGGCATTTTCTCAAGAACAACAATACGAAATTGAAAATGCATTAATTCGTTTGGCATCAGCTGACAAGGATTTTGAAAATAAATTAGAAGAAGAGTATCAGCGTCAGGAAGAGGGACAATTTGTTGGGTTGTTTGTAAAGAATTTGGAAAATGTTCAAGGAGATGAACGAGACGTAATTATTATGAGTGTTTGTTATGGCCACGATCATAATAAACGAATGATCATGAATTTTGGCCCAATTAACCGTAAAGGTGGGGAGAAAAGATTAAATGTAATTTTCTCAAGAGCAAAAAAACACATGGCTATAATTAGTTCGATAAAATATGCGGATATAAAAAACGAATATAATGAGGGTGCTAATTACTTCCGTAAATTTTTGCAGTATGCCGAAGCAGTTTCTCGTGGAGAATTAAAATCGGCTAATCTTACTTTAGATAGTTTGTCCAAAAATAGTGTGATCGACACTTCTATTAATTCAACGAATGCAATTGTTTTAGGTATTGCTAAAGAGTTAAATGCTTTAGGATACAAAACAGATTTAAACGTAGGACAATCCTATTTCCGTTGTAACATTGGAGTTAGAAGCAAGGAGAATAAAAACAAATACTGTTTGGGAGTTTTAGTTGATACAACAGAGCATTATAAAAACAGTAATTTACTAGAACAATATGTTTTAAGACCGTCTATTCTTAAAAGCTTTAATTGGAATGTTATTCAGGTGTATAGCAAAGATTGGCTCCATCAGTCTGAAAAGGTAATGGAACAGATTAAAAAAGCACTTGAAGGCAAACTTGAAGAAGAAGAACCATTGATGGTAAAAACCGAGCCTGCAATTATTGAAGACAAGAAGATAGAAGTGGTTCTTGAAATAGACACAAAAATTGAAGAGCAAAAAATCGAATCTATTTCTGAAAACGGCTTGAGCTTTAAGCGTTTTATTTTTAAAGATGAATCATCCGATAAGTTTTGGGAAATTGCTCAAGATGGTTTTAGAATGGTAGTAAGGTATGGCAAAGTTGGAACTAAAGGTCAGGAAAACGTTAAAGTTTTTGAGACTGAAGGACAAACAAAAACAGAAATTGAGAAACTAATACAACAGAAAGTTAAAAAGGGTTACAAGGGGTAGTTGTATTATTTATTAAAAACAGGAATATAAATTATATAAAATTAAGTACTTTACAGTTTATAATTATTGAATTTACAATGGAAGACAATACGGTTGATAACCTGAGAGATGCATTAAAATTCTCTCCTAATAACGTGCCTTTAAAGCAACATTTAGCCGAAGTGCTTCTTAAATTAAACAGACTAGATGAGGCTGAAATAGAATTCTTGGAACTTTTGAACTTAACTTCTAATGCTAAAATAAAATTGGGTCTGTCTAAAACGTTCTATTTTAAAGGCTACTTTTCTAAATGTAATGTGATACTTGAAGAACTTATAGAAGGTGGCGTTCATGATTTTGATGTGTATATTTTGTATGCAAAGGCTTTGTTAAAAGAACAAGCAATAGTTAAAGCTATCGAAATATATAAAAAAGCATTAGAGATAAATCCTGTTTTTCAGGATGAAGAATTAGATAAAGAATTAAAATTGTCTAATACCCCATCTTACCAAGATTCTGATGAAGAAATTACTAATCATTTTGTAAATAAACCAGACATTAATTTTAGCGATGTAGGTGGGATGGACCAGGTGAAAAAAGAAATTGAACTTAAAATTATAAAACCTTTATTACACCCCGATCTATACAAAGCTTATGGAAAAAAAGTAGGTGGGGGCATTTTACTATACGGCCCTCCCGGTTGTGGTAAAACATATATTGCGAAAGCTACAGCAGGGCAAGTGAATGCACGATTTATTAACGTAGGCCTTAACGATATCTTAGATATGTGGGTTGGTAATAGTGAGAAAAACTTAAATCATTTTTTTGAAATTGCCAGAAAAAATACCCCCTGTGTTTTATTTTTTGACGAAATTGATGCCTTGGGAGCAAGCCGTAGTGATATGAAGCAATCAAGTGGCAGGCATTTAATTAATCAGTTTTTAACAGAACTGGATGGTATTGAAAATAGCAACGAAGGTATTTTAGTGATGGGCGCAACTAACACTCCCTGGAATTTAGATCCTGCATTTAGACGACCTGGCCGTTTTGACAGAATCATATTTGTGCCGCCACCGGACGATATAGCAAAAGCATCTATTTTAGAATTAAAGCTAAATGGTAAGCCCATTGAAGCTATTGATTATGTAAACCTTTCTAAAAAATTAGAAAACTTTTCAGGAGCAGATATTGAAGCAGTTATAGATATTGCCATTGAAGCTAAATTACAAGATGCTTTTAAGGATGGTATTCCCAAACCAATAAGTACCAAAGATTTATTGAATGCAAGCAAAAAACATAAAGCAAGTACTCAAGAATGGTTTTCAACAGCTAAAAACTTTGCTTTATTTGCCAATGAAAGTGGGCTGTATGATGATATTTTGACTCACCTTAAAATTAAAAAGTAATTATGAATGACTCTATGTTAACCAGAGCTGAAGTTTTGATTCAGCAAAAAAGATATTCAGAAGCAGAAAACATGTTAATAGATATATTGGCAACTAGTCCAAATGATATTCATGTGTTATCACTTTTGGCCGAATCTTATTTACAACAAGATAAATTTGATAAGGCAGAAATTATCATAAATAGTGCCATAGCAATTGATCCGTCAGAAGGACTTTTATTTTATTTGAAAAGTCGTATTAGCCTTAGTTTAGAAAAGTATGATGACGCCGAAACTAATTTGAGAGATGCTGTAAAATTAAATCCAGCAGGGGCTGATTATTATGCTTTATGGGCACTCGTTAAATTAATTCGAAAACAATATCAGGCTGCATTAGACTTAGCCGATCAGGCTCTTGCCTTAGATGCGGAAAACATACAAGGATTAAATACACGAAGTACAGCTTTACTAAAATTAAACCGAAAAGAGGATTCGTTTAAAACAATTGAAGGTGCATTAAGAGAAGATCCTAATAATTCGTTTACTCATTCAAATTATGGTTGGAATTTATTAGAAAAAGGAGATCACAAAAAAGCCTTGGAACATTTTCAGGAATCTTTAAAAAATGATCCGTCTAACACCCATGCTCAAAGTGGTATGGTGGAAGCTATAAAGGCTACTAATTTTTTTTATAGATTGTTCTTACAGTACTCTTTTTGGATTGGAAATTTAACGTCGAAATACCAATGGGGCGTTATAGTTGGATTTTATTTTGGAACTCAAGCCATAAAAAATTTGGCCAAACATAACGAAGCATTGCGTCCTTATTTAATACCATTATTTTTACTTTTAGCAGTGATTGCTTTTTCTACATGGATTATGCAGCCTATTGGTAATTTATTTTTGCGTTTAAATAAATATGGCGTGCATTTGTTGGATAAAGAAGAGAAAATGAGTTCTAACTTTGTAGGGATAAGTTTTTTGATTTTTGTAGTTGGACTTATTTCCTATATTATTTCGGGCAATGATGCTTTCTTAACTCTCACTTTTTTTGGATTTGCTATGATGCTTCCTGTTGGTAGTATGTTGCAACCATCAAAGCCCAAACATTTATTAATTATATATACTGCATTGATGTCATTGATTGGCATTGCTGCCATTGTTGTAACCTTTGCAAATGGTGATATATTTAATGGATTTTCACTACTATTTATTGCATGCTTTACTTTATTTCAATGGATTGCTAACTACATCATAATTAGTAGAAATAATATATAGATAATAAAAGAATAGTTACCAATATGTCCAAATTATTTAGATTAGAAAAAAACCTAAAATATAGTGTAACAAGTTCAATTTTAAGCGTTATTTTGTAATACAAGTAAAATTTATAAGAATTACTAATTTAAAAATCTAGCATATGCAATACATTTATCATTTTCTTAAATTGAGTTTTGTTTTGATAGCAGTTTCATTAACATCATGCTCAGGTTCAAATGAAAAAAACACTGCTGATAAGATCACAAAAGATGATGCTTCGGTTAACCCGTCAAATTCATCTCTAATGGATTTTACGTATTCATTTGAAGATGAATCTCAGAAATTTAAATTCCCTAACAGAAAGTCACAAGATTTTCACTTGACTAGTGGAACGACTATAAAGGTTCCTAATGATTGTTTTGTGGATGAAACTGGTAGTAAAATAAAAGGTGAAGTTGAATTAGTGTTTGAAGAATTTTTGACTCCGGGAAGCATCATTAGTTCGCAAATTAATATGAAGTATGATTCCGCTGGGAATATGAGCGATTTTGAATCGGCAGGTATGTTCAGAATTAATGCTTTTCAAGAAGGGAAAACAGTATTTATTGCAAAAGATAAATCTATTGAAGTTTCTCTTGCTACAGTTGATACTGATAGGGACTTTAATTCTTATTATTCAACTCAGAATGGGAATGATTGGCAATACATAGGTGAAACTAAAGCCATACCTAATAAGGAGAAAAAAGAGTTGATAGATAATTCCAAAAATCAATTAAATACTATTAGTAAACCATTGCCTCCTGCATCGTATTCAGCAAACGGAAAATACTTTGATCTCAACTTGAGTCATACATATACTCACGACCTTAAAAGCTTGTTAGGTATTGTTTGGGAATATGCCGGTTCAAATAAAAAAAACGATCCTGCTGTAAATAAAACTGATTTTAATAAGGATTGGGATTATGTTAATATATTACCAAGTGAAGGAGATAAAAGAGGCGTTTATGATATTGTGCTACAAAATAAAGACACCACTATAAAAACAATTGGACGCCCTGTTTATAGAGGAGCTGTTCTAGATGCTGAAAATAAAGAGTTTGCGGCAGAGCTTGGAGAGTTTAATAAACGTATGAATCAAATTAAGAATGAGCAAAAACAGGCCAATGCTGAAGCGTCTTTCTTAAGAGTCATTTCAGTTAAGAATTTAGGTCTTTATAATTACGATCGTCAATACCACGCACCTGATATGATTCCTGTATTAGCTAATTTTAATTTTGGTGCCGATAGTTTAAAAAACTATCCAATCTCGGTATACTTAATTACTGGTAACGGAATGGCAGTTATTAAATACCCACCTCATGATTATGAAAAATTTATGTATTCGCGTAAAGACATTAATAAATTAATTGCGATTCTTCCAAATTATGAAATATGTACGTTTTCAGCTCATCGATTTGAAAAAGAAGGACCCGTATTTCCTGAAAGTTCACCTGGTAAATTTATGTTTAAATTAAATCATACAGGTATAAGGGCAACCAATTCAAAAGCGATTGACCAGGTTTTAGGAAATATATAATATGGTTCCTAAATGGCATATATCTTTTCTTGTCATAGTATTGGCATTTACAGGTATTTCCCAAAATACGACATTGTCTGTTTCAAAATCAGGTACAGAGTCTTCTAATTCGTATTTTATTATTAAAAAAGGTAATTTATATGGAATAGGGGATTCGATTAATTGGTTTAGCAATACACCAATAGGAGACACTCTATTTCATTTAGGTGATTATCATTTCGCCTTGCGCCAATCTTCTGGACTTTACACTATTTACGATGAGACGTTTAAATCAATTTGTCATCGAATAAAGTCAGTAAAGGAGTTTGGAGATTTTATTTTATTAGAAGATTCGTTAGGTTGGAAGATTTTTTCAAAAGAAGATAATGAAGAAAGAAAATATTTTGATAGCGTTCGTATTCATGATCAATATGTTTGGTTGTTCAAAAGCGGCGAGCAAGGCATTCTTGGTAGTGATTGGAAAATAGAGAATATTGTTCTTCCTATATATGATAAAGTTGGTATTTATTACGATGGCATTTTATTAATAAATAACGGCAAATTAGGGTGGAAGGGCGCTATAACTATTCCGGTTGAATTTGATCACATTTATAAAGAACGACAAGATGTAATGGCTGCTAAAAACAGCAGAGGGACTATTTATTATTCGCTTAACAAGCTTAAAAAATTATTGATAGAGCCTACTGATAGTGTTGTTTTTTATAGTGAGTTTTATAAAAGAGTGCGGGGACATAAACAAAGTATTTTTAATTTAGATTCTAATCAAATATTTGGAGAAATATCAGATTATGAAATACATCCATTTTCTTTTGATAACTTTTCAAGAAGACATTCGTATTGTGTCGTTACAAAAGATTCGACTTGCGCTCTTTTTAAAAACGGCAAAATTCTTACAAGATTTGACTATGATAATTTTTTAACTGAAAATACGATCCATCCTCCCTTTTTTAAAGCAGTGCAAAATAAAAAGGTAGGTGTGATTAATGAAATTGGCGAGATTCAATTAAAACCATTGTATACGGATATTATAGATAAGCGATTTGATTATTATATTGTAAGGGTTGGCAATAAATTAGGGTTATGTTTAAAAGGCGATTCTGTTTTACTTCCAGCTAATTATCAATCGATCAGTTTTTATAGTAATAGTAATTATGTGAATGTTAGTTTAGACGGCAATTTATTTGGCTTGTATAATTTTATAAATAAGAAAGAAGTAACCCCTTGTAAATACAATTTCTTTAATATTGATTCGGAATTTATAATAGCCAGACACGGACAGCGGTATGATGTTTATTTTAAAGAACAATTAAAATTTTCTGATCTTTATGATGCCCAATCAAATGGAACAACTGCTAAAGGGTATAAGGATGGTAAAATATATATTGGTTCACTAAGAAATAATACCTGGGAAGAATTTAGTTATGAAATACCTAGTTATAAAATAATTTCGGATAAAAATAAACCATCGAACCTGCAACCATATAATTATGCAGATAGAGTAGATCTTTATGATTACTCTATAGGTAAATGGGGCCATTATAGTTATAATAATCAAAGCTGGATTGATGTACCTTTAATGCATAGCGGTGATAGACCTGATGGTAATTGGTTATTGGGTTTTCATCAAGACACAACCATTGTATGGAAGGGTATTAGCTTTCATTCAAATAAAGTACTATCGCCTTTGCAAATTGCCTGGCAAAAAAAATCATTATTTCATTGGATGGATGTTAACTCATACAGCTATCCTTCGGATATTGAAAGAAACACAGATCTTGTAATTTCTCCTATCTGTTATACAGAGCCAGGCAAAGGAAAATGTTTTGATAATTACAAAAAATATACCATCAATGCCGTATTTAAAGGAAATAAGCATTCTATTATTTCGGATAATGGCAAAATTGATATTGCCAGTCAAGGAGATATTAGTTTGTCGAATTATATTACACAGTTAAGTACTAATGGATCCATTCATGCCCAATCAATTTTAGATTACGAGAAAATTATTAATCCAAATGCTTTTATTAA
The DNA here is from genome assembly GCA_044238845.1 of Bacteroidia bacterium. Lineage (GTDB taxonomy): Bacteria > Bacteroidota > Bacteroidia > B-17B0 > Aurantibacillaceae > UBA4416. Next base: position 106,124 of record JBIICN010000004.1, read on the forward strand.
AACAAATGATGCTTCTGAACACATTCTTCAAAATGGCAATAGAAACAAACGGCATATTAGCGTTTTGAATTCTTTTGAGTGGATTGATAAAAAAGAAAGTGATTTATTAATTTTTAGAATAGGGAATAAGTATGGATTATTGTCAGATTCTGGCGACTACGTTTTAAAGGCTAAATATGAGAGTATCCAACCTTTAAAATTATGGGGAGCCACTATTTTAAAAGTCGGTATAAAAGCAGATGGATATAAATTATATAATCCGGTGAATAATAGTTTTTCTGGACGAATTAATAGTGTGATTGATAAAAAAGGCGAATTGATTTTGATTCAGCTTGAAAGTGGTAAACAAGCTATACTTACAATAAATTTAGATACATTGATAAAAACAGATGGACTTATTAAATTAATTGGCGGTAATGATTATGCTGTTATTCAATTAGAGAATTATGCTATTTATAGAGATCAATCTATTTTGTTTAACTTCAGAGGTGATAACATTGAAAAAATAAATAATGAACATTTTTTAATTCATTCCAATATTGGAAATTGTATTTTTAATTACAAAGGTGATACTTTATTTAAGAGTCGTAAGACAATTGAATACCTTTCTTTAGGCAATCATTTTTTACTCGACGATGGCATGGCCCATACACTTTATAGTGAGAATGATGTTATTATTTACAAGTTTCAAAAGACATCTTATCTTTCAAATGATAATCAAGACTTAATTATAAAAGGAGAAAACTTAGTTACCGTTTTCAGGAAAAATCAAACAAAAAAAATTGAGTTTACCGGTAAATTTGTGAAAGCAACTAAGCAATATATTGTTTTGGGTTTAGGAAAATATAAACGCGTGTATAGCTTAGATGGAACGCTTATACAATCAAAAGCGAAGCAAGTAAAAGTGTTAAATGATGATTATATTTCTTATCAGGAAGGAAAGAAATTTTATTTAGTGAATGTGCTTACTAAAGAAAAAAAGAAAATTAAAAGCCTCAATGTAAATTTGAGTAAAGAAGGCCTTGATTATGAAGACATGGACGAAAATTTACAAATACTTACTTTTAAAACGGAGGATACCTTATCTATTGTTGAATATAAAGAGATGTATGGATTAAAATCAAATGATAAAATGGTTTTGCCTTATATGTATTTTAAAATTGAACCATTTGCCAATAAATATTTAGTTCAAGATAACATCGAATATAAATTATTTAATTCATTGACTCGTAAATTTATTTCAGATAACACTTTTGATTCGGTTTATCCATACAAAGGGTATTTAATGCTCACTAAAAGCGGGAAAATAACTTATATGAATTCTTATGGTGGGTTAAGTAAGTAATCCAGTTTAGTTAATTTTTTAGGAGGTTAGTTGGCCAGTCTATGCTAAAATTGAAACATTGTTTTTAGTTTTAAAAGAATATTTTTTTAGTCGCTCGATTGTATTGTTCTATGTCTTTATCACTATAACATACTAAGTAGACTTTTTCAATTGATGAATTTTGATTTAAAAAGTTACTTATAGTTTGATAAGCAATAGTTGCAGCTTTGTCAAAAGGAAATCGATATGCTCCTGTGCTAATAGATGGAAATGCAATGGTTTTAAAGTGGTGTTTATCCGCCAATTGTAATGAAGTCAAATAACAAGATCTTAATAACTCTTCTTCATTTTCTGTTCCATTATTCCAAACAGGCCCAACTGTATGTATAATGAATTTTGCAGGTAAATTATATCCCTTAGTAATCTTTGATTGACCAGTCTCACATCCTTTTAAAGCTCTACACTCTTCAAGTAATTCATTTCCTGCCGCTTTATGTATTGCCCAGTCAACACCGCCACCACCCATTAGAGCATTATTAGCGGCATTGACTATGGCATCTACTTTAAGTTGCGTAATGTCAGCTTGTATGATTTCAATCTTAGCCATTTATGAGTGATGCTGAGATTTCTAATTGTGTATTAATTCTGCCTCTTATTTCGGAAAGTGATTGCTCATTAACTATTTTTCCATTTTCAAATACAGTTTGTAAAAGCCCTTGCTTTTCTTCATCCCATGTGCATTGATCTTTCATCACTAATGTCCCAGCCACTTCAGTTACCTGCATTAACCCTTTTGCGGATTTTTTTGTGCCATCATCTGTTTTAGGATCTTTAAAAATATTACGAGCCTCGCCATTGACTTCACCATAGGTTGCTTTCATTGCAAATCCATAAGTATCACGTGTTACGTATTCATATGTATAAGAACCAATTCCTAATACCACATTAAATGAAGCAAATCCTTTTTCTTGTAATCCATTTAAGATTTCTTTTTGACGTTGTAAGGTGATACTATCGCCATAAATCAAACCAATATGTGAGTCTAATAATTTGTATCCTTTGTCGGTAGTAGTTCCGCCAAACACCTCCCAAATGCACTCAATAGCACCTTTGTATTCAGGGCTTCCAGGAGTTGCATCTTTATCTCCTACTATTATTTTTACTGGATCACCACTATCAGGACGAATAACTACTTTTCCATTACGTGCTAAAATTTTTGTTTTTAATTGTGGTAAAAACTCCGTGATTACTTTCCAAAAATCCCAAGTATCTGAAACGATAGAAACAATTCCAGCAGGGTATATTTTTTCAATCAATCTTTCAAAGGTTGCAATCTCGTTGTCCTTTGTTCCCATGCACATTACTGAATGTTCGGTAGCAGGTACACTTCCTCCCACTAATTCATTATCCGAATTTGCTTTATAGTACTGCTCGTGAAAATCTATTGCAGGTACAGTATCTGTGCCATAAAAAGACAACAGGTGGCCAGCTGCACTCATACAAGCATCTTCAATTCCACTCATTCCTCTAAAACTGAAATCATGTCCTTGCCAATAAACAAAATCAATGTCTGTATCACTTACCGTGTTTTTAGCAAATTCATTAAATACTTTTCTGTACTGAAAGGCTGTTGTTGCACTTGTGGCAGGCTTCCATAATATAGTCGACATTAATGATTCTAAATAGTTTGTTAACCAAAAGAATTTAGGTTGAGTATTATACACTGTAACTACAGGTATTTTCGAAGATACTATTGTTCCTTCAGGCAAACCCTTTACAACTAATGGCAAGTAGCCTAAATCATGTAACTCAGCAATATGTTCAATAGGAATACTATCTTTTCCCAATGCATTATCCATTCTGCGTTTGTAGTCCGCTACAACCTTTTCTTTTGGTAAATTAAAAAAACCTTCGTTCCATTGTTTTACTAAATACTCTTTTACTAAATATTGTAAACCAAAAAACACTAATTTATCATTGCCTTCTTGACGTGATTTGCGAGGGGTAAAATTAGAATAAACTAATTCTGTTCCTTCAGGGTATTGCCTGCGGTGATCTGCTTTATAAAAGTCGATCAACATTAATGGATTAATTTTCATATTATTTGATTTTTTGTTTTATTTCTTTTATTAATTCGTTGATTGTATTTACTTGTTTAATATTATATCGTTGGCAAACAATATCAATGTTACCTTTTCGCCAAAAACCATTTGGACAGCATACAACAACTTTTTTACTCTGTGCAAACAATCCTAATTCAAGCATGCTTACCGGTGATTTTGTTTCAGGAGAAAAATAGAAAACAATCATACTAGCTTTTTCAAGTGCTTCTAATTCCCAATTTACTTGTTCGGAAAACTGAGGATTTTCTTTTACTTGCTGCCATGTAGAGTCCCAATTTTCTCTTCTAGGATTTAATATGTAACCATTATTGTATTCTTCTAATTCATTGATTAACGTTTCTTGCCAATTCTCAGCAATTCCCATTTCTATTGATCCCGCTACGAATACAGAAAAACTATTTTCAATTTCAGACAAACTATATGGAGGTTTTACTATTTTCATTTTAATGTTATTATTCTCTATTTCTTCCTTGTTCTAAAGGATAAATTGTTTTTACAACATCGCTTTGCCAAAACTCTTTAGTTTCTATATCGAGAATCGTCAGTTTTCCGTAAAACCCAGCTCCAGTATCTAAATTCCAAACATTCACTGCGTTCATCGGTTCCTCAATATCATAATTTAAAGTCGGCGTATGCCCTATGTATATTTCACTGTACAACTTCAAACGTTTAGGATATAATTTTGAATCTTTTTGAATTCTTTTATCCATGGTTAGAGCCATTTCCCAAAGTGTTCTATCCCATCTATAATTCGATGCATAGGTTTCCTTTTCAGGTCCATGCATAGATGAATAACCAGCATGAATAAATAGGCGATTATTCTCATCAACATGATAATTTATCATATCACGAAAAAACTTTAAGTGCTTTTCTTTATCAACTTGATCGATTTTCGAATAACTATCTACTGTTGATTGACCACCATGTTTTAACCAAATATCATTAGCTATTTTTGTATGAAGCCATTCTTCACACCATGTATCATGATTCCCTCTTATAAATACGCAAGGATTAGTTTTGTTTAATTGTATCAAATAGCTAATTACTTCGCTTGATTGACTCCAACCATCAACGTAATCTCCTAAAAAAATGAGTGCATCATTATCAGTAACATTTGCTCTTTCCAATAATTGAACTAATGCCGCGTAGCCACCATGTATGTCTCCTATTACTAATGTTCTTTTTTTCATTTTATTAATTTATACATTACATCAGTTCTTAAAACATATTTAATTCCACTCTTTATCTCCTCTCCAGAATGTTTCATGCCATGATAAAATACCAGAGCATTTCCTTTTTTAGGAATTATAATATGATTTTCAAAAGTTGTTTCTCCGCCTTCATAATCATCATTTAGATATATTAATAAGGTAAAGTAACTTGATTCAATCTCATTTCTTATATAACTCCCATCTAAATGTTTTTTAAAACGCTGGCCATTTTCATATTTATAAAATCTAAACATCTCGTTTAACCCCACAACTTCGCTATTAGCAAATTTATTGACAGCAAATGGCATGAATTTATCCCAAATCTTGTTTGCTAATTCAAAATCAATAAATGTAATTCGGGAGTTATTTCTAACATGTTTCAACATAATTTGCTTACCGTATACTTGAACCTTAGCCTCCTCATAACCCTTCTCTTCACTCCATAAAATTAAATCATCACATTCTTGAATTGTGAGAAAATTTTCTATTAGAAATAAATATGGTTCTAATTCAATTGTTTTCATAATTAAAATTCTATATACATAGCTGGAACTTCATTACACAACCACACGCCATTTTTGGATAAGAAAAATTCATGCCCGTTTTCATACATTTTTAAAGCATGAATTTTTAAAATGATAGGTTGACCCCTTCTGCTACCTACTTTTATAGCCGTTTCTAAGTCTTTACTTAAGTGCACATGTAGTCGTTGCATTTTTTGTAATCCATTTGATTTAATGCTTTCAATATATTTTTCTACAGTGCCATGATAAAGAAATTCAATTGGTCTAGTTACCTCAAATTCTAAATCAACATTGACAGTATGTCCTTGATTTGCTCTTATTTTTGTGTAATCATCATTAAATGCAAATCGCTGCTTATCACTTGTTATTACAATTTCTTCTAAAGTTTCAAAATCAAGTGATGTTTTATTCTTATTACATTTCTCAATTAATTCATCAACATTAACCCAGCCATTAGTGTCCATTAACAACCCTATTTCCTCAGGCTTATGTCGTAACACCAAGCTTAAAAACTTACTTATGTTTTTTAAATCTTTCATTTTAAATTTTGTTTATTTCATCTCTTACTTCCATCAAAGCAAATCCTAAAAGATTTTCTCCTCTCCAATCATTCGGGTTCATTGCTTTTGGACTATCCTCTGTTAATCCAATACCCCATATAGTGTCCACCGGACTCGCTTCAACTAAGATTTTATTTTTAGTTTGAATCAAAAAATGCTTCAAAGATTCATTTTGACTAAACTTTAAAAAGTTCCCTTGTTTTACAATTTGATATTTATTGTTATCCCAAACTTCAGCATCAAAATTTTGTATCTGCCTTCCTAAGTCTTTCACATCCTTTGGAGAATCCTTGGAAATAATTCTTTCAAAAGTTTCAACATCATTAAATAAGAGTGCTTTTTGAGCCATCATATAGTGCTCTGCTGTTTTATAAACTCTAGTTTTTTCTTCAAACTCCGAAGGCCACCACTGACTCATACAAGTTTTAATGATTGAACAATCTCTACTTGGTTGATGACCCCAAAAGAAAAGGTAATCAACTTTAGATTGTGATTTCAACCAATCAATATTATATGTCATTTTAGAATACATTATATGATTTATAAAAACTATTTATTTCGATGTTTGATATTGAATTAGAGCTGCATACGTTTTTGTATCCTGCCTCTTTTAATCTTTCTAAAGCATTATGACTAAATATACCATGAGAAGCAATGAAGTATAAATCCCCCGCATTTTTTGCCTTTAATGCTGCGGCTAGTTCTATAAAGGTTCTGCCGCCATCACATATATCATCCACAACAATGCAAGCCTTACCATTTAAATCATCCGTGTTAACATCACTTTTAATGATTTGTCCAGTAGCCAAATCACGAACCTTTATACCTGTTGCTATTTGACCTTTGTAACTAATTTTTAATGCCAACTTATCTACTTTTTTATAAGCTCCTAAATCAGGGGAAACAAGCGTATAGTCTGTTAAGTTTAATTCAGCTAAAAAGTGCTTAACCATCTCGTAGTTAGCAGTATTTTGGCAATTGTTTAAAAGAGCAACAGAAACATCACTATGCGCATCAAACACAATTACTTTATTTAAACTTAAACTATTGATGATATTGGTAAATACCTTTATAGATAAAGGCTCTCCCGGAACCATCACTCTATCTTGTCTAGCATAAGGAATGTAAGGAATAAATACTTCGATATAATTTACATACATATTACGAAGAGCATCAACTGCTAAACATAAATTCATGACATCATCCGAGGAATTTAATCTTGTATTGATTCTAATTTTATCTCCTTCATTAATTTCTGTCAAAAATTTAACATGGCATTCTCCTCCAGCAAATTTCTTTAATTCGATAAGTTCATTAGATTCAAATAAGTTTATTGTTTTCATTATCTTATAGTTTTAAAGTTCAAAGTGAAATCCTCTTTGCGTTAATTCTTTGTAGGCTTTATTATCAAATTTGTAGTAGCGAGCTGCTTTGTGCGCCACATTTTTTTCTTTCTCATCTAAAGCAACTAGCAAACCCATTCCTAATATTTTTTTTCTGAAATTTCTCTTGTCAATTGTTGTTTCAAGAATTGATTCGTAAACACCTTGCAATTGAGATAGAGTAAATTTCTCATCGAGTAATTCAAATCCAATTGGCTGATATGAAACTTTACCTTTTAACCTTTGAATCGCGGATTTAACGATTTTAGCGTGATCAAATGCGAGTTTTGGTAATTGAGATAATTCAAACCATTCTGCTTTCACGGTATCACGGCCAGCCATTAATTCATACTGATGTTTGTTTACTAATGCGAAGTAAGCAACTGAGATGATTCTTTCTCTAGGATCTCTATCCACATCACTAAACGTATAAAGCTGTTCAATAAAAACATTCTTTAACCCCGCTTTTTCTAATAAAATTCTTTTAGCACAAGCTTCTGTTGTTTCGTCTATAAAAACAAATCCTCCTGGCAAAGCCCATTTGTTTTTAAAAGGTTCTTTCTCTCGCTCAATTAATAATAGTTTTAATTCTCCACCATCAAAACCAAAAATAACACAGTCAGTTGCAAGGGCTGGTCGTTGGTAATCGTATTGGTATTTTGAATTTTGTTTCATTCTTTCTTAGTGTAATTATGACACAAAGATATGCCGTAATTTCATACCAGCAACATACATAGTGTATAAAATACACTATGATAACATAAGTTGTTGGTTATCAATAAGAATAAATTAAAAGTTTGAAGATTTTAAGAAGACAGTGAAATTGATATTTGTATTTAAAATAAAAAAAGCCTCTCAATATTGAGAGGCTTTTTTGTACGCACGAAGGGACTCGAACCCCCACCCTCACGGACCAGATCCTAAGTCTGGCGCGGCTACCAATTACGCCACGTGCGCGTTTAGGAGACCAAATATACGAAATTTTATAATTTATCGAATATTTAAGTATAAAAAATCTCTAAAATCAATGAATATTCTTTAATTTGTATCTCAAAATTCAATATTATGTACGGAAAATTTCAAGACCATTTACAAGGCCAATTAAACGAAATAGAACAAAACGGCTTGTTCAAAAAAGAACGTGTGATCACTACTCCAATGGACGCAGTAGTGAAAGTAAATAATAAAGATGTAATAATTTTTTGTGCAAATAATTACTTAGGCTTATCGTCTCACCCAAAAGTAATTGAAGGTGCTAAAAAAGCTTTGGATACCCATGGATTTGGAATGAGCAGTGTTCGCTTCATTTGCGGTACCCAAGATATTCATAAAGAACTTGAATCAAAAATTGCAAACTTTTTGGGCACAGAAGATACCATTTTGTATGCAGCAGCTTTTGATGCAAATGGTGGTGTGTTTGAACCTCTATTTGATGAACAAGATGCCATTATTTCGGATGAACTAAACCACGCTTCTATTATTGATGGCGTGCGTTTATGCAAGGCTCAACGCTACCGTTATAAAAACTGTGACATGGTAGATTTAGAAGAACAATTAATAAAAGCACAAGCTCAACGTTACCGTATCATTGTAACAGATGGCGTGTTTAGTATGGATGGCTTTGTGGCTCCATTAGATAAAATATGTGATTTAGCTGATAAATACAATGCCTTGGTAATGGTAGATGAATGTCATGCAAGTGGATTTATTGGAAAAACAGGAAGAGGAACCATTGAAGCAAAGAATGTTATTGGAAGAGTAGATATTGTTACAGGAACATTAGGAAAAGCCTTAGGTGGTGCAATGGGCGGTTTTACCTCTGGTAGAAAAGAAATTATTGAACTATTACGTCAACGTTCTCGTCCATATCTATTTAGTAATTCCTTAGCCCCAAGCATTGTTGGTGCAAGTTTAGCAGTATTTGATATTTTAAGTTCATCAACTGATTTGCGTGATAAATTAGAATGGAATGTCAATTATTTTAAAAAGGGAATGAAAGCAATTGGTTTAGAAATAAAAGATGGTGATAGTGCCATTGTGCCAGTAATGCTATACGATGCAAAATTAGCACAAACATTTGCTGCAAAATTACTTGATGAAGGAATTTATGTCATAGGATTCTTCTTCCCAGTGGTACCAAAAGACAAAGCGCGAATACGTGTTCAACTTAGTGCTGCGCATAATCAAGATCATCTTGATAAAGCAATAAAGGCTTTTGAAAAGGTGGGTAAAGAATTAGGTGTGATTAAATAAGAAACCTATTTATATTTTAAAAACCTTGTAAATTTTACAAGGTTTTTTGTTTTAATACATTCTCACTTCTGTAGCTCCATAGCCATAGTCTTTGTAGGAAGCATCATAATATTCGATGTCATCTACTGTTTTTAAAATAGCGGCGATTTCTTGTCTTAGTTTTCCATTTCCAACACCATGTATCACAATTAATTTTTTAATCCCATTACTTAAACAATATTGTAATTCTTTTTCAAAACGTTCAAGCTGAATGGATAAAATTTCGTGATTTGTTAAGCCACTATAGGAATCCACTAACTCTTCAATATGTAAATCAATTTCTTTAGTTAAATCTTTAATACGTTGTTTAGCAACCGACGTTTTTTGAGGCTGTTTAAATTCTTTAATTGCTTTTAACCGCGTTAAATCCTCCATGGTAATAGTCTTTTCAACTACTTCTTTGTCGAGAAAATTTTCTTTTAAGATATAAGCATACACAGGAAACTTAAATTCGTTGTGCTGAATTAAAGTTGACTGTGACATGATTTTATCATTAATATATAAAATCTCTGCTAATGGAATTTGAGATTTATAATGCATGTTTTTATAAAACAAACATTCTATTTTATGGTAAGCATATTCCTTAAAAAAGTTTTTCTTTACTTGTTTTAAAAACACTTTTTGATAAGCTCCTAACTCACCATGCTTTAAGGTTTGAAAATATTCATCATCTTTTACAGAGTATGAAAACAAGACATTATAAGAAGAGGAATTAAATAAATAAAATTTATAATCTGTTACCAAAGCTGGCATTTCATGATCTGGCTCGATAATAAAATAAATAGAATCTGATAAAATGGTTTCTAATTCCATTTCAATATTTTCTACTTCGGGATTTAAAATCAGTTCGGTATGAATAGGCACTAAATGCTTGCACAAATAAGGAATTTCGAAACCATCTTGCATTTCTACAAAAACTGTTTCCTTATCTTTAAATCTAGTAATAATGCCTTCACCTACTTCGTTTAAAAAACGTACTTTATCTCCTATTCTTAGTTTCATTTGCTATAAGTTTACTTGGAATGCGCCGTTATCTTTTACCGAATAAAATGGTATTTCTAATTGGGTGCATAGCTGCTTTAATTTCTTTACAAATTTATAACTGTTACTGCAATCGGCAATAATAACTGGCTTCGTTTTATAATTAGTTGTGAGTTCTATTGGAACATCATTACTAACTATAACATAATTAGGTTTTAATTGCCCTATACTCTCATGTGAATTAGATTTTAAAATTATTGTAGAATCTAATTTAATTGCATCTGTATCAACATTTACTAGTTTCAAATCAGCATGATTTAATAAGTAAGGTTTTACATGTCTTTCAAAATCTTTGCTTGACAAAGAATTAAAATTTCCATATACGCTATGGCCAACTCGCAATGCAAAAGCCGATTGTCGTTTTATATGAAATACAATTAATTCTTTTTCTTTAGAATCATTGTAACTATTAACTATCGAAAAAGAAAGCCAAGAAATGAAGAATAGACATAAAGCTAATACCTGTTTGTAGCTTTTAGTTGAAAGTATCATTAAACATAAGACAATTATGATAATCATAAAACAAACATCTGTTTTTGAAAAAGAAATAAAATCAATAAAGCCATAATTTGGATTATCCGTTAACTTCGCAAACCACATCATAATATTAGTTGAACTATTAATGATATATACTAAAATATGATTAATGAAAGCAACTTTGTAAAGCATTAAAAACAATGCAGCCGCTCCCATTATCAAAAAACTAATCGGAATAATAATCATGTTTGAAAACACAAACCATATTGGAAATTGATGAAAGAAATATAATGAAATAGGTAAAGTAAATACAGTAGCTGAAACCGACATTAAAACGCCAGACCAAGTGCCTTGCAGAATCTTATTCTCAAAGAAATACAGTTTTTGAAGAATAGGATATAAATACATAATGCCAAAAACGGCACAATAGCTTAATAAAAATCCAACGTCTTTAATTAAATATGGATTATAGAGCAATAATAAAAATGCTGATAATAAAAGTGTATTATAAGAATTACCTTGTTTGTAAAAAGTCTTTCCAACGAGCACTAAACTTAACATGAGCGCCGCTCTTAATATAGACGGAGACAATCCAGTGACTAAAACAAATAGCCACAACCCAAGCATTACAAAAGCAAATTTTGTTTTTTTGTACTGATCATATTTATCTACCAAAGTAAATAAGAAAACTAACACAGCATATAACACTCCTGTATGCATACCCGAAACTGATAAAATGTGTAGTGTTCCAGAATGAGAAAAACTTTGCATCACCTCAGCATCAATTTCATCGTCATAACCTACTAATAAAGCCGAACAAATCGAAAAAGCTTCTTGTGATAATCCACTATCCCGAAGTATCGATACTAATTGAGATTTTAAGTATGTACCAATTTGAGAAAGATGAAAATCGTTATTCTTAGAAATTGCACTAATATTTTTGCTTTCAGTAAACACGGTGTGAAACACATTTTTGCTTTCTAAAAACGCTTTGTAATTAAATTCATAAGGATTTTTAGGTTCATTTAAATAACTGAATTTAGAATTGATATATAATTTATTTCCAACACTTAATTTAAGGGTTGAATCTTGTCTTACGTAAATTATAGTTCTGCCTTCTGTATAATGCCATCTATTTTCAAATTCCACAACATTTAAGTTAACCCAAAGTTTCATGAATTTTTCTGAAACAACAGGAACCTCATCAATAGTAGCAATAAATGATTGTGGATGAGAGCTTATGTAATGAGAATAATGATTGGAATTGTTTTTATCATTATATAAATAGCAAGATTCAAAAGCCAATAAAAACAAAAAAACATTTATTGAAATTATATATATTGTCTTTTTGAAAAATAGAATGTGTTTATAAAATTTTTGGAATAAAAATGTGGTAATCACAAACGCAAAAGATGCTAGGAGTATGATATGAATGTTTGAAAAATAGCCAATTTGTAAAGCAAAACAAATCCCTATGCAATAAGGAAATAAAATTTTAAAAAAGGGTACTGATTTGAAATTTATCACATATTAAATTTAATAAAACTATATTAAATTTTTAAACCGATCAATAAAATATCATCCGTTTGTTCATAGGATCCTTGCCATTCAGCAATTTCTTTTACAAGTTTTTCTTTTAATTCAGGAAGAGCCAAGTGATTATTCATTAATAAGAATTGACGTAAGCGGGCCGGATTATATTTTTTATTTTTATCGCCACCAAACTGATCTGTTATACCATCTGTAAATAAAAACAACAAATCATCTTCTTTTATAGAAATAGTTTTTGTAGGAATAACACTTTCAAAATCTGCATACCCACCAATATTAACATTTTCGGAAGCCAAAGTAATTAACTCGTCATTTGAAATAATATATAGTGGTCTATTTGCATTCACATATTCAACTGTACTTTTTGCTTTATTAAAACAAATTAAAGATATATCTAATCCATCATTAATTTGTCCATCAATATTTTGACTTAATCTTAAATTAATTTCTCTTCTTAAAAACTCCAACATTTTAGCTGGGCTATAGTTGCTAATATTTATATCAATTGATTCGTTTAATATACTACTTGAAATAAGTGACATAAAAGCTCCTGGCACCCCATGACCAGTACAATCTACAACAGCTACATATACTAAATCATCAATTTCCTTAATCCAGTAATAATCTCCACTAACAATATTGCGAGGTTTATAAAACAAAAAACTTTGTTTAAAATGTTTATCTAAAATAGATGTATTTGGCAAAATAGTTTCTTGAATACGTTGAGCGTATTTAATACTGTCTGTTAAATCTTTATTAATACCTTGAATTAAAACATTTTGTAATTCAATTTCTTTTTTCTTATTTTCTATCTCAGAAGTACGAGCTTTTACTTGTAATTCAAGCTTTTGCTTTTCTTTTTTTAAACGTTTTTCTCTATTTACAATATAAAAATATAAAATGGCAAAAAAACCTAACCCAATTACAACATAAAATAATTTAGTTTTCCAAAAAGGTGGTGTTACACTGAAATGATAAGTGTATTCCTTAGCATTTGAAAAGTCGTTACTCAAAGATGCTTTTATTACTAAACTATAGTCGCCTGCTGGCAAATTGCGATAATTAATTTCGTTTGAACTGAATAACTGAATCCATTCTTTGTCAAACCCAATTAATTTATAACTATAATTTATTTGCTTTTGCTCTGCGATGTCATCTGTATTTAAATTAAACTGTATAGAATTGTGAGTGTAATCTAATTTTAAATTCATTGGCATTTTATACCAATTAAAAAAACCATCAAAACTTATAGATGAATAATCTCCTGAATTAAATAATGATGCATCGGTCCAATCAACATATTTATTTTCAATTAAAATATTATTTATATAAACCGTTAGCTGCTTTTGATTCCCAGTTTTTTCATTATCACTAATGTTTTGATATTGAGTTAAACCTTCTACAGAACCTATCCAAATAAAGCCATTATCATCAAACACCGCGGTGTTTGATTTATTATCATAAGAAGCAAAGCCTTGACCTTTGTTATAAGATTTAATTTCTTTTATTTTATTTAAATAGGTGTCTATTTTCAGTTCATTAATACCATTATTAGAAATAAACCATACGACATCATTTCCAATTAAAATTGAATTGATACAATTACTACTGATCCCTTCTTTTGTTGTAATTCGTTCGAAAGTGCTTGGTTGTCCTTTTTCAAAATAACGTGCTTGTAGTTTATTTTTTAAAATAATAGCTCCAACATCTGAAGTTCCCAGCCAAATATTTCCATTCCAGTCTTTAGTTATAGTTTGTACATTTTTATAAATTGAAAACTCATTATTTACATAGCCAGTTTTAGGAGTCAATTTCCAAACACCTTCATTTGATGTAATCCAAATATTACCGTCATTGTCTTCTAACAAACAAGTTACATTAAAATTTATTAAATCTGTAATAGGAAAAGAAGTAATAGAATAGGAGAGATCTTTATTTAAAATGATTCTATCAATTTTTGAACTAGTTTGATAGCCAACCCAAAGCTCACCGTTAGAGGCTTTATATATATAAGAAACATAATTGGAACTTAAATTATTTGTTTCTGAAATGGTTTTTGTAACTAGTAATTGCTTCTGTGAATTTTCTTTAGTAATTATGCTAATCCCTCCGCCAACTGTACCTAATAAAATGTTTCCGAAATTATCTTCAGCGATAGATTTTATAATGGATTCACTGATGCCTTGTTCCCAAAAACATCGTGTGAATTTTTTGTTTTTAAACTTAAATGCTCCACCTCCGTATGTGCCTGACCAAATAGCACTGTCTGAAGATTTGTATATACTAATGACTTTCTCTTCTTCTAAACCTGATTTTTGATTGTAGCTTAATGAGCTTTTATTATTTACAACCACTAATCCATCATTTAAAGTACCAATCCATAAATTTTGAAATTTATCTTGCTTAAAACACAATGGGTTATTTCCAAAAAATCCGTGACCATTACTTAACCAAGAAATGGTTTTGATATTATAATCGTTTTCATTAGTATTTTTGTCAACTGGAACTTTTAAGTAGCCAAAGCCATCTGTTGCTAAATATAAATTCCCTTCGTCATCTTTTTGGATATTTACAAATCGCTCAATGCTTTGTATTCCTGTTATTATTGAGTCAAGCATTAGATAATTAGCATTAAACCCAGTGTTATTTATAAAGTCAAATTTAATTTCAGCTAACCCATTTCCCCAATCGCTAACTAATAAATTATATTTTTTGTCAAATTCAATACAATAAATAGATTCTCCTTTAAATAAATTAGTTGAATTAAAATTGACAATGCGAATTAATTTATTTTTTATAGTTGTGGAGGCAACAGAATTTTGAATTAAAACAAACTTTGGGATTTTAGTTGAAATTGTTTTCTCAATAAAAAATAATCCTTTTTTGCTTGTTGACACCCAAATATTTCCATCTTCATCAAATTCGGCATCGGTTGGATTTTGAGAGGTAATGTTTGGAATAGCTATAGAATCTAATTGAAAAACGGGTTTTGTGATATCTAGTAGATAATAACCTTTTGAGGTAATGATATGTAAAACACCTTTATCTTCTAGTATTTTTTTAGTATTGCCATTAATTTTTTTGAAAATCTCTCTTGTATCTAATTTATTTCCGGCGTAAGCACAAAATCCTTTTTTGGTTCCAATAAATAAAATTTCGTTGGTAAATAATAAACTTGAAATTTCATTTGACGGTAAGCCATTAGTAGTGGTAAAGTTTTCGAAAGTTTTTCCATTAAATTTAGACAAACCATAATTTGTAGCTAACCACAAATTGCCATATTCATCCTGTTCAATCTGTTTAACTGTTGATTGAACTAGGCCATCTTTTACAGAAAATTTTTGAAGGTTCATTTTTTGGGAAAATCCCATCAATGAATTCATCAAAAGTAATAGTATGCCGTAGTAGTATGTTTTCACAAATAATTGCTAAACACAAGTTTAACTAAAAAATTAGAGAAAATACGTTTTTCGTTTAAAATAATGCGGTTAATCCAGCATGGATTTTTCCAATTCTCAGATCAAATGCATTGCTATATTGTTTTCCGAGAGCATAACTTAAATTAAAAATTCCTGCTTTTGTTTCAAAATTTATACCTGCTCCTACGCTTATGGGTGTATCATTGGTATATCCCGAAACATTTCCGTTTTCGTACCAAGCCCCTTCCGCGAAAACAAAAATATTAGAGTTCTTCTCAAATAAAAAACGATATTCTATTGTGGGAATAGCATATGAGGATGCGTAGATGCTTTCTTCATCAAAACCTCTCAAAGTTCTCAAACCTCCTATTCTAAATAACTCGTTTTTATAAATCGTATTTCCAAATACACTGCCAAACTGAGATGCTATTTTAACAACATGATTTTTTTTGATATTAATATAGCCAGCAATATTTCCTTCGAACTGATACTGTGATGTTTTTAAAGCAATAGATGAATATGCCAAATCATTAATTTTTGGATTTTTACGAATTTGCCGATTTCCAACAGATCCTTGAACATTTATACTAATTCCTTTTTTTGGATTAAATCGATAATCTAATTTTTCTAGAAAAAACCCTAATCCATAAGCCTTCGTAATCACATCTGCATATTCAGGTAAAACAGTAATGTTTTCTAAACCTCTTGTAGTAATTAAATTGGCGTTTCGTTGTTTATAAAAAGCTTTCAGGTAATTTAATCCGTTGAAATAGTAATTCAAACCTAATCCATTATTGACGTCTAAAAAAGAGGTGTCTTTTTTATATATTTTAATATTATAATCTAAACCAATTGGCAAACCAGCTATATATGGATAAATCACGGTAGCTTTCAAATCCTGTGTTTGTGTTTGTAATCTTCTCCAATTAATGTCAAAGGTTTCTCCTGTTTTTAAAATGGAATTTACCAACTTTATTTTTAAATCACCTGTAAAAATTGTTTTTCCATTATCACTCGGTAAAATCCCAACAATGCCATCAAATTGAGACGCGGTTTTCTTTTCTAAGAATAAAAATAGCTTGTTTTGCTTATCCGTTAATTGCATTATAGGTGCTTTTTTTTCGGTAACAAAAGGCAACTGTCTAATTTTTTTGGAAACATTACTATATACTTCGGCGTTATACAGCATTCCATTTTTGATTCCCAAGTACCTCAATAAAAATTTCTGACTCACCTTTCCTGTTCCTTGTGTCACTACACTATCTAACTTAATTAATATATTTTTTTCGATTCTTAAATGGGCACTCATTTCCGCATTATTAAGTTGAAGGCTGTCTAGTTTTGCCGAAACAAAGGGATATCCATTGTTTTCGTAATAAACAATTATTTTTTCCATAAAACGGGAATGCTCATTGTAATTAAATGGTTTGTTTGTAAAAAAACGTTCGTTATATCCCAATTTACTTATAACCCCTTGATCTTTTTGAGCATATTTTAATTTAATCCATTTATACTTTTTCCCTGCATGGATATATGCAACATAATTAATTGAATCGTTTCTTATACTATCAATATTCGCGGAAATATAACCTTCGTTTATTAAAGCAACATATACCTTATTGCTTTCTTTAAAAATAAACTCTTTGCTGGAAAATTGCTTTTTGTAATTAATTTTTTTGAATATATCCTGAGTATCTGTATTTACTATATTCAATTTGTATAACGGTTGAGCTATTAATGACTGCATGGCCAAAAACATTAATACGAAAAAATATGTGCACTTAGTTTTCAATATTTATATCACCTAAGATAATTATTTTATACTCTTTGCTACTAATTGATTATAAAACGTTTGTTTTCATTTATTATTTTAATACCACTCATCCTTAAAATTTATTTGTCACTCATTATTTTTTAGGATTTTAACCTATTTTGGTTTAATGTCGTGCAAATTAAGTGTAAATTTGTTATTCAAAAATTTAAATACAATGAAAAAAGGATTAATTATTTTAGGGGCTGTTTTAGGATTAGCTTTTATAGTGTTTATGATGTACAGAGGTTCATATAATACCGCTGTTAATTTACAAGAAAATGTAAGCGAAAAATGGGGAGATGTTGGCGCAACGTACCAACGAAGAGCAGATTTAATTCCTCAACTAGTTGCTACTGTTAAAGGGGCTGCGGCTAATGAAAAAGGCATTTTGACTCAAGTTACTGAAGCACGTGCTGGCATTGTAAATGCTAAAACACCTGAAGACATGGACATTATGGGTAAAAAAATAAATACGGCTATTAATTTAGCTTTTGAAGCATATCCAGAAATTCGTTCTACTCAAAATTTTAGTGATCTTCAAGTTCAGTTAGAAGGAACTGAGAATAGAATTGCTGTTGCTCGTCAAAATTATAACGGTGCGGTAAAGGAGTACAATTCTCATATTAGAGGTTTTATTAATAGCATGTTTTTAAGCAGCGAGACCTTTCCTAAAAAAGATCCGTTTAAAGAAGCGGCAGGATCTGAAGTAGCTCCTAAAGTTGAATTTTAAGAGAAAAAGCCGTGCTTTTTAAAAAACAACTCATATCAAAAATCGACGAAGAGCGTTTAATAAAAGCTATTCAAAACGCTGAATTAAAAACTTCGGGAGAAATAAGAGTACATATTGAAAAAGTATGTAAAGAGGATGCTTTAGTTGCTTGCAAAAAAAAGTTTGAAGAGCTAAATATGCATGAAACAAAAGATAGAAATGGCATTTTATTTTTTCTAGCGATTGAGTCTAAGTCCTTTGCTGTATGGGGAGATGAAGGCATTCATCAAAAAGTAACGGATCAGTTTTGGAAAAGCATCACCGATTGTGCTATTAGCTATTTTAAACAACATGATTTAATGACAGGTATTGAAAAAGCGGTAGAAATGTGTGGAGAAAAATTAAAAATTTATTTTCCTATCCAAACAGATGATAAAAACGAACTTTCAAACGAAATATCCTACTAATTGAAAAAAACATCTTGGATATTGGTCTTCTTTGTCAGTTTATTGACTGTTTCGGCATTTGCTCAAATTCCTGAACGACCCAATCCTAACCGTTTAGTAAATAATTTATCGAAAGCTTTTCCTAATTTTTTATCTCAACAAGAAGAACAACAACTCGAGCAGCAATTACAAAACTTTAGTTTAGAAACATCTAACCAAATATGTATTGTTATTGTTGATGATTTGAATGGGTTGGATGATGCCTCATTTGCGGTAGAAATTTTAAACAAATGGGGGGTTGGGCAAAAAGACAAAAACAATGGCGTTGTTGTACTAGTTAAACCAACAGGAAATTCTGGAGAGAGACGTTTGTTTATTTCAGTTGGTTATGGCCTAGAAGGAGCCATAACGGATTTACAAACCAAGCGTATCAGAGAAAATGAAATTGTTCCCTATTTTAAACAACAACAGTTTTATCAAGGGTTAGAAGCTGGTTGCCAAGCATTAATGAAAGCGGCAAAAGGCGAGTACAACGAAAGAACAGAAGGGAAAAAGAAATCAAATCTAGAAGACTTTGTTAGAAATCACCCTATTTTGTTTTTAATATTTGTAATCATCGTAGTTCTTATTTTGTTTAAAGGTGGCGGAAGAGGTGGCGGTCGAGGAATGACTTTTTACGGAGGAGGATCTTCATTTGGCGGATTCGGAGGAGGCAGTGGAGGAGGGTCTTCTTTTGGTGGTTTTGGAGGAGGTTCTGGAGGAGGTGGAGGTTCTGGTGGTAGCTGGTAGTTGATAAAAATATATTTGTATATTTATACTGAAATTTTTAACTACTTAAAACCATGAAAAAAAATTTACTACTTCTATTAATTAACTTTTTTGCATTGTCCTTATTTTCTCAAATTAGTATCAACGCTTCAGATATGCCTGTAAGTGGCGATACCATAAGATATAGCAATGCTAGGTTGAGTTCTGTTGGAGATTATACAACAACAGGTGCCAATTACACATGGCAATTCGATACTTTACGTTATACAACACAAGGCCGCAGAGATTTTAAACAAGGAACAAGCACTCCTTACTCCATATTTTTTGGACTTACTGCTTACGGAGAAAAAACTTTAGATACTGTTCCAATACCAAATATTCCAATCCCAGGTATTCCAGTAATTAGCATCACAGATTTATATAGCTTTTACAGTAAGTCGCCTATGGTAAATCCTACAAAATTTTTAGCTGAAGGCTTAGGTTTAAAGATTAGCGGAATTCCTGTTCCTAATTTTTACTCTAACGAGGACGAGTTGTACTTTTTTCCATTAAATTATGGAGATAGAGATTCTAGCACTTTCAGATTTTCAACACTTACAAATACCTTAATTCCTTTTCAATACATTAAACAAGGTCACCGAATTACCGAAGTAGATGGATGGGGAACAGTTGCTACGCCACATGGCACAGTTAGCTGTTTAAGAGTAGTAACAACTCAATATTCTATTGATACATTAAAAGGAACAGTTACTCTCCCTATTGTTGGCACGCAACCTTTTGCATTTGGTTTTCCAAACTATGTAAGAAGTTACCAGTGGTTAACAAATGGGGAACATATTCCTTATTTTGAAGTATCGGGGACACTAAATGGCACCAATTTTAACCCTAATCAAGCTAGATACAGAGATAACTACATCAATTTTGTAGGCATAAAAGAACAGTCTCTTAATTTAGCGCTTTCTGTTTTCCCAAACCCATCAACTCATCAATTAACTATTGTTACGCCAAAAGATAATGGTTCGATAAAGGCTGAGCTGGTTGATCTTCAAGGGAAAGTAGTTTTGTCAAGCCACTTAAACAATAATTCAAACATTGTAAACCAACATGTTATTGATGTTTCTGGTTTTGCAAAAGGCATGTATATTTTGAATTTGTCTAATTTAGAAGGCAAACAATCCTTAAAAATTTCGATACAATAGTTTTGAATACTAAATAAATAAATTATTTTTACGACAAAAAATTAAACCCATTATTATGAGTTCTCATCACGACCACGACAATCATTCTCACGAAGCAAAACCAGTTGCATTTCGTACACCATTAATTTTAGGATTAGTAACCATCTTACTTATTTTATTAGCAGTTAGCACATGTGATAACAATCACCATGGCAAATGCGAGTGCAAAGAAGATTGTTCTGAAGAATGCATGAAAGAATGTGAATCAGGTGATCACGCAGGACACGGTGCTGCTGCAGCTCACGGCACAGAGCATGCTGTAGAAGCTCACGATGCTGTAGTTGAAGAGCATTCTGCTGTTGCTGATACAACTGTAAAAGCGGACACAGCTCACGTTGCAACTCCAGTAAAAACTGAAGAACACGCTCCAGCTCACTAATAATTATTATAAATATTTTAAAGCCCTACAACATTTGTGGGGCTTTTTTGTTTTTAAACAAGAACCTAATAAACAGCGCCTTTTCTTTTGTGGGTTCAATAGGATTTTTGTAATATTACACACCTTAAAAAAATTTAAAATGGCTACAGATAACTTTCAAGCACACGATTATTATTTAATGGACGAATTATTAAGTGATGAACACAAATTAATTCGTGATACTGCCCGCGCATGGGTAAAAAAAGAAGTAACTCCAATCGTGGAAGAAGCTTGTCAAACAACAACATTTCCTAAACAATGGATTAAAGGCTTAGCAGAGATTGGTGCTTTTGGACCATATATTCCAACAGAATATGGCGGGCCAGGCTTAGACCAAATATCGTACGGATTAATTATGCAAGAATTAGAGCGTGGAGATAGCGGTTTGCGTTCTACTGCATCCGTTCAAAGTTCGTTAGTGATGTACCCAATTTATGCATACGGCAGCGAAGAACAAAAGAAAAAATATTTACCAAAATTAGCAACAGGTGATTTAATGGGTTGCTTTGGTTTAACAGAACCAGATCATGGGAGTAATCCAAATGGTATGATTACTAACTTTAAAGATAAAGGTGATCATTACTTATTAAACGGTGCTAAAATGTGGATTAGTAATTCTCCATTTGCTGACATTGCTGTAGTTTGGGCAAAAGATGAAGCAGGTGAAGTAAGAGGTTTAATTGTTGAAAGAGGATATGAAGGCTTTACAACACCTGAAACTCATGGTAAATGGAGTTTACGTGCAAGTGCTACTGGTGAATTAGTATTTGATAATGTAAAAGTTCCCAAAGAAAATTTATTACCAAACGTTAAAGGATTAAAAGGGCCTTTGGGTTGCTTAAACTCTGCACGTTTTGGTATTGCTTGGGGTGTTATTGGTGCAGCTATGGATTGTTATGATAGCGCATTACGTTATAGTAAAGAGCGTATTCAATTTGGTAAACCAATTGGGGCTTTTCAATTAACGCAAAAAAAATTAGCGGAGATGATTACAGAAATTACAAAGGCTCAATTATTAACCTTCCGTTTAGGACAGTTAAAAAATGAGAATCGTGCCACTCCTGCTCAAATCTCTATGGCTAAGCGTAACAATGTAAACATGGCTTTACAAATTGCACGCGAGGCTCGTCAAATACATGGCGGTATGGGTATTACTGGTGAGTATCCAATTATGCGTCATATGATGAACTTAGAATCAGTAATTACTTACGAAGGAACTCATGATATCCATTTATTAATAACAGGTATGGATGTTACTGGATTTAATGCCTTTAATTAATAGTTAAAAAAATAAAATGCAAAAAGCCGCTGCGAGTTTTCGTAGCGGCTTTTTTTAAACGATTGTTAATTATTTTTGTTCAAACTTCTTGTATTCTGCTGGTATAGCTAATTTAGAAGCATCGATATTTCCTTTACTCATTTTAGAAACTTCTAATTTGCTTATTAATTTACCATCAGAAATTGATTTCTCCTCCGATAATAAAGGCATAGAACCTTTTGGTAAATCTTTAATTTGGTTAAAGTAAATACTTTGCTTGTCTTTTCTATTCCAAGCTTTTACTAATGGGATAAAGAAATCATATTTATTAGAAACAATCCAATAAGTTACTACGGTATTTTCTTCTGTATTTTTTACAATGTACTCTGTACATTTTTGCCCTTGAACCATCTTGGTGTTTGTTCCTTTTGAAGAAACACAAGTTCCTTTAATCATAGGAGCTGTTTCACTTTTATGTTCTCCCCAAACTTTACGAACAGGATTAACAAATTTAATTTCATTTGAACTTAAATCAAACACAAAACTTCCTTCAACTTTACCGGATTTACGGCCAATTTGGTCTAGTTTTACATCATTGCCTTTTACGTAATAAATGTTAGTTGTTGTATCTTTTGAAGTTTCCATTTTAAATTCGATACTTCCTTCGTAAGATTGAGCAATTGCTATTACAGATAAAGTAAGACTTGCTACTAATAATTTAATTTTATTCATTTAATTTGAGGTTTAAATTTTACACTAAAATAATATAAATTTACTTATAAATAAAAATTATGCCAAATAATACCCAAAAAGGGATTCTGGGAGAAGAAATAGCGGTTGCTCATCTACTAAAAATGGGCTACGAAATTTTAGAAAAAAATTGGCGACATCAACATTTGGAGATTGATATCATTGCCTGTATTAACAATACTTTGGTGATAGTTGAGGTGAAGCTAAGAGCCAACGATTTTTTTGGAAATCCAGAGGAATTTGTGACTAAATCCAAGCAGAAAAAGTTGATAAAAGCAGCTGATTTTTATATCAAAGAAAATAACATAAATTGGGAAACTCGATTTGATATCATTGCTATTATCGAAAATCCGAGTGAGTTAAAACTAGAGCATTTTGAAGGTGCTTTTTATCCTACGTTATAGTTTAATTTTAAACCACATAGGAACATAGGAATTTGTTGCTAGAGTTATAGTGGTGGATAGATGCTTCGCATTATATAGAACTATTGTGGAAAAACATGTTTTCTATATTAAACTCTAATTTTTTGAGCTCTTAATTAACTCTTTTTCTATGTCTCTATGTGGTTAAATAATCCTATAAACCCGATTTATGTGTAATACTTACACCGCCTATAGTAAGAGCATAAGCTGCATTATCAGTAGATGTTTCCTCGTCACCATTTACAGTTTTAACGCCCGCATGATTTAAATTTTTTAAAGCTCGGCTAGCAGCTACCCAAATACCCTTTTTCTTTTTATCATTATTTGAGGCAATAGGTTCGTCATCATTTTCAGTAATGACTTGAACAATTGTATTGTTTTGTTTTTTCGATGTTGGAGCTGTGTTTGTTGCTAAAAGTATGTCGTTTTGAGACGCATTTGTTGGATTTTGAAGTTCAATAGTTTTAGTTGTACTATCTTTTTTAGGAATCGTATTTTGATTATTAGAAACGATATTGTTAGTCAATGATGTATTTATGTTTTTTGACTTGGCAACTGTAGAATTTGATTTTTGACTAGGAATAGTAGTTTCTTTAATAGTAACAGTATTTAAGTATTGTTTATTAGGAGCTACCGTTGGACTTCCGTTTTTAATGATAGTGTTTTGATGATTATTGCCTGAATTAGTAGCTAGACCAGAATTGTTAACTGTATCTACTTTTGGCCAAAGGATAAACAATCCAATTAAAAACAAAACACAAGCTGCAGCAGCATATTGAGTGAGTGAAAGATTAAACCAAATCACTTTAGGGTTACGTTTCAACTTGTTTTTATTTTGAAAAACAATAGTTGTGTCGGCACTAGTAATCGTTTTTTGATATAACGCTAATTCATTTGCCAATGAAGGATTGACCGCGCAACTTTTTTCTAATCCGATTTTCTCATCAGCAGGAAGCTGATGTTCAATGTATGCTATAAATTGCTCTTCTGAAATTAAATCAGATTCCGATTTTTTTAAATTAGCTTTATTTGAAAATGAGATTGTCTCTTCTTCTATAGAAACAAGAGCTAATTCAGATAAATTAATATCTAATTCAGGATGTTGAATTAAAAATAATTCTAACTCCATTTGAAGTTCATCCGTTAAATTTCCTTCCGAAAAATCTAACAAATACGCCTCGTAATTATGTATATTAATTTGACTCATTAAATCACTACTTCTAATTTTCCTATATAATTTTTCAAAAATGCTCTTGCTCTAAAAATGTAAACTTTTACCTGGCTTTCCGTTAAGTTGGTGATTTTTCCTATTTCGCTATAATCATATCCTTCGTAATCTCGCAACAAAACAACACTTTTTTGTATTTCTGGTAGTTTATCTAATGCAACATTTAAAACTTCTTTAATATCAGAATAATGTTTCTCGTGCTTTAAGCTATTTTCTACAGCTTCGGTATAATCACCTTGTTTTTTAGCTTTACGAGTATAATCCACTAATGTGTGATGAGCTGCCGTGAACATATATGATTTGGCATTTGTACTTTCAATATCGTTTACTTTACGCCATACTTTTTCATATGTGTCTTGCACAATATCCTTAGCCACATCTTCATCTTTTATATGCTTTAAAATAAAGCGATATAAAGAATCTGAGTAACTATCTACACATTGATTATATTCTACTACTGTCAAGTTTAATTATACATAAGACGCCTTATAATTGGATAAAGTTACAACGGCTATAAAAACAAAACCCTCTGATAATCAGAGGGTTTGAATTTTTTAAGAAACTAATTTAATTTTTTGGCCTAATAATAACTGTGGATTTTTCTTTAAACCATTTATTTCAATAAGCTTATCTATACTAATACCATATTTTTTTGAAATACCGTATAAAGTCTCGCCTTTTTTCACTTTATGAATTTTAACATCGCTAGTTGAGTTATCAGCTAATTTAGTAGTAGAATCAGGATTTGCTTTTGCAGCAATGTTAGTTTGAGGGTCTTTAGGTGCATCTGATTTTGCAACATTGTTAGTTGGTGCGGCAACATCTTGTTTCACATACACAACTAATTTTTTACCAGTTCTAATTCCTTTTTTGCCAATGTAATTCCATGATCTTAAATCAGCTACTGTTACTCCATATTTACGGGCAATGGTACTTAATTTTTCGCCATTTCTCACAGTATGTGTTTTTTGAACTTCTTTCACTGCCATTGAACTTTCGGAAGCAACTAATTTTTGAGATTTAATGGCTGCGTAAATTTCAGTTTCGTTGGATAAAAATGTACCAATGTTAGCTTTTGGAAGTGTTAAGGAATTTCCACCTGCAGGAATTTCACTTTTACGATATTGAGGGTTGAAATAGGCTATTTCTTCAACCGAAATGTCTAATGCCGCTGAAATTTGCCCAAAAGTCATGGATTCTTTTACAACAGCAGTATCTACTTCAAAATACGTTTTGCGCGGAGTGGAGGCATAAATATTATGTTCTGTTGGATAATTCATCACATAGTTAGCTGCAATAAAGGCAGGAACATATGATTGTGTTTCTAAAGGTAAATAAGGTCTAATTTCCCAATACGTTTTTTTGCCACCACTACGGCGAATAGCTTTACTAATAGTACCTGGCCCTGCATTATAAGCTGCTAAAACCATCTGCCAATCGTGAAACATGCCATATAAGCTTGTTAAATATTCTGCAGCAGCTTCAGTTGCTTTATATACATCAGAGCGCTCATCAACATATGAATTTACATTTAAACCATACATTTTACCAGTTGGGTACATAAATTGCCATAAACCTGTTGCTCCACATCTTGAACGTGCACAGGGGTTTAAAGCCGACTCAATAACCGCTAAATGCTTTAATTCTAAAGGAATATTGTGTTTATCAAACACTTCTTCAAACATTGGATAATATAATTGAGATAAACCCATCACGCGGCTTACTAATTCGCGTTTACGAACAGCATATAACTCAATAAATCCTTTAACATGAGGGTTGTAAACCAAATCAAAAGGTGAATTTGCATCTAATTTTGCTAAACGGCTCTCGTAAACAAAATCTTCGAAGCGAGGAACGCTATCAACAGCATATTTATACTTGTTTACCTTTGGATAAACAGGTTTAGACAATGCTTTTTCAAGTACTTTTTGATTCGCTAAACTATCCAGCATTGCCGCAACTGGGTTATCCGTTATGGTAAGCGTGTTTTGAGCAAACAAACTACCTGTAGCCAAAGCAGACACGAATAGCGCCCTGTGGAATGTATGTCTTAATGTTGTGAGCATCGTGTTTAGTTTATTACTGTAACGTGATAATTTACAAAACGTTACAAAAATTAGTAATTCTTATACACAAGTATAAAAAATATATTTAATAAACAAAAGTTAAAGTACTTTAATTTTTAACTTTACGCTGTGAAAAACAAGGACGAAGAACCAAAAGAATATTTTGAACGTAATATTTTACTAGTAATTATAGTAACCGCAGCGGCTTTAGGGCTAGATTGGCTGGCAATAAAAATGCTAATAGATGTCAATCCGTGGGGCTCTGCTGTTGGAATACCTGGGTTAACCTTAACCCTGCAAGCCTTATGGTTAATTGTTCACCCATATGCTGTTGTTTATGAGGATAGATTTGAAATCAAACAAACCTTACTTTACAATAAAGAATTTTATTATTTAGATGCTAAAGCAATAGACGGTAAATCAAATATATCTTTAAAATTAATATATAACGATGGCGATACAGATCGTTTGCCATTGCTAGGAATGAGACCATCTCATAAGCAAAAATTTAGAGATAAGTTGAGTGAAAAAATAACTGAAAGTATGGTAAAAAGAGATTTTTAAACAAAAACATACGCCCCATGAAAAATAAAAAACTACTTTTTTTTGTCATTTTATTATTACCCGCTTTATTTAAAATTATATTAGAGTTTACAACCATAAACTCCCGAAAACTTCCATATTATGGGCCTAAAGTAGCAATAGGAAAAGATACGGTATATTATAAGGTTACCTCCACATTTAAAATGCTGCCAACTAAAAGTGATACGATTAGTACCCTTAAATCATTCGAGTTAGATACGGTTTCTTATCCACTGTACGCTATCTGTTTTATTAAACAGAGTTATAAAAAAGATAATTACCGTTTAGCTGGTTTAAGCGAGTACGTGCAATATAAAAAGGATAAAATAAAATTAGTTCCTTTTATAATTGTTACACCTTGTAGCGGACCAAACGACTCTACTAGCTTAAAAGAAATGGAAAAACTATCAATTGATAGTAAAAATATATCAAGTTTATATTGGAATACATCTTCATTTGATAGTTTAAATTTATCTTATTTTAAAGAAAAGCCAATTTATATTGATTATAGTTTTTTTGTATTAGTAGATAAAAACAGACATATAAGAGGATACTACGACGCACGTTATGTATCGGAAATAAAAAGATTAACAGAAGAATATCAGCATTTAAGATTAAAAGAAGAAAAAGATCAAATGCTTAAAACAAATAAAATTGAAAGTAAATAAATGAAAGTAAAAATTATATCAATTGTTTTTATAGCTGCTTTTTGGGCTTGCAATACAAGCAAACCAGAAACAAAAAAACTACTATTACCTGTTATTGGAGAAAAAAAACTGGCGGGTGTTGACGGAAAAGATACTATATACCATACCGTACAACCCTTTTCGTTTATAAATCAATATCATGATACGGTTAATGAAAAGACGATAGAAAACAAAATTTATGTGGCTGATTTCTTTTTTGCGACTTGCCAAAGTATTTGCCCTAAAATGAGTTCACAATTGGTTCATGTTCAAAATGCATTTAAAAACGACAATAATGTGTTGATTTTATCACATACCGTTAATCCATCAAACGATACCGTGGAGGTATTAAATGGATATGCACAAACTTATGGAGCCGTAAAAAATAAGTGGCATTTACTCACGGGGAATAAAAAAGCAATTTACGATATGGCCAGATATAGTTATTTAGTAAATGCGCTAGAAGACGATGGTACTGCCGAAGGATTTTTACATAGCGAGTTATTTGTATTAGTGGATGCTCAAAAACGTATTCGTGGTATGTATGATGGTACTGATAGTGTTTCAGTTTTAAAATTAATTTCGGATATAAAATTGTTAAAACAAGAATAAGGGAGTTGCGGATAATTATAGCTAGCATATTTTTATTATCATCATTTACTATATTGTCTAAAAATAATGTAGTTACTATGTATTATCTGGATAGTGCATCAGTCATGGTTGCTTCCGAAAACATTATAGTACTGGATAGTAAACCAAATCCCATCTTTCAGTTATTTCGTAAAAACCAGAAACTTAATAAAAGAATTACAGCAGCAGTTTTGTCTTTTCCTTTTCCGTTTGGAATGGTGGGACTTCATCGTATTTATTTAGGAACTAAGCCCTATGTGCCAGTAGCTTATATAGGCAGCCTTGGAGGCGTATTTGGAATATTACCCTTAATCGATTTTTTTGCTATTACCTTCGATAAAGATTTTGATCATTACAGAGATAATGGAAAAGTATTTATGTGGATTAAACAATAATTTAAAAAAGAAAAAATAGACATTTTTCGCATAGACTTTTAAAAAGCCTTAATAATACCTTGTTAAAATAACAAAGCCTAAAAACAGATAAATTAGCGGGCTTTTTGGCAGATGAAAAATTGACAAAATTATTTTGAGACACATCTTTTTGTTTTAACGAAACACTTGAATAGTACCAGTTTTTCGTAAGTATTTTGTTTCAATTATATAAAAATACACACCAGCATCCGCAAATTTTGGCCCTAAATTATTCGAAAATCCATTCCAAAATTTATAAGAATACTGCATGATGTTTTCTGTTAATTGAGTTGGCTGAATTTGATACAAGGCTGTATTTGGATAACGATAAAATTCTTTCCCCCATCTATCGTAAATGTAAATTTTTAAATTCACGGTGTCGCATGGTTCAGTTTCAAAAAAATAAAACGTATCATTTACTTTATCAAAATTTGGCGTAAAAACATTAGCTGATGTTACTTTACCACATTCGTTTAATACAAAAGATTGGCATATTGTATCCGAACATCCATTGTTAATATTACTTGCTACTAAACACAATTCATTGTCGCCAATTTTATTGCCGCTAATAGTTTGTGTTGGTAAATTATTAGTATTTAAAATCCATAAATAATTTGTTGCATCAATAGATGTATTTGTTGGTGTGTATTCTACTTCGGTAACCATTGGTTCGGGTAAAGTAAAACTTGCTTTTACGCTAGCCACAACAACGGTATTTGTAGAGCAAAAATATTGATTGGTAATGGTATCTTTTGAAATAATATTTGAAGTGTATGTGCCAGATTTTGGATAATCATACGTAAAAGGATTGATTTGTGTTGTAGTTGTTTTACCATCTCCAAAATTGTAATAGTAGCTAAAGTTTGCATTTGTGCTATTTACATTAAAACCAACTAAGCTACTACATGGTGTTTGAGACACAGTAGTATTAAAGTTTGTGGCAGGGTAAATGGCCATATCATCCATAAATGCAAAAATATTTGACTTTATATTAAGTGCCCATGCCGTATCTTGTACCATAAAACAAGTAGAAACTTTTGTCCAGCCAATGCTATCAATTTTAAAAATATTATTTAAAAATAGTACACCATTAAAATTAGCAGGTAGTTGATAGGGTGTGATATTTATATTTTTATGAAAACCTATAATTAAATGCCCTTTTGTTGTATCATTAAATATATCTGAATTAAAAGGCTTAGTAGTTTTAAAATTTGAAGAAGCAGAGTAATAGCATTCAAAAACATATAGCTGGCCTGGAATTAGTGCTTGAGAAAGTTGATGAATACCAAGCCCTGTTCCACCAAAAACAAGATTGTTACCAGTATGGGGTAATTTATAACCAAAAGTAGTATTTGGTGCACCGCATTTTTGTTCACATAAATTACCATTTACATTTGATGATAAAGTAGAAAAGAGTTTGTTATGACCATAAGGTATAAATGGGACTGGCTGATTTGGTTGATTTAATTCATAATAGTAATTAATATACGAAGGCTTACCATAAATATCATTGGGGTTAGCTGCATTAGGAATGCCTGTTGCACACTTCCAAAAATCAGTTAATTCAAAACTGCCATTTTTAATTAAGTTTTGTGCAGGGAGAAAATAGTGTAATACTAACAATATAATAGAAACAATTTTTTGCTTCATTTTTTTGAACTGTACTTTGCCTTTATTTTATCATTGCTATAAAAACCCGGTGTACTAATAATTCTATCACCCTCAATCCAGAGCTCATTTTTTGTAAGTTTAGTTATTTTTAAATTGCGGCCAGTGTTATCATCTGGTTGAGTTATTGTGTTTTTATTTTTTAAAAAATATAAACGACTAAAACCTCTATTATTTATCTCAATGTGTATTTTATTGTTTTTATATTCAGAAAGGGTGAGCGTTTCTTCATAAAAATAAGTTGAAACGTCATTTAAAGTATATTCTTTTAAATACCAAGTTTTTTCGAGCCGTTGTTTTACGGTTGCAATAACAAACTTATCATTGTCTTTATATCTGCAAGATACAAAGGCCATAAGAGATAAAAGAATAATTAGTACTTTAATAATCATTTTTTAATTTTAATGAAATTAACGAATTGTAAAACGAATTATTGTTTAGATTATAAATTTTAATATTGTGCGCTAACTACTCTCACTTATTTTCTATTCCTCTTCAAATTTATAAGAATACTTTCTCCATTTTTCAATCACTTGTTGCATATCATCTGGGATCTCGCTATCAAAAAAGATGGGTTCTTTTGTAATAGGATGTGTAATGCCTAATGTTTTAGCATGTAAGGCATGACGAGGTAAAATTTCGAAGCAATTTTCGATAAACTGTTTGTACTTATTACTTGATAAACCTTTTAAAATTCGATCACCTCCATATTCATTATCATTAAATAATGGGTGACCTAAATGCCTCATATGAATACGAATTTGGTGCGTTCGACCCGTTTCAAGTTTACACTCAACAACGGTTACATAACCAAAACGTTCTAATACTTTATAATGTGTAATAGCATGTTTACCATGATCGCTATCAGGGAAGCAAGCCATTACTTTTCTGTTTTTTAAATCACGTGCTACATTACATGTAATTGTTCCAGAATCCTCTTTCACATCTCCCCAAACAATCGCTACATATTTTCTATCTAAGTTTCTATCAAAAAAATCTTTCGCTAAACGTGTCATTGCTAATTCTGTTTTTGCAATGATAATTATACCTGATGTGTTTTTATCGATGCGATGAACCAACCCTGGTCGTTCGATGGTTAAGTTATCTGATATTTTTTGAGTTGAGGTAGGTAAATTTTTAAAACGATAGGCTAATGCATTTACTAAAGTGCCAGTGTAATGGCCATAAGCGGGATGCACAACCATGCCTGGTTCTTTGTTTACAACACATACATAATCGTCTTCATAAACTACATTGATAGGAATATCTTCTGCCAGCACTTCCACATCACGCGGAGGAGTTGTCATTAAAATGGAAATCTCGTCGAGAGGTTTTATTTTATAACTTGATTTTACGGGTTTGCCGTTTACTAAAATACATTCGGCATCACAAGCTTGCTGTAATTTTGTGCGGGTAGCGTTTTGTACACGAATCATTAAAAATTTATCAATTCGCATCATCACTTGGCCTTTTTCAACCTTTATATTGTGATGTTCGTAAAGTTCTTTTTCGTCTTCACCCGATTCAACTTCTTCTATATCGTCTGCCATGTATTTATTTAGAAATAATTAGTTTTTGAGAACTAACGTTTAGGTTACTGCCTTTTAAATGTATAAAATATAATCCGTTTGATAAATTACTAATATCAATGGTTTCATTGCTCATAATTGAATTTGTGTAAACTAATTGCCCTAATGACGTTAAAATTTCGAGTGTTACACTTTCTAATTGATTGCCGGGATAACCTATAGATATACTATTTTGTGCTGGATTAGGAAAAACTTGAAACTTGTTTTTTGTTTCAAGTTCATTCATTCCAACATAAACTGGATAAGTACAACCCATTACTGGATTTATCATTAAAGAGCCCGGAATTGCAGATTGTTTCCAACCATCGCCAATATCATAATACAAGGCATCTTTATGATTTGTATTTCTATCAAAGCCAATATTTAATCCTTTATTGGTAGTTTGTTGAATGCCTATAAAATAGGTTCCTACGCCTAACGGCAAGCAAGAGGTTAAGTTAAAAGTTGGCATCTTATTATAACCACCAGATATATAAAATGGATAAGTTAAACTGTCTTTATAAACGATACTGCCTGGAACGCCATTTTCTGTATTCCATACAATAACTCTAAACGAAGACTGTTGAATTAAAGTACCATCAACGATAGGATCAAAATATATTCTTACAGATTTCAAAGTATCTGCTTCGTTTAACGTAAATCTAACAGCAGTTTTAGCGCCATATGAGTTTAAGTAATAACCTTGCTCAGCTGTGCCATCATCGTAAGCGTAGTAGTTTGAAAATTTTTGAGTTTGAACTAAGGTATCGTTTGTTTTACGGACGTCGCCTGTTGTAGTAATAATGTGTTGTATGGTATAAAATGTAGAATCGGTTAGTGTAGGAGGAAATAATGGTCCGTTGTAACTAAACAAAGCGTTTGATGCAGCGCCGGTATAGTAGCCTTGACCTAAAGTTGGGGCGTAGGGAGAAATACCAGTTATAAATGTGCCATATGGATCGGCAGGTATAAGTGTTCCAAATTCATTTTTTATGGTATAATCGTAAACCGAAAATTTATCTGTACTGAAATTACTTCTAAAAAAATTGCGAAATCCTGATCCTCTTTCTAACGCTTGTCTATATTGATTGTAAGGCATTACCGAATAATTTTTTAATAAGGAGGTAGATTTGTAGGCATATGATACATCGTCTAAAATGGTATCTGTATAAAAATAATTTCGTTTAATTTGCACGTAATCAATACTCCAGTGATCTAAGCTACCACTGATGGTTGCTTTATTTCTAAAACGAAACTGAAACGTACTGTCAAGATAAGCTGTATCTGCAATAGCTACGCGTATTCTATAAAAATTTGTATCATTTGCGTTTGGATTGTATCCTTTTACTCCCCATACTTTTTTCCATTTATTTTGACGTGGTTTAAAAAAATCTAAGCATAAGGAGTCGTTTGGTTCAGGAGCCTCGCCGTATCCTTCGGCTTGATAATAAAAACTAATATAAATACTATCAGTTGTTACGTATGTATGAGTTGAGGTCGAATGTAAATTAATTGGCATCGATTTTAAAGTATCAGAACCACCAGAGTAACTTACTGGAACATTTATATTATAAGGTGAGCCTTTTTTGTTCAATCCATCAAAAGTGGCTACTCCAAGCGAAATGGGCGCAATTGCAAAGTCGGTATTAATATAAACGTTCGAATCGGCCCAATGAGTAGCCGATGGATATGGCGATTTATAGGCATACGAAAAATCATCAAAAAAAGGAAGGTTAAGAGGAGCAATAGTGGATGTAGGTTTACTAAGTAGATTATTATTAGTAATTTTTGGTAAGTTAAGATTACTATTTAATGGCACTAATTGCTCCTGTGCGTTTAATAAGCTACTTATAATAATAAGTAAAACAAAAAAAGGCTTTAGACTTAATTTATAAAAATTCATTACTTGTTTAATTAGTTTGTTTGTGCATCATCATTTACATCCGTTGAATCGGATGGAGGAGTGAACACGTCCTCCTTTTTCCCAACTGCTAAATCTATTTTGCTTCCTTTTTTAATAGGCTCCCCTGGAGTTATTTCTTTACCATTAAAATACTGTTTTAACACACATCCTTTACAATCACTGGCAATTTCAGTTATTTTACCCACTTTTAGTCCATAACTTTCAATCATAAATACAGCTTGTCGTGTACTTCTATCTACTAATTTTGGCATAGCCATTTGTGGAGCTTGCGTACTAGTAACGTATAAATAGATAATTCTATTGTGTTTTACTAACGATTTTGCTTCAGGATCTTGTTTAATGACGATACCTGGTTTTTCTTTAGGGTCGTAAACACTATCAATAATCACAAAGCCTACATTTTTATTTGTAACAAAGGCTTCTAATTCGGCAATTGCTTTTCCTTTAAAATCTGGGACTTCTGCTGTTTCGCCATGGTGAGTATAAACGCCCAATAATCTAAATAAGATCCATACTACACAAGCTAAACTTATAATAGCAATAGTAAAATGTTTTAAAAATACTTTTGATTTTAAATACCCAAAAAATCCACTCATAAATAAAAAATAGACTGCTAATATACTCAAAATAGAGAAAACAGCTTTAATTTAGCCCCTGATTTATAGTATTTTAAAGGAAAATCAAAAACCATCATCAAAAGGCATTTTTTGCTATTTAAACTAAAAGCAAGGAAGTTAACACAGTAAAAAGTGTCATAAAATGATTTAATTGAAAGAAAATTTTCAAAAAAACAGTTCTAAATTTTTGAATTACAATAAAAAGCATATCTTTGCAGCCCGATTTTTAATTTTAAATCGCTGATTATAAATATTTTGTAAATGACTAAAGCAGATATAGTAAACGAAATTTCAGAAAAAACAGGTATTGAGAAGATAGTTGTGCAAACAACCGTGGAGGCTTTCATGAAATCTATTCGTACTTCGATGACTGAAGGGAAAAACGTGTATTTACGTGGATTTGGAACTTTTGTAGTAAAAAAACGTGCTGAAAAAGTAGGACGTAATATTTCAAAAAACACAACAGTGGTTATTCCAGCACATTTTATTCCAGCATTCAAACCAGCTAAAACATTTAGCGAAAGAGTGAAACGTAATGTAAAAGTGGCTGAGCCATTAGATAATAAACAAGTTGAATAATGACACTAGCTCGTAAAATACAGATTGGGTTACTAATAACAGCTGTTGTTTTATTCGTTCTTTTATTTCTTGCACCAAAAACACACTCAGGTGAATTAAACACCAAGGGAAGTGAAACTAAACCTGCTGAAACAGTAGCAAGTATAGAGACATTTATTACCATGGCCACTAAATCTCTTAAGCCAGAAGAAAAATCAAACTATGATGCCTTATTAGCTAGTGCTAAAA
>JBIICN010000030.1:0-41881 GCA_044238845.1 Bacteroidia bacterium
AGGCAGCAGCTAACAGCACCTACAAGAAATTGGCGGTTCAGTAGTTAAATGAAGCTTTGTGCTTCGTATCAAGTTCAGTGCTGGCAGACAGTTTTCGTCTCCGAAGTCGCCAACTTCTTGTAGCTGCAAAACGTTAGTGGTAATTATATTGACAACGTAAAACAATAATTTAAACATAAAAAGTATGCCAACAAAAGGACAAACAATTACTAACCCAACAAATGGGGATTCATATGAGTTTTTGGAAACTGCCAAAGACACTAACGGAGAACGCGTTACTATGAAAGCAGTTATTAAAGGTAAAGGGCAACTTGTTCCCAAACACCTCCACGTTCTTCAAGACGAAACCTTCGAAGTTATTTCAGGACAATTAACTATTTTTTTTGAAGGACAAACAAAGAAAATTTCTGCAGGAGAAAAAATAACATTTCCTAAGAATATACCTCACAATCATTACAATGATGACAATGATGCGGTAATCTATGTTCATTCAGTAACACCAGCATTAGACTTTGACTTTTTGATAGAAAACTTAGTGGGACTTGCTGCTGACGGAAAAAGTAAAAATGGAAAATATGGTTTAGTCCAAGAGTTAGTTTCACTTAAATATCTTGACAGTAAATCATATCTTGCGGACATTCCGATTGGGGTTCAAAAAATATTAATGAATACTATTGCTCCAATTGGACGACTATTCGGTTACCGAGCTATTTACAAAAAGTATTCGGGCTTAGAAAAATAACTACCACTAACACACGGTTTGCTCAAGCCTTGCAGACATCAAAGCAATTGCAAAAGCGGTAGAAAAGTTTTTAATTTTTTCTTTGCAATTGCATAGCAACATTGTATCTTTATTTAAACATTTCGGTAGACAAAGGTTTCAAATCAAACCGTTGCTTAGCGCGAAAACGTTACCACTAATAGCTGGTGACAATCCTTTGCAACAAATTTTGCTAGAAACATGAGCTTATTTTCCGAATTTGTAAACACAAATATTATTTATTATCTTTAAGGAACAATATAGTTATATCATGACCACAACAGCCATTCGGACTAAAGTCCACAAATATATAGACGAGGCAGACAGTAATGTGTTGGAAGTAGTTTATAAATTACTCGAAGTTTACCGCCAAAGCAATTCAAGTTTATTGACAGATGAGCAACAAAAAGAAGTTATTAAAAGATCAGCTTTATACAAAGCAGGTAAAACGAAAGGTTATTCTTTAGCAGAAGTCCGAAAAAGAGTAAAACATAAGTTAGTTGGATAAAAATGGCTACGAATAAATTAATTATTCTTGAACCAGCCGTTTTAGAACTTGAGGACGCTTGTTTATACTACAATGAAAAAGTTTCAGGTTTAGGTTTTGAATTCGAAGAAGAAGTAGTTGCTTTACTTGAATTAATAAAAGACAATCCTTTGTTATTTCCAATCAAATTTGCACACATTCATGAAGCTGTTATGAAACGTTTTCCCTTTGTCATAAACTATGAAATGTCGGGTAAACAAATTATTGTTTCAGCAATCTTTCATGTCAAACAAAACCCAGCAAAAAAAATCAAAAGGAAACGTAAATAGCTGTGTTTTTCAGTGGACAACGACCTTAGTTTCTTAATCTGGGTGCCAGCTACAAGTGGTAACACACGGTTTGCCTTATTTGGGCGGATATCAAAGCATTTGCAATAAATGCCCCGCCAGCTGGCGGGAAAGACATTCATTTTGCATTGCAAATGCGTAGAAACATTTTATCTTTGTTATTAATATTCGGTTGACAATGCCCTGAGCCGCACAAGTTCTAGCTGCCATCCGTTAGTAGTAATAAGCCCTTCTTAAAAAATCTCAACCGACAACTCCTTTTCCTTTTTAACAACCTTCAACGGACCTTACCTTTTACAATTATTTTTTGTAAATTTGTTTATCATAAGCTTTAGCCATGACAGCAACCACAATAAAAAAACAAGTTGATAATTATCTTCCTCTGCTCTCTGCAAAACAGCAGACATTAGTTCTTGAAATGATTAAGAGTTGGTTAAACGTCGAAAAAGACACAAAGCGAATCACTCGCAAGCAATACAACAAAGAAATTAATGAAGCGGTTGCACGTATCGAAAAAGGTAATTCCGTTTCACATAAAGACGCGCTTAAGGAATTATCTAAATGGTAAAACCAAATTCTCTGAAAATCGTTTGGGACAGAAAAGCTCTTGACCATTTTAAAGACATTTTGGCGTTTCTTGCAAAACAAAGTGATCAAGCTCCAAAAATCGTAAAGACTTCTATTATTGATCGACTTGACCTTATTAAATCTAATCCACTCATCTGTGAACTGGACAAATTAAAAGACTCTCCAAACAAAGATTTCAGGGCATTTGTTGTTTATAGTTATCGCGTAACCTATCAAATTAAAACAGACGTAAAAGAAATTCGAGTTTTAAGAGTTCGACATACCAGCAGAGAACCGCTAGATTATTAAAACTAAATATGGCGCACAACTGGTAAACCTAGCAATAATGCGGGCAGACAACAAAGCTCCAAAACGTTAACTGAAATAACTAGACCAGTTCACGTAAAGGATGAATCTACAAAACAATAACAACTCAATAACAAGTTACTTTCTAAATTAAAACTACTTTTGCTTGTAATTTTTGCATTATGAATAAGTCAATCTTTTGCTTGTTATTGGTTTTTATCACTTCTTGTAACGGCCAAGTCAAACCAGACCCACCCCAAGCCATTATAAATCAACAAACACCAATCGAAGGTGATCACCCAAAAATTGTTCGAACTTTGGGAACACGTTACAATAATGTAGGTTGCCAGCTTCTTGACAAAGACGGCAACTTATGGTTTAGTATTAGTGGAGAAGGCGCTTATCGTTATGACGGAAAATTATTTAGAAATTTTACTACTAAAGACGGGTTGTGCAACAACGATGTAGGTTCAATTATTCAGGACAAAGTAGGAAATATTCTACTTGGGACAAAAAATGGAATATGCAAAATATGATGGTAATAAATTTACAAAATATCCTGTGCCCGACACATTGAGCATTACATGTATGTTAGAAGATAAAGATGGAAACTTATGGTTTGGTGCAATGAATAAAGGAATTTATCGGTATGACGGAACGAATCTCACTAATTTTCTTTATAAGTACGAGCATCCATTCTTTGGTGAAAAGCGCGAGAAATTTATTAGTGATATTATACAAGATAAAAGTGGAAACGTTTGGTTTAGTTCTTGGAATGGCGGTGGCGTATGCAAATATGACGGGAAAATATTTAAGCACTATCTTCCATCTATAGACTATTATAAAACAAACCAAGACAAAAGAAGAGGAGGCAATACTCAAAATTCTTTAAATTTCATCCCAAACAACAACTATTTTGTTCCATCGCAAGATTATATTTCTGATGATATGATTTTTTCAATGATGGAAGATAAAGCAGGAAATATTTGGTTTGCTACAAGAAACCACGGAGCTTGCCGCTATGATGGCAAAGTATTTACAAGCTTTGGAACAAAGGAAGGTTTTTTAAGCAGCAACGCATACGATATTTTGGAAGATAAAAAAGGTAATCTTTGGTTCACAACCGAAGAGGATGGAGTATGGTGTTATGATGGCAAGACTATTAAAAACTTTAATAAAAAGGACGGACTAATAAACAATGCAGTAATGACTGTTTTAGAAGACAAAGAAGGCAACTTATGGTTTGGAACGAAATGGCTTGGTTTAAGTCGATATGATGGTAAAAGTTTTACGACATTTTCTCAAAATGACAATTAAATAAAAGACAACCCATACAATTAAACGAAAAATATGGCAACAGCTAGTAGCACCTTATTCATCGTTGCATTACTTACCCCAATTCATTAAATCTTTTCCAATATCAGATCTATAATATTTACCTTCGTAGTTAACGGTTTCGGCCGCTGCAAAACTTTTAGCAATCGCATCTTCAATGGTTTTTCCAAATGATGTAATGGCAAATACTCGCCCACCGTTAGTTACCACCTCTTCGTTTTTAAAAGCACTGCCTGAGTGAAACACTTGGCTATTAGTTACATTATTTAATCCTGTTACTACTTTGTTTTTTTCATAATCTTCAGGGTAACCACCACTCACTAATACAACCGTTGTTGCAATATCTTTAGTAACACTAAATTGTTTTTCGTGCAAGGTTTGTGTTGCGACCCCTTGTAATAAATCTAATAAATCAGATTCTATACGTGGTATTACCACTTCTGTTTCTGGATCTCCCATACGACAATTATATTCAATAACACTTGGTTCGCCATCACAATTCATTAAACCAATAAAAATAAAGCCACGGTAATCAATGCCATCTTTTACTAAACCATTAATAGTTGGCTTCACAATTTTCTCTTCAACTTTTTTTATAAAAGCTTCATCTGCAAATGGCACTGGGCTCACTGCTCCCATTCCGCCTGTATTTAAGCCAGTATCGCCTACTCCTATGCGCTTATAATCTTTAGCTGCTGGTAAAATTTTATAGGATTTTCCATCCGTTAATACAAATACTGATAACTCAATTCCTTTTAAAAATTCTTCAATTACAACTGTATTTCCTGCATTACCAAACTTGGCATTCAAAATCATGTTTTGTAATTCTGCTTTTGCTTCGGCCGCATCATCAATAATTAACACGCCTTTTCCTGCCGCTAATCCATCTGCTTTTAAAACATATGGAGGCGTTAAACTATCAATAAAAGCAGCGCCTTCGGCAATATTATCTTTTGTAAAGCTTTTATATTTAGCTGTTGGTACACCATGTTTAAACATAAATTGCTTACTAAAATCTTTACTACCTTCTAATTGTGCGCCATCTTTTTTAGGACCAATTACAGGAATTTCTTTCAACACGTCATCTGCTAAAAAATAATCATGTACTCCTTTTACTAATGGATCTTCAGGGCCAACTAATACCATATCAATACTCTTTTCCCACACTAAATTTTTAATGGCATCAAAATCTGTTGCTGATATATTGACGTTAGTGCCACATTGAGCTGTTCCAGCATTTCCTGGAGCAATATATAAGTTTTCTAATTGCTTACTTTGAGCTAGTTTCCATGCAAAAGCATGCTCTCTTCCTCCCGATCCTAAAATTAATACGTTCATAAATTATAATTAATGCGTAAAAATAAAAAATCCCACCTTAATAGATGGGATTGATTAAAAAGTTTTAAAAACTATTTTAATGTTTTCGTTTGCTGAAACTTGAACTTCCTCTCACGCGTGTTGCAGAACGTCTTTTATTTTGTTGAGCTATAATTCCATCAGTAAAACGCTTTCCTTTAGTACGATTACGTGAAAACAACTTTGGTTGTTCTTTTCTTTGTTTAATTCCAGGGTTTGTTTTTCTATAAACCCAAGGACCATTACTTTTATTACCTTTGAAAACACGAGCTAAGAAGCCTTTTTTATGACCTCCCTTAGCAAAAGCACTAGCATTACCTCTAGATTTTTTTCCACCAAAAAGTTTTCCACCTCCTCGTTGATTACGATGCTCTTTCTTGCGACCACCTTTTACCTGAGCTAATACAGGAGTGCTTACTCCTATAGCTAAAAGCAAAAATAAAATAGTAAAAAGTTTAGTTATTTTCATTTATACAAAATTATACAAAAAAAATCATAAAATCCACCGCTTTTTAGATTATTTGTCGAAATAACTCACAAGATTTTAACAATAAAGCATTGATAACTCTTGTTTTCATAAATTCTACAGAATTAACTATGTGATTTTACAACTAAGCCATTTACTTAGCATAATTTATGTAGCTTCGCATTAATGACTGTATTTGCCTTAGACGTTGCCAACTTTTTAACCAAAAGTAAACATGAATTAATCATAGATGTGAGGGCGCCTATTGAATTTTTTAAAGGACACATACCTAATGCCATCAATATTCCATTATTTGAAGATAGCGAACGAGCTGAAATTGGTACCTTATACAAACAACAAGGAAAAGATACTGCTGTTAATAGAGGTTTAGAAATCGTATCTCCCAAAATGACTTCTTTTGTTAATCAGGTAAAAGCATTATCACAAAACAAAAAAGTATTTGTGTATTGTTTTAGAGGTGGCATGCGAAGTAATAGTTTTGCTTGGCTCATGAACACCTCTGGATTAGAGGCTGTGATTATGAAAGGTGGCTACAAAGCTTTCAGAAATTATGTCTTAGATTATTTTGAGCAAGAGAAAAAAATAATTTTACTGGGCGGAAAAACAGGTAGTGGAAAAACCGACATCTTAAAAAAATTGAATGAGCAAAATTTACAAATTGTTGATTTAGAAAATATCGCTCATCATAAAGGCTCGGCCTTTGGAACTATAAATGAACAAAAACAAAATCCTCAACAAGTATTCGAGCATCAATTATATCATAAACTATCAGAACTCAACAATTCAACATTTACTTTATTAGAAGATGAGTCTCAAACCATTGGTTATAATAAAATACCTATTGGCTTATGGTATCAAATGAAACAAGCTACTATTATTAAACTAGAGATTCCATTTGAATTAAGGGTTCAAAAATTAGTAGATGATTATACGACTGTAAATATTGATGCACTTAAATCCTGTGTCATTAAAATTGCACAGCAGCTAGGCTCCTTAAACACCAAATTATGTTTACAATAT
The DNA here is from genome assembly GCA_044238845.1 of Bacteroidia bacterium. Lineage (GTDB taxonomy): Bacteria > Bacteroidota > Bacteroidia > B-17B0 > Aurantibacillaceae > UBA4416. Next base: position 6,666 of record JBIICN010000030.1, read on the forward strand.
TTAGATGAAGGTAATTTACAAGATGTAGCAAGATTATCATTACTGTATTATGATAAAGCTTATGAATTTAGTTACAAAAACAAAAAACAACCTATTATTCATTTAAACTCTGATACAATTGACGCGACGATTAATGCTCAAAAAGTAAAAGAGATAATATATACTTTAACATAACATGTCAGTAAAACTTACTCAATTCAGTAAAGCCTCTGGTTGCGGATGTAAAATTGCGCCAGCCGTGTTAGAAGAAATTTTAAACGGCTGTAAACAAGATGTTGTTTTTAAAAACCTATTAGTTGGTAACGAAACCAAAGACGATGCCGCTGTTTACGAATTAGAAGATGGTAATTGTATTATTAGTACCACTGATTTTTTTACGCCCATTGTTGATGATGCTTTTGATTTTGGGAAAATTTCGGCTTGTAACGCCATTAGTGATGTGTATGCCATGGGCGGAAAACCGCTAATGGCAGTAGCCATTTTAGGATGGCCAGTCGATAAAATACCAGCAGACGTTGCTCAACAAGTCATCAAAGGCGCACAAGAAATTTGCACCAAAGCAGGAATTCCTTTAGCTGGCGGACATAGCGTTGATACACAAGAACCTTTATTTGGCTTAGCAGTTACAGGTTTAGTGAAAAAAGAACACATCAAAAAAAACAATGCTATTAAAGAAAATGATATACTTTATATCACAAAACCTTTAGGAATAGGCGTTTTAAGTACCGCTTTAAAAAGAGGATTGCTAAACGAAACTCACTATCAATTATTATTAGAACAAACCACTTCCCTAAATTCGATTGGTGAAAAATTAGGAACATTATCATACGTTAATGCAATAACTGATGTCACTGGTTTTGGTTTTGCAGGACATTTATTAGAAATGTTAGCAGATACTAATTTATCAGCTACAATAAATAAAAGTGCACTTCCTATTATGGAAGCCGCTAAAGAATACGTCAAACAATTTGTATTTCCGGATAACACGACTCGCAACTATAATGCGCAATCTAAACACATTACTGGTATGACAGATTTAGATTTTATTTTTTATTGCGACCCTCAAACTTCAGGCGGTTTACTATTTAGCGTTGATTTATCACATGAAAAAGAAATGGACGAATTATTAAACCTAAATCGTCAGTACTTTGCTAAAGTTGGAAAGATTACCAGTAAGCAAGAAAAAGAAATTATTCTTATTTAGAATAATTGGAACACGGATTTAACGGATAGTTCGTATTAACACGAATTTTTTATTATGCTCTAATCTACGAAAATCAGCTCAATCAGCCTATCCAAGTTCCTATTAAAAAAATAATTGGAACACAGATTTAACGGATGATGAAGATTAACGCGGATTTTTTATTCTGTTCTAATCTTCGAAAATCAACTCAATCAGCCTATCCAAGTTCCTATTAAAAAATAATTGGAACACAGATTTAACGGATGATGAAGATTAACGCGGATTTTTTATTCTGTTCTAATCTGCGAAAATCAGCTTAATCAGCTTCATCCGCGTTCCTATTAAAAAATCACAATCCAACCAACACTTTTAAAGACTGCTTCCATGATAAACTTCTTGAACGACAGGCTACTATAAAAGAAATTAAAAAACTAGAAGCAATATTTATTAAACCAATATAAATAACTCCTAAAAACACTGTTATAATTAAATCTAATTTAAAAGCCTGTTTACCACCGATAGCAATAGCAAAATTACCTGAGGAAATAGTCACATGTCTAATATCAAAAGGAATTCCTATAAACTTTCCAATATTGCCCGCCATACCTAAACAAAATCCTAAAAATATATTTCCAACAATACCGCCCAAATTCTTTTCTACAAAGGCCGCAATTTTTTGTCTTTTTTCTAAACTATATTTATGTATCAATTTTGGGTGTTTTATTATTCGTTGAGCTATTTCCGAATAAACAACTTTGTTATCAAAGTAACCAATAACTATTCCTGATAATGACAAAAACACACCTGTAATTGTTGCATATATTAAAGAAGCACTATACAAAGGATGATTAGAATACATCTGCGTTTTTGCTTCGGTAAAATTAAAAACAGAATGATGAAAATAATAATTAATAAACCAAGCCGATAAAAAGCATAAGGGCAGCACAATTACTAAATTTCCAATTAAGGATACAAATTGGCTTCGGATAACCTGCTTAAACATCATCCATGGTTTACTACCAGAATTATTTCCTCCATCAATACTATCTGCAATAAAAGCTGCTGTCATAGCAGGTTGCTTGGTAGCTAAAGTTAAATGAGCTAAATACATAAACACGAAACCAGCACTATAATTTAAGCCAAATAAAAAACCTTCAATAAATAAAGGTGCATGAAGATGATGAATAAAATGTTTAATGTAAACTAACAACACTACCACTAAACCGCCTCCCATGGCAGATTTAAAGAGTTTTACATTTTCTTTTTTTGAAAACCCTATATAATGTTCTCCCTTTTCTGACGTATGAGTGACAATGCGATGAGCTAATAAATTTGTATTTACTTCAATAAATTTTCGAACTCTATTTTTAGTTTTCTCTGCCTTAACCAATTCGGTAACTAACTGAGAAATCGTTAATATTTTATTAGTTTTTTGTTTAGTAGCAAACAAATTCAATAACAATCTAATTCTACTAATATGCTGTTGAGCCCTCTGCAATAAATAAGCTAAATGAAGACTAGTACCAATTTCATCTTTCTTTTTTTGAATTGAATTAAACAACTCCTCCACTCTCGCAATACTTTTCCAAATTATTTCTAATTCATCTTGATCAATATCTAAGCTTTTATTATTTAAATGCTTTTCTATAAAAATAGAAACCTTATAATTAAGCTCAAAAAAAGGAGAGTTACTATCATCAATTTCAGGTAATTTGTTAACCAAATAAGGATCAATCCCTATAGTTGTTAAGCGGTGACATAAAATAATAATAGCATTATGAAGTTGCTGAGATAGTTTTTTAAAATGTAAAGAGAGTTGTTTAAAATCAATCAAATCAAGAATAAACTCCCAATTTGAAGAATTAATTTTCTCAAGCCATAAATAGTCATCTGGTTTATTAAATGCAAAATTTATAAAATGGCTGAGTTCATTTTCTACTAAATTACTGGGTAAAATTTTATGTTTTAATCGACTTGCTATTTCCGAAAAAAATCCGCGATTGGAATTTATACCATATTCAGTAAACGCATTCACAAAAAAAGCATTATCCAAAACTAAATAACAAAATTCTGTCAAGTCTAATTTAAAAGAATCATCAACCGACTTCTGAATTAATAACTGTTTGAATTTTACATTAAATTCTTCTACTTCAGCATCACTAAAAACACGAATTTGGTCAACAAATGTGATTATTTGATTGTTTTTGATAATTAACACCTACATATAAATTTAAAATTCAATGCAATATTAACTATATTCCTTAAACTTTTATAAGATCATTTTGTTTAACGTTTGTTAACCATTAAACAAATAATAAGTGGTTAAAAATCACGTTTTTGCAATTAATAAAATAGTTTATCTTTGTTGTAATGGAAATTGTTAAAGGTTCAGGAGTTATTCCTGGTGTATTATTGGCAAAGGTTAACTCCCCTGCCGATTTAAAAAAATTGAAAGAAGAGGATTTAGAGCAGTTTTGTTCAGAATTGCGCCAATTCATCATCGACATCGTATCTGTAAAAGGCGGCCACTTTGGCGCTTCTTTAGGCGTTGTTGAGCTTACTACAGCTTTACATTATGTTTTTAATACGCCTTACGACCAATTAGTGTGGGATGTAGGCCATCAAGCATACGGACATAAAATTATTACAGGACGCCGTGATGTATTTCATACAAACCGTGTTTATAAGGGCATTAGCGGCTTCCCAAAACGTTCAGAAAGTGAATATGATACCTTTGGTGTTGGCCACTCTTCTACTTCTATTGGCGGCGCTTTAGGAATGGCTGTTGCCAGCCAATATTTGGGATTAAAAGATAAACAACATATTGCTGTTATTGGCGATGGATCTATGACTGCTGGACAGGCTTTTGAAGCATTAAACCACGCAGGTATTTCAAATAGTAATTTATTAGTGGTGTTAAATGATAACTGCATGAGCATTGACCCTAACGTTGGTGCTTTACGTGATTATTTAACTGATATTACAACTTCTCATACTTATAATAAAACAAAGGATAAAGTTTGGGAATTATTGGGGAAGATTAGCAAGTTTGGACCAAATGCTCAAGAAATTGCTAGTAAATTAGAGAATGCAGTTAAGACTTCATTATTAAAACAAAGCAATTTATTTGAGTCGTTAAAATTCCGTTATTTTGGTCCAGTTGATGGGCATGATGTAGTTCGTTTAACTAAAATCATGGCCGATTTAAAAGATATACCTGGCCCAAAAATATTACACGTTTTAACTAAAAAAGGAAAAGGTTATAAATTCTCGGAAGAAGGAAATGAAACCGTTTGGCACTCACCAGGTTTGTTTAATAAAGAAACTGGAGAAATTATAAAAGTAGTTCCTAAAGAACCTCAACCTCCAAAATATCAAGATGTATTTGGACATACAATTGTAGAATTAGCTGAACAAAACAAAAAAATAATGGGTATCACACCGGCTATGCCAAGTGGTTGTTCATTAAATATTATGATGAAAGCGATGCCAGACCGTGCGTTTGACGTAGGTATTGCCGAACAACATGCTGTAACGTTTAGCGCAGGTTTAGCAACACAAGGCATGATCCCATATTGCAACATTTACTCTTCGTTTATGCAACGCGCCTACGATCAAGTGGTACATGATGTAGCTTTACAAAATTTAAAAGTAGTACTATGTTTAGACAGAGGTGGAATTGCTGGTGCCGATGGACCAACTCACCACGGCGCATTTGATATTGCTTATTTCCGTTGCATTCCGAATATGATTGTGAGTGCACCAATGAATGAAGAAGAATTGCGTAATTTGATGTACACCGCTCAATTAGACGAAGTAAAAGGCGCATTTAGTATCCGTTACCCTCGTGGTAATGGGGTAATGGTGAACTGGAAAACTCCTTTCAAAAAATTAGAAATTGGAAAAGGGCGCAAATTAAAAGACGGAAAAGATGTTGCGATTTTATCTCTTGGACATCCTGGAAACTTTGCAGCAAAAGCCATCGAAAAATTAGAAGCTGAAGGTATTACACCGGCTCACTACGATTTACGTTTTGCTAAACCACTAGATGAAGCGATGTTACACGAAGTGTTTTCTCGCTACAAAAAAATAATCACCATCGAAGATGGAACGATTGTTGGCGGCGTTGGTAGCGCTATTTTAGAGTTCATGGCCGAAAATAATTACAGCGCTCAAGTAAAACGTTTAGGTATTCCAGATAAATTTATTGAACATGGTGAACCAAACGAATTATACCAGGAGTGTGGTTTTTCGGTTGAACAAATACATAACCAAGTTTTAGAAATCTTAAAAGAGAAAAAGGCAGCTAAAGTAGCCGGGTAGCTTCGACAGGCTCAGCTACCGGAATAGTATTCGGTGACTGAGCTTGTCGAAGTCACAAAAAAAATAAATCACATTCTGTTTTTAGAAAGTTCTGGCAATAAATAACACTTGCTATTTATCAAGGCTTCTTTTTTTGCTCTACTCCAACCTTGAATTTGTTTTTCTCTATAAAAAGCTTCGTCAATTCTTTGAAAAACTTCGTAATAAACTAATTCAACTGGTAAATACTTCTTAGTATGATTTGACCCTAACCCATCATTATGTTCTTTTAAACGTTTATCTAAATCTATTGTACTACCAGTATAATACGAATCATTGTTACATTTTAAAATATACATATAACCAATCATATTTCAAATTTAATAAAAAAATATCGCTCGAAGTAAATAGTGACCGAGCCTGTCAAAGTCGCCGAAACTTTAACACAAATTTTATTTTAATCCTCCCTTGTTTTCGCTAAATTTGTGAGAAAGGTGACTGAGCTTGTCGAAGTCACATTAATACCAATAAATTGGCTTCAGAGCAAAATATATTAATTTATAAACTCGATGAGTTTATCCGTAAGTATTACAAAAACCAACTCATTAAAGGTTTATTATATACTAGCGGATTATTAGTGGCAGCCTTTTTGTTTTTAGTAGTAGCCGAATATTTTGCGGAGTTTGGAACAACCACTCGTACTATTTTATTTTATTCGTTTTTAATTGCTAGTGGTTTTGTGCTGTTTAAATACATTGCTATTCCTGTTTTAAAATTAAATAAACTAGGGGAAGTTATTTCTTACGACGAAGCCGCCAATATCGTCGGAACACATTTCAACAATATCAACGATAAATTATTAAACACTCTTCAATTACAGCGCAATTCGGGCTCCATTTTATCTCCCGATTTATTAACAGCAAGCATCAATCAAAAAATGGAAGAATTGAAACCAATTCCATTTACCTCAGCCATTGATATTAGTGAGAATAAAAAATATTTAAAATTTGCCTTACCTCCTATTGCTTTAATGCTAATAGTATTGGTCATTAAACCAAGTATTATTAAAGATGGCACAGAGCGTATTGTATTTCACCAAACTTATTTTGAGAAAGCAGCACCTTTTCAATTTAGCATTAACAATAAATCTTTAGAAGCTATTCAGCAACAAGATTATGTATTAGAATTAAAATTAAATGGCAACGAAATTCCAAACGAAGTCTTCATTAATGTAGATGGCATTGATCATAAAATGGAAAAAGTGGACAATCTTAATTTCACCTACACTTTTAAAAACGTTCAAAAAAATGCAGACTTTGTGTTTAATGCAGCAGGCTTTAATTCTAAATCATATGAGTTAAGTGTATTACCTAAGCCTATGTTGATGAAGTTTGATATTCAATTAACGTATCCTACGTACCTCAACAAAAAAAATGAAACTTTGTCTAATGTGGGCGATATGCAATTACCACAAGGCACCAAAATGCAATGGGTATTTCATACTAAAAACACTGACAATATCTTTTTAAATTTTGCTGATACATTAATAGATATTTCTCGTTCGTCAGAAGATGAATTTGCTTTTTCAAAACGTATGATGCAGAGTACAAATTATAGCATCAAAACCATGAACCATTTTTTAAAACAAAATCCTGATTCTGTAAATTATACTATTAACGTTATTCCTGATCAAGTTCCATTAATTGACGTGAGCGAAAAAACAGATTCCTTAAACCCTAAAAATATTTATTTCTCTGGTACTATTAAAGATGATTATGGTTTTACTCGTTTAGCATTTAAATACGTTCATTACACTCAAGATTCAACTGGTAAAGCCATTGTAAAAAACGGAGAGCAAATAATGGGTGTTAACAAAACTCAAATTACTCAACCCTATTATTACTTATTAGATGCGTCTCGTTTTGATGTATTGCCAGGCGATAAAATTGAATATTATTTTGAAGTGTGGGATAATGATGGCGTTACAGGTTCTAAATCTTCTAAAACACAAACCATGCTTTTTAAAGCTCCAACCATTGACGAATTAAACCAAGCCACTGATAAAAACAATTTGGAGATTAAAAAAGATTTAGACGATGGTATTAAAAAAGCAAAAGATTTACAAAAAGACATTAATGACCTCAGCAAAAAACTGACTGAGAAAAAACAAATGGGTTATGAGGAAAAGAAAAAATTAGAAGACATCCTCAAAAAACAAAACGAATTAAAAAATAAAATAGAAGAAACAAAACAAGAAAATCAACTTAACAATCAACAGCAGCAAGAAAACCAACAGCTTGATGAATCTTTACTAGAAAAACAAAAACAATTAGAACAATTGTTTGAAAACATCATGACTCCTGAAATGAAAAAACTATTTGATGAGTTAAATAAACTGATGGAGAAGTTGGATAAAAATCAAGTGCAGCAAAAACTAGAAGAGTTAAAACTTTCTAATAAAGATATGGAGAAGGAGTTAGATAGAACTCTAGAGGCTTTTAAACAAATGGAAGTCGAACAAAAACTACAACAAGCTATTGACAAATTAGATGAATTAAAAGACAAGCAAGATGCTTTGAAGAAAGAGACAGAAGGGAATAAAGAGACCAAAGAGAAGGAAGGAACAAAAGAGAATCAGGACAGTAAAGACAAAAAAGACGATAAACAAAAATCAGATGAAAATAAATCTGACAATAAAGATTCAAAAACTGATAACAAAGACAATAAAGACAAAGCTGATTCAAAGGATAATAAAGTAGCTGATTCGAAAGAATTAGAAAAAAAACAGGATAAGTTAAACAAACAATTTGATGATTTGAAAAAAGATTTAAAAGAGATGCAAGAAAAAAATGCAGCTCTGGAACAGCCTAACGAATTGCCAAAAACAGAAGAAAAACAAAACGAAATCAGTAAAGAGATGGAAAAAAGTTCTGAGCAATTAAATCAGAACAATAAAAAAAATGCATCAAAATCTCAAAAAGAAGCTTCTGATAAAATGCAGGAGATGAAAGAGCAAATGCAAAAAGCCATGGATAGCATGGAAAAAGAAGAGCAGGAAGAAGACATGCAAACGCTTCGTCAAATTTTAGAAAACCTATTAAACTTATCTTTTGCACAAGAAGATTTAATGACTCAGTTATCTAAATTACGTTCTGATAATCCACAATATTTAAAAATTACTCAAACACAAAAAAAATTGCAAGATGATTCAAAAATTATCGAAGACAGTTTATTAGCTTTGAGTAAAAGAGTTCCTTCAATTAGTGCAACTGTTAATCGCGAAATTTCTGCCATCAATATGAATATGGGTAAAGCGGTTGGCGAATTGGCCGAACGTCAGCAATCAAATGCTCAAATGCGAATGCAATACTCCATGACATCTATTAATAATTTAGCATTATTACTCAATGAATCATTAGAGCAGATGCAAAAACAAGCAAAAGAATCTAAAGAAAGTAAACCTGGAAATGGTAAATGCAAAAAACCAGGTAAAGGACAAAAACCAAGTTCATCAAGCAAACCTGGCCAAGGAAAAGCTAGCATGGCCAACATGAAACAAATGCAGCAACAACTCAATAAACAATTAGAGGAGTTAAAAAAAGCATTAGAACAACAAGGGAATAAACCAGGTGGACAAAAACCGGGAAACAAACCAGGAGAAAAGCCTGGCGGGCAAAAACCTGGTGGGCAAAATGGTTTGGGACAGCAAGGAGGGCAAAAAGGTATGATGCCTGGAATGCAAGGACAAGGCATGAGCGAACAATTGGCTAAGATGGCCGCTGAGCAAGAAGCATTGAGACGCCAAATGCAGCAAATGATGGATAAAATAAAAAAAGAAGGTGGTTCTAACCCAGGAGGAAATATTGCAGAAATGATGGAACAAACGGAAAAAGATATTGTGAACCGTCAAATTACACAAGAAACCATGAAACGGCAACAAGATATCATAACTAAACTTTTAGAAAGCGAAAAAGCTGAGCGAGAACGCGAACAAGACGAAAAAAGAAAAAGTAATGAGGCAAAAAATGAGATTTTAAGTAACCCTACACAATTTTTAGAGTATAAAAGACTTAGAGAAAAAGAATTGGAATTGTTAAATACGGTTTCACCAAGTTTAACACCCTATTATAAGCAAAAAGTGAACGAATATTTTAATAGCGTAAATAAATGATACCAGCCAAAGGAGAAAAACTAGATATTACATCAACATCTGACAACATAAGATTAGTAGAACGTTTAGTGGAAGATGTGTGTGACGTATTTAATGTAAATGAAGATAACTATGGCAATATTTTAATTGCAGTTACAGAAGCTGTGAATAATGCCATCTATCATGGTAATAAAGGAAATCCTGACAAACACATTAAAATAGGATTTGAATCAGGAGAAAAAAATATTAAATTTTCGGTAGCGGATGAAGGCAAAGGATTTGATTATGATAGTTTACCAGACCCAACCGACCCTCTAAATATTGATAAACCAAATGGAAGAGGCGTTTTTTTAATGAAAAACTTAGCAGACAAGGTGGAATTTAATAATAACGGACAAGAAGTTTTATTGACGTTTAATTTAAATTAATGATTTCCTTCCATAACCAAAGTATTTCTTTTAAGTTTAAAGAAAAAACAAAAATAAAGCAATGGATTAAAGCCATTACTGAAAAAGAAAAACATAAACTCGGCACTATCAATTACATTTTTTGCACTGATGATGAATTGCTTGAAATTAATGTCAAGCATTTAAACCACAATACACTCACCGATATTATTACGTTTGATTATACGGAAGGTAAAACTATTAATAGCGATATTTTCATCAGCATTGAACGTGTTTTAGAAAACTCAGAAAAATTTAAAGTTACTTTTGATGAAGAATTTCATCGCGTCATGATTCATGGTATTTTACATCTATGCGGCTATAAAGATAAAACCAAAGCAGATGCAGAATTGATGCGAAAAAAAGAGAATACTTCGTTAAAACTATTAAAGTAATGAGTTTGAAAAGATCAGCATTTCTTATAAGTTTTTTAATATCTATTACGGGCATTTGTCAGCAAAAAGAATTACAAGTAAATGGCATTTCGTTAAGTAATATAACTTGTGCGGATATTAAAATATCTAAAACTATTCCCGAAGCATTAACAGGATTTATGTGTGATATTAGAGATGCACAAATTGTTGATGATTGCCTAGAATTAACAATAGTTTATGGAGGTTGTAATGGTAATTTAGAATTAATAACGGATAGTGTTGTAACGCGCGATTCGAAACTAAATTTTAAAGCAAGATGGATAGAGCCATCTATGTGTAAAGCATTAATGCTTACAAAAATATCTTTTGATTTAAAGCCTTACAAAGAAATCTTAAAAGAAAAAAGTGGAGTAGTAAAAATTATGAATACAGATTTTAATTTGTATTATAACGATTAATTATACCTCATCATTATTAAACTGCTTAGCAAGTTTAGTTCTTAATCTTTCTTCAGGAGTTTGCACGTTATAAATAAATTTATTGGTTTCTTCAATCCACATCAAAATCTCTTCTACACTTTTTTTCTGATGAGCTGCAATTTGTTCATCCGTAACAGTATAATGAAAACCAATATTGGCATTTTCTAATTTTGGTTTAATTCCCATGTTTTATGAGTTTAGAAAGCAATAAAATATCTTTTTGATCTTGAATGCGATTAGAGTATTTTTTTAATTCAATTAAATCTTCAACACTTACTAAATGAATGATTGTTTCCCCTAACTTTCTTTCTGTTTTGTTTTTCCATAGCACATCAAATTCAATCGGTGCATCAAGCAATACATCTAAATTCATATAACCCGCCAAAGAATTAAAATAAGAATAAGCAATTAAATTTTTCTCATTTATTGCTTTTAATCTATCTTCTTTTTTAACAAAAGTCTTTATCGATATTGGAATTATGGATTGAAACAATAAATACTTAGTAGCATTTTCAAAATTTAAAACATTTGATTCTTCAAAATCTAACAACAAATCAATATCAGCTGTCATTCTTGGAATACCATAAATATTAACAGCTAAACCACCGCAAACTAAATACTTTACGTTGTATTGATTTAAGATGTCAAATATTTTTTTGATTTCCACAGTCTAATTTAATGATTAAATAATAATCGAACAAATTTTCTGCTAAACCTAACTCAACTCATACTGCAACTTACTCAACTTTTGATAAAGCCCTGAATCATTAGTCATTAATTCCTGATGGGTTCCCATCTCAACTACTTCGCCTTTTTGTAATACCACAATTTTATCTGCTTTTCTAATAGTTGATAAACGATGGGCAATTACAATTGAGGTTCTACCTATCATTAATTTATCTAAAGCATCTTGAACTAAACGTTCGCTTTCGCTATCTAAACTACTAGTAGCTTCATCTAAAATTAAAATAGATGGATTTTTTAAAACGGCTCTGGCAATAGCCACACGTTGTCGCTGACCTCCTGATAGTTGAATACCTCTATCACCTACTAATGTTTCAAACTGATCAGGAAAACTCATAATAAAATCATAAGCATTAGCTTGTTTAGCCGCCTCCATAACTTCTATATCAGTTGCGTTTGGTTTACCATACAAAATATTTTCTTTGATTGTTCCACCAAATAGTAACACATCTTGAGGCACAATCGCCATTTGATCACGCAATTCGGTTAATTCATAATCAGTAGATTTTTTTCCATCAATTAAATATTCACCAGTGTTTGGCTCATAAAAACGTAATGTCATGGCTGCTAAAGTAGATTTACCACTTCCACTGCTTCCTACTAAAGCAACCGTTTGGCCTGCATTTACATTAAAAGAAATATCTTTTAATACAATAAAATCTGGTCGTGTAGGATACGTAAATTTAATATTCTTAAATTCTAAATCACCTTTTACCCTGTTTTTATTAAGATTTGTTTGATATTCAAGATTTAATTTTTCGTTTGTATCATCAATTAAGTCAAACACTCTATCCGTAGCTCCTAGTGCTCGTTGTATTGACGCTAACTGTTCAGGTAAACCTCCTAAAGATGCCGCTACAAATAGTGATAACATCATAAAAATTCCAAAATTCTCACTACTCAATTCATTTGCATTTATAAGCAATAACATTTTATATAAAATAAAAAATATAGCTCCAAATACACAAGTAATTATAAATGCAAAAAATGCACCTCGCATTAAGCCATATTTTATACCAAACTGTCTAATATCAGAAGTAATTGCATCAAATTTATTTATTTCTAATTTTTCGTTTGTGAAAGATTTTACACTTGTTATACCAGTTAAAGCTTCGGATACAACAATACCAGCTTCTGCAATTTTTTCTTGAAGTCCTTTTGAATATTTACGAATTTTTCGTCCATATAAAATGGCTATAATTGTGATAGGCGGAATAATGATTATAAACCAAATAGCAACTTTCCACTTGGTAAAATAAACTAATAAAATAAGACCTCCAATACCAACAATTGTTTGTCTAATAACTTCGGCTATATTAACTGTAAATGCCTCCGAGATGACATTTATATCAGTTGACAATCGACTACTTAAATCAGCCACCTGATTTTTTGAATAAAAACTCATTGGCATTTGCACTAACTTATTAAATGCATCTACTCTTAATCCTTTCAAAATATTTTCTGTAACTAAGGAAAACGTAAAAACTCTTCCAAATGATACTAAACCTTGAATTACAAGTAAAAAGAACAATTCTATTCCAGTGCCAGTAACCGAATCCTTAAAAATATTTGCAGCCATACCTGTTTGTCCTAAATATCCAAACATTTTCCCTGCCATCACAGGAAAATACAGACCTACTAATGCTGTTGCTACCACAAAAAACATACCCAATGAAAAAATCCATTTACTTTTGTTTATATATTTAAACAATCGTAATGATTTTTTAAAATTTTGTTTTGTCAGTTTTGCCTTTGGTAATTCATCTCTAGCAATCTCTTTTATGGCCATTTATCTATAATTTAAATTGCAAATGTACAGTTTTAGGATGGCTATAAGTGAAAATAATAGCTATTTTAAGGTTAAAATTCGTAAAAAATTTGCCACATAATAAAAATCCATTATATTTGCAGTCCAATTTTGAAAAACTTATAACATTTAAATACTAATACCATGAAACGCACTTTCCAACCATCGCAACGTAAAAGAAGAAACAAACACGGATTTCGTGAGCGTATGGCTTCTGCAAATGGCCGTAGAGTTTTAGCTTCTCGTAGAGCTAAAGGTCGTAAAAAATTAACTGTATCAAGCGAGAAAACGCATAAATAATAGCTTTCTAAAGCAATTTATTATCTTTTTAACAAAGCTGCCTGTAGTAACGGGCGGCTTTTTTATTAAATTTACTAGCCTAAATTGCATTTATGAAAAAATTATTACCTATTTTATTATTAGCTTCTCTAAATATATTAGCTCAGCAAAAGTCAACTATACAAGAGCAAAGTAACCATTACAAAAATTATTCTTTCTCTAAAGATACACAATGGGATAGTTTAAATACTGCCGAAAACGGCACCGTTTATCAAGATAATCCAATTCAATCGAAAACTAGTTCTCTGCCATGTACACTAAACAAAAAAGTGTATGGCTGGCATCCATATTGGGTTGGTTCGGTTTATACAAATTACGATTGGAGCATGTTAAGCGACTTTTGCTATTTTGATTACGAAGTAAATCCTTCTACTGGCAACAATGCTGCTAGTTCTTTTACCAATGCTACAACTGGATGGGCCAATAGCGCCGCTGTTACAGCTGCCATAAGCCATAGCATAAACGTACATTTTTGCGCAACCTTGTTCGCAAGTCACTCAACGTTTTGGGCAAGTTCAACGGCTCAACAAACATTTATAACTAACGCTATTAACTTATTAAATTCTCGCCCAGGCAGTAATGGGATTAATATTGACTTTGAAGGTATGGGATCAGCCGATAAGATTCCCTTCACAACCTTCATGACCAATCTTTGTAATCAGGTGCATGCTGCAAATTCAAACTATAAAGTAACCATGGCATTGTACGCCGTTGAATGGGGAAATAATACGTTTGATATAGCTGCCCTAAATCCTATAGTAGATAATTTTATTATCATGGGTTACGATTATTACTATTCGGGCTCTACCACTGCTGGACCCGAAGCTCCCTTATATAACTTCCAAACTTCTTATAACTATACATTGGCAAAATCAATTACTCACTACTTAAATAAAGGTGCCACTAAAAGTAAATTGCTTTTAGGGTTACCTTGGTATGGAAGAGAATGGGAAACATTAGCTAGTACAGCTCCTTCAAATACTACTGGAAATTTTACAACCTCACGATTATACAATTATATAAAAAACAATGCTGCAACATACTCAACCGCTAATAAACGTTTTGAAAGTAATAGTTTTGAAAATTATTATTCATACCAAGTAAATGGTGCGTGGCGCCAATGTTGGATTGACGACAACTATAGCTACAGTCGGAAATTTGATTTAGTAAACCAACGCGGTATTGGCGGCATTGGCATTTGGGCCTTAGGCTATGATGACGGTTATAGTGACTTATGGAATTTGATTAAAGATAAATTTTCGACTTGCGCCACAGTTCCTTGTACAGATAGTATTTTTGATATGGGTGGCCCAAACAGAAATTATTATGATAACGAAAATTATGTTTATACCATTGCTCCTTCGGGTGCTAGTAAAGTACAGTTAAATTTTAGTAAAATGGATTTAGAACAAGGATATGATTCTTTATATCTATTCGATGGAACAACAACTTCATCGCCAATATTAGGAGCATACACAGGCACTGTTGTTCCTGGATTAATGACATCAACCGGAAATGCGATTACAGTAAAATTTAAATCAGACAATGCAACGGTAAAAGGTGGATTTAAAGCGGTGTGGACTTGCATACAAGATAATATTATTCCAACCACACAAATTACAACACCTAACGGATGGATTACTCAAAATTTTACAGCAACGTATACAGATGCGGATAATATTGGCGGAACAGGTATAGAAAAAAGTTTTTACCAACCTAGTTATTATAATGGTATTGAATGGAGAGCCAATGGCGCTAGAGGATTTTTTAACGATGATTTTAGTGGGGCTGCTATTCACCCCGACTGGACAAGTTCGGTAGGAACTTGGAGTATTAATACCAGTGCTTTAATACAAACAGACGAAACAAATGCCAACACTAATATTTACGCAACAGTTACCCAAAGTTTATCCAACAGATATTTATATAATTTTAAAGGAACTATAACAGGAGCAAACACAAACCGTAGAGCTGGTATTTATATTGCTTGCGATAATCCTTCGCAAACGCAAAGAGGAAATAGTTATATGATTTGGTTTAGACCCGATCAAAGCTCTGTTGAGTTTTACAAATCAGTTACAAATACCATCGGTTTACCAACCTACTCTGCCAGTATTAACATTACTCCTGGAACAACCTATGACTATAAAATTTCATATGATAGAATTACTGGAGAAATAAAAGTTTGGCAAAACAACGTATTTATTGCTTCGTGGGTAGATCCCTCAGCACCTCATGCCAATGGAAATTCAGTATCATTTAGAAGCGGCAACTGTACTTTTAAAATTGATGGTTTTAAAGTGTTTCGTTCAAGGGCAGCAACAACCTCTATTTTAGTTGGCGCAGCAAATACAAACGACTTGCGTAACGAAAATATTTCGCCTAATATATATGGAGGAAACATCAGCAGTATTGCAAAAGATAACGCTAATAACCTTTCTGTCATTAGCAATCAATACATTGATATTGATTGGACTAAACCAACTGCCTCTAATTTAATCAAAGATGGAACAACAAACGATATTGATACAACGTATGTGGGTAATCAGTTAGACTTAAATTATACGATGGCGGAAGACACTAACTCTGGTGTTTCAAACTACTACTATGCCATTGGTACAACAGCTGGATCACAAAATATAGTAAGCTGGACAAATAACAACTTAAATTTATCTGCAACTAAAACAGGATTATCATTAACTAATAATCAAAAGTATTTCATCATGGTTAAAGCGGCAAATAACGCCGGTTTATTTAGTGATAGTATTGTAAGCGACGGTGTAATTTATCTACTGCCTACTGGAATTGAAAACAACAGCACCTTGAATGAATTATCTATTTATCCAAATCCAACAAACGATAAAGCAACTATAAGTTTAGTAAGCTCATCAAACGAAAACTTAAACTATAAATTATTTGATGTACAAGGTAAATTAATTGAACAAAGAGAATTATTGATAATTCCCGGAATTAATACTTTAGAAATAAATATTAATCACCTACAATTAAGTAAAGGCATATATTTTATTAAATTAGCAACTAATAAAATTAAATTCACAAAAAAATTAATCGTAGAATAAAAGTAAAATTGCCCTCCATTTTAATCATAGCCGACCATCGTTTAAATCGTTCTCCTAGCCAGAGATACCGTTTTGAGCAGTATTTAAATTATTTTAAATCGGAAGGTTTTGATTGGGAGTTGTCTGAGATTATTACAGAAAAAGATGATAAATTATTTTATCATCCAGGTAATTATCTCCAAAAAGCTTGGATACTTTTAAAATCTATTTTTATACGATTAAAGGATTTAAGAAGAGCAAAGAATTTTGATTTAATTTTTATTCAGCGCGAAGCTTTATTGTTAGGCTCGTCTTATTTCGAAAAACAATTCTATAAAAAAAACAAAGTAATATTTGATTTTGATGATAGCATATGGCTATTAGATACATCACCCGAAAATAAAAAATTTGAATTTTTAAAAAATCCTGATAAAACAAAAATCAATATTGCGCATGCGCATTGTGTGATTGCTGGAAATTCGTTTTTAGCGAACTACGCTAAACAGTTTAATCCAAATACGGTTATTATTCCAACAACTATTGATAGCGATTTTCATATTCCAAAACATCATTTAAGAGGCTTCGACTCCGCTCAACCTGACAAGAAGAAAATCGTGATTGGATGGAGTGGGAGTATTAGTACTATAAAACATTTTGAAATTGCCATTCCTGCATTAATAGAAATTCAAAAAAAATTTCCAAATCAGATAGAAATTCATGTTATTGGCCAAGGCTCTTATTCACATCCTGAAATTGAGGTGATCAGTAAAAACTGGAGTGCCAAAACAGAAGTGAACGATTTAAATCATTTTGATATTGGCATTATGCCATTACCTAACGATGAATGGGTAAAAGGTAAATGTGGGCTAAAAGGATTGTCGTATATGTCGTGTGGAGTCGCAACGATTATGAGTCATGTAGGAGTAAATTCCGAAATTATTGAACATGGAAATAATGGCTTTTTAGCTCAAACCGAGCAGGAATGGGTTAATTGCCTTTCTTTATTAATTGAACACCCTGATTTAAGGCATAAATTGGGTAATGCAGGTAGAGAAACCGTGGTTAAAAACTACTCTGTAAATGCTAATAAAGTTAAGTATTTGGAGGTTTTAAAATCACTAATAAAATAGTAGATTTACCCTCATGAAATCTTTTTCTAAAGATATTATACCAAATGCAGTATACATAAAAGATATAAGGATTTTATCCGCTTAGTTTGTATTAAAAAAATGTTATCACAAGCTACAATTATTATACATTCAAAAACAGAAATAAATAGATTATGAAAAACACAGCACTGACACAAAAACACATTTCTTTAGGAGCTAAAATGGTTCCATTTGCAGGATACAATATGCCTGTTTCTTATAGCGGGTTAAACGATGAGCATGCAACTGTTAGAAATGCAGTAGGTGTATTTGATGTAAGTCACATGGGTGAGTTTATTTTAAAAGGTGAAAACGCTTTAGACTTAATTCAAAGAGTAACGAGTAATGATGCTTCTGTTTTAACGGACGGTAAAGCTCAATATTCTTGTTTGCCAAATAATGACGGCGGTATAGTAGATGATTTAATTGTTTACCGCATCGATGAAAAAACATACATGTTAGTCGTTAATGCTTCTAATATTGATAAAGACTGGAATTGGATTAGCCAACACAACACTAAAGGTGTTGATATGAAAAACATTTCTGAAGAAACATCTTTATTAGCAATTCAAGGGCCAAAGGGGTTAGAAACCTTACAAAAATTAACCGATGTAAAATTAGCAGACATTCCTTACTACTCATTTGCAAAAGGAAAATTCAATGGCGTGGATAATGTTGTTATTTCTAACACAGGTTACACAGGCGCTGGTGGTTTTGAAATTTATTTTGAAAATGAATTTGCTGAAAAAATGTGGGACGGAATTTTTGCAGCTGGTGCTGAGTTTGGCATTAAACCAATTGGCTTAGGTGCTCGTGACACATTACGTTTAGAAATGGGTTTCTGTTTATACGGAAATGATATTGATGATACAACATCTCCAATTGAAGCTGGTTTAGGATGGATTACAAAATTTACAAAAGATTTTACTAACCGTGCCGCTATCGAAAAACAAAAAACGGATGGTGTTACTAAAAAATTAGTTGGCTTTGAAATGATTGACAGAGGAATCCCTCGACACGATTATCAAATTGCTGACGCGAATGGAAACATCATTGGTAAAGTAACTTCTGGAACTCAATCTCCAACTTTAAACAAAGCATTAGGTATGGGTTATGTGAATAAAGATTTTGCAAAAGCTGATACAGAAATTTTTGTAGTGATTAGAGATAAAACCATTAAAGCTAAAGTGACCAAAATACCATTTTTAAAGAAATAAGTAAATAACACCTGTCGCACTGAGCGGAGTCGAAGTGCGGCAAGTAAAAAGTCTTCGACTCCGCTCAGACTGACAAAAAAATATATACATGAACATAGAAGTTTGTTATACACCTCAAGCCTACAATCTTTTTCATAAGGATGAGTCGATTGTGGTGGTGATAGATGTTTTTAGAGCTACTTCTGCTATTGTGACTGCTTTTTATAATGGCGTGAGCAAAATGATTCCTGTAGCAACAGTTGATGAAGCTAGAGAATATCAAAAAAACGGCTACATGGCTGCTGCCGAAAGAGATGGAGAAGTGATAGAAGGTTTTGAATTAGGTAACAGTCCTTTTGGTTACATGAATAGTAAAGTAAAAGGCAAAACCATTGCTATTTCAACCACCAACGGAACTCAGGCTATTGAAGCAAGTCGTAAAGCATCAAAAATTTTAGTGGGTAGTTTTTTAAATTTAGATGTGTTATGCGAATATTTAGCAGCACAAAAAAAAGATGTGATTTTAGTATGCGCTGGTTGGAAAAATAAATTCAATTTAGAAGATACTATTTTTGCAGGAGCTGTGGTAGAAAAACTAACTAGTGAATCTGGATTTGAAATAACTTGCGATTCTGCTATTGCTTCTAAACATTTATACAATATAGCTAAGGCTGATTTATTTGAATTTTTATCAAACTCTTCACATCGTAACCGTTTAGCGAAATTAGATTTAGAACGTGATATTAAATACTGCTTAACACCTAATCAATGCCCTGTAATCCCAGTAATGGAAGGGAAATATTTAGTTAAAATGTAATTCGCTCTTATTATGGAAAATGTTCAAGTGATAGGAAAACGTAGCTCGATTTTTATTAAAGATCAAGTTTTTAGCTTAGTGATTTTGCCAACCGAAGATAAAAAGAAAGTTAACTTAATGTTTTTATGGTTATTGGCTTGGAGCGTGAGTGGCGTTATTGTAATTGCAAATTACTTCACCTTACAACAAGAAAGTGCTAAATTATTTATTGTTATTTGGTTAGCATTTTGGGCATACTTCGAATTTAAAATTATCAGAGTGTTTATGTGGAAGCGATTTGGTAAAGAAAAATTATGGATTAAAAATGGAGCTTTATTTTACCAACAAGACATTAACGGCAAAGGAAAAATTAAAGAGTTTGATGTAAACCTAGTTTCTGATTTTGATTTAATTGAATTAACTAAAGGAAGCATTGCAGATACGTTTAGCCAAACATTTTGGGTAAAGGGCGGCGAACGTATTGAATTTACCTGTCAAGCAAAAGTGATAAAATTTGGAATGCAATTAGATGATAATGATGCTACCAAAATTATTGCCGCTTTAAAGAAATTTTTGAAGAGTAAGTAATTCGAAACTACAACTATCAGGTTTCTAGCAAACTTATATAAAAAAACCTGACAGGTGTTTATCCAACATCCTCTAACGGTAAATCATTTCTCCAGTTCTCAATCTTCAATTTTCTAAAAAACTCTTCTTCTTCAATTTCCAAAACACAACCAGGTTGTAAATCTCCCAATTCTAAATCTTCAATCGATACGCGAATTAAGCGTTTACAATGATGATAGACAGAAGAAACCATTTTTCGTATCTGATGATATTTACCTTCAGTTAATGTAATCATTAGCCAAGAACTTGGCAAGTCTTCTCTAAATTCATGTGCTCGCTTTGGTAAATTAGCTGGCTTTTCAACTATTTCAACCTCACAAGGCGATGTGGTATAATATCCTCCTCCCTTTACTCTAATAGTAATACCAGTTTGTAATTGAAGTAAGCGCTCTGGAGTTACTACTTTCTCAACATGCACTAAATAGGTACGTTTGTGAGGTGTTTCACTTTCAAATAACAATTTAGTAACTCGTTTATTGGTAGTTAAAATTAATAATCCTTCGGAGTTATTATCCAAACGTCCAATAGCATGAGTCCCTTCTGGCCAATCAAAATCAATATCTCCTAATAAGTTAACTTTATCGGGGCTAACAAATTGCGAAACCATTTTGTATGGCTTATTAATAATAAAATAACGATTAGGATTTGGGTTCATTGATGATTGGTTTATACCCAAATACTTTTAATAATACCCAAGTGACAATATATCCTACAATTCCTGCAATAACAGATAAAACCGTGGCTCCAACATAATACACAAATAAATTGGTTAAGGTTTCAACCGAAAGTAATTTAGTGAAATCTAAATTTACTTTTTGTCCTAAAACTAATTCTCCTGTTTTAATACTAGCATATAACACAAACGGAATTAGCGGAGGAACAGATATTTGTGCTGATAAACCAACAATGACTTTATTTAATTTAAAATAAATAGCTGAGAAAATGGCCAAAGCAAATTGAAATCCCCAAATAGGAACAATTCCAAAAAACAAACCAACTCCAACCGACAAAGCTTTTTTATGAGTACTCTCATGTGCTGCCACTACTTCTTCTTTCCAAACTTTTTTTAAATTCTTAAAGTTGATACTTCTTATCAGCATCACTGGTCTCCAAAACAAAGCAGCCAATATCACTAAATACGTATTTAAAAAACTGATACGCGTACTGTCTCTACTAGGAATAAAATGAGATACTCTTTCTCCTTCTGGCGCATAATAAACACTCACAGGTACCGATATGACAGGTATTCCCCTCCAGGCTGCTTTTACAATCACTTCAATTTCCAATTCAAACTTAGTGGTGAAAAGCCATATCTTCTTTAATCGTTGAACTGGATATAGCCTATAACCACTTTGTGTATCGGGCAAAGTAATGCCCGTTTCTGCCCAAAACCAAAAATTACTAAACTTGTTACCAAAATTACTTTTGTTAGGCACATTTTCTACCGTCATGTTTCTGGCACCAATAATTAAACTTCCTGGCTCCTGCTCTATTTTATCTAAAAATAAAATAAAATCTTTAGGATAATGCTGGCCATCACTATCAATACTAATCACATAATCAAAGCCCAATTCAACAGCTTTATTAAAGCCGTTTCGTAAACCTTTTCCTTTACCCATATTAACCGCATGAGTTACAACGTTTAATTGAGGATATTTCTCTAAAATTTGAGAAGTGTGGTCTGTACATCCATCATTAACAACTATCACATCGCTACAATACTCTAATGTAGATTGTATAACGGATTCAATAGTTTTGGCATTATTATATGTTGGAACAAGCACACAACACTTAAGTTGCTTAAATTTTTGCTTAACAAATGCTTTTTGATTCTGAACTTCCATCATTAATAAATGGTAAAAATAAAAAAATAATACTTGTAAATCCTATCTTTATCATCCTGATTATTTATTTAAGTTTGTATAAATGTCATTTTCATTAAAACATATATTTATTATACTAATCTTACTGTTTAGCTTTTCTGTTATTGCTCAAAAAAAAGAAAAAAAAACAAAAGAAACGAGAGAACAAAAGAAAGAAAGAAAGAAGGAGGAGAAAAATAAATTACCAGACAATATTGAATCCTTTCCTAAAAATTTTTTAATTAGACCCAGATTTGTATTACCCGAAGTTTCTGTAAATGTAAGTAACAGGCTTTTTGGCGAAGGTGAAAAATTTAAATATAAACCAGCCATCGCAGGCGTAGTGGGCTTATCTTTAAAAATCAAAAAAGTGTATATTTCTGCGGCCGTTCAATTACCTGCCAATCAACAATTAAAAAAACGATATGGCGAAACTAAGTTTAGGAATATAAATATCAATATACAAGGGAGAATTGTAAACTGGGGTTTATTTTATAGAGATTACAAAGGCTTTTACTTAAAAAATTACGAATCCTATTACCCAAATTGGAATAAAGATTCATTAGGATATCCAAGATCTTCCAAATTACGTATTATTGAGGGTGGTTTAAACATCGCATTTAATTTCAATAAAAATTTCTCAATGAATGCTGCATTTGCTCAAGGAGAAAGACAAAAAAAAGGTGCTGGATCTTTTTTAATGGGTTTATCAGAACGCTATCAACGTATTGATGCAGATACAAGTTTTGTTCCGCCAACTCAAGGTGATTTGTACCCTAATTTAAATAAACTAAAATACGGCAACTTTACAAGTACCATCATTTATTTAGGATTTGGATATCAATTTGTTATTAAAAAATTTCACTTCACGCCAATAGCAATGGCTGGAACTGGCTTTCAAATTCAAAGTTACCAGCAAACTGATAAAAAACGCTTTCGGATTAATTACCCAACATACGCCACGTTTAAAGCTCAATTAGGATATAACGGCGATCACTTTTTTGCTAACTTAATTTATGCAACCGAATTCAATAGTATTCCAATTAAAGAAACAAGAATTAGATTGTTTCATAACTGGCTAGAGTTTGGAATGGGGTTAAGATTTTAAACAATCCTAAGTTTTACAATCAATACAGCATAAAAAAAGCTGCCACAACAGTAACAGCTTCTTTAATAAATTATCTTGAATTTATTTTTTCTTATCAAATTCTGACACTTGATTATCATAACATAAATAGTATTTTCCTTTAGGCAAATTAGCTATATCAGTTTGTTTAGCAAACCCTTTCTTAACAATTGAACCAAACGCGTCATACACTTCAAATGCTGTTTCTATTGTATATTGAATTGCCTTATTATCTTTAGTAATCATATAACTTGGTTTATCAGTAGCAGAATTTATAATCACTGGAGAAGACACCTTTGGTGTAGCACCTAAGCCAACTTGTTTTACTCTAAATTTATTTTCGCCACTGTGTGTAGAAATTTGAAAAGAATAATCGTGATTTTCGGAATTTCCTATCCCTTGAACTTCTCCAACGTAAACCCATTTATTCCATTTGAATTGTTCAATAACATAAGGCAATGACCCACTTTCATTTTTAGCAGTCCACTTTAAAACACCAGAATTATTAATATTCATACTCACCACTTCAAAAGTTGGACGAGGTTTTAAAACTTCAGGATTTAAAACAACAGGAGTGCAATCGCTCTTGTGACTAATTTCAATCACCACTTTTTGTCCTGGCTTAATGTTCATTGAAGATAAATCAATCTCAAAAGCAGAAGAATTTACTTCATCTGTAGTAATTTTACCATTTACTTTAATTTCAGTAGCGCAAAAACCAACACCATTTGATCCAAAAGAATTTTGAATATAAACGTTCTTGTTTTGAAACTTTCCTTCAACAATTAAAACACTAGCTCTGAAATTGAAAGAAAGTATAAAAGAGAAAAAAACAAAAAATAGGTTCTTCATTTTAATAATTTAATTGATTTAAATTTATAACGTAAAATTAACGAAAAAGCACCAAATATTACACATAGTGTCGTAATTTAACATATATAAACAGCAATAACAGTACCAAAATAGCAATTATTAAAATTTTAGAGGCTCCTCTAAAATGTAACTTGTTTGTAAAACTGTCCTTTTTATAGGACCAAACCATTGCAAATACAAAAACCAGTACAAAACAGCCTGCGAATATTAATTTCCCTGTTGTCAACATCTTTTCATTTAAATTTGAGTGCAATTTATAATTTTACGGGCAATTCATGAGAAAAATTAGTATCCTTTTTATAATTTGTTTTGGACTCAAGGCTTCCGCTAACAAAATTTCGGCAGCCTTTGAGGCGCTTTCTATTTACGACTACTTTAAAGCGAAACAACTATTTTATAAAAGCTTCTCAAAATATCCTTGTGAATCATCTTATGGACTAGCAATAATTTACTATAGAAATGACAATCCTTTTTCTAATATTGATAGCGCTGCCAAATACATCGCCATTAGCAAAACCAATTTTAAAGATACCCTTACCTACTCTTTATTTCAAATTAACCAAAAAACAATTCAATCCTTAGCTGTTAATATTGGTAACAAAGGCATAGAGAAATATTCTAAGACCAAATCTGTTGAAAGCTACAATGCATTCCTATCTCGCTATTATTTTTCTGATAGCATTTTGTTAGAGAAAACTTTTTTAAAACGTGACGAAATAAAATTAACAGAGGCCATTGGTTCACAATCAAGTAAACATATCGATGAATTTTTACTTCAGCATCCACAAAGCACATTATATCAAAAAGCAAAAAAATTATTTTACGATTTTCAATACACTGAAGAAACACCTGATAAAACAATTTATCAATATCAAAAATTCATCAAACAGTTTCCAAATAGTCCCAACATATTTTTTGCCGAAAAAAATTTATTTAATTTAATTCAAACATTTCATTCAAGTGATAGCTTAAATAACTTTATAAAAAATTATAGTACTAGCCTCACTCGAGAAGCCGCTTGGAAATTGCTTTACAGCACGTCTGTTAAATCATATAACAAAGAAGAACTCAGTGATTTTTTAATGAAGTATCCTGATTATCCTTTTAATGAAACTATACTTAAGGAGATTGCCTTGTCAGAAAACATTTTATTGCCGTTAAAAAATACCGACGACAAATATGGCTATATTGATACGATTGGAAACTGGGTCATAGGCCCGCAATTTGATGATGCCTTAGTGTTTAGTGAAGGCTTTGCCGTTGTAACTAAAAACAATAGCTATTATTATATTAACAAAGAAGGAAATAAAATTTCGGAACTTTATACGGATGAAATAGAAAGTTATAAAAATGGTGTTGCCATCATAAAAAAAGAAAGTAAATCTTATCTTGTTAATCGCACGGGGCAAATTATTACAAAAGGATACAATGACCTTAATGAACTCTCTGATGGTTTATTTACTTGCCGAACTGATCAGGCTGCAGGAGCTATAAATACAAAAGGAGAAACAGTTATTCCATTTATATATAAATCTTTAGGGAAATTTAAAAGAGGATATGCTAATTACGAAAAGTATGACTCATTAAATAAATTTGGATTGATTAGTGTTACCAACCAATGTTTACCGCCTTTATGGGATTGGATATCGGCTGTAGACACAAACAATATTGTGATTGTAAAAAATAAAAATAAATTCGGAATATTACATGTAAATGAGCAACTACTACTGCCAACAGATTATGATTACATAGTGCATTGTGTTAATGAAATTTACTTAGTGGTAAAAAATAATTTATATGGTTTTTACAACATAAAAGACAAGTGCTTTGTAACTTCTATCGACTATAATTTTAATATATCACTTAGTCCCAGCGATTATACTAATGGAAAATATTATAAATTAATAAAAAACAATGAAGTGGCATTGGTTGATGCTAATGGACGATACAGCATCAACTTTGGTAATTATTCAGATTTGTTTTTCGCTAAATGTGATATCATTAGAGTTCAAAAAAATAATAAATTTGGTTTTATTGATAGAAAATTAAAAGCAATTACTCCTTTTGAATTTGAAAAAGCAAGTGATTTTGAAAATGATTTAGCTATTGTGTTTAAATCAAACAACACCATGCTTATTGATAAATCAGGTAAAGCACTATACTTTATCAAAAACGGAGTACTAAAAAAGTACGATCAAAAATTGTATTTAGTAAAACTAAATGAGTTAATGGGTTTGATAGACAATTATGGCATGCTAGTATTAAATATTGAATTTGAATCGATTGATAAAATTCACAATGAACTTTTTGTGTGTAGCAAAAACAATGAGTTGTTTTTGTTTAATAGCAAAACACAGGTGTTAAAAAAACTATAACCTAATTTTTAATCATGGGAAATACAATGGTGAAAACTGTTCCCTGATCTAAAGCTGTTTCAAACGAAATAGTTCCATTAAATGACACAACAGAATTTTTAACCATGGCCAGTCCTAATCCTGTTCCCGTTGACTTGGTAGTAAAATTTGGAGTAAACAATTTATGCTTTACGTCATTGGCAATACCACAGCCATTATCTTTTACTTTTATTGTAACAGTGCCGCCTGATGTATAAGCCAAAATATCTATTTTTCCTTTTCTATCTTCAGGAATAGATTGTTCGGCATTTTTAAGCAAGTTGGTAAAAATTCTCAAACATTGTTCTTTATCTGCCATTACTAATAAGGAATCTGTGGCATTTAAAACAATTTCGCAAGCAGTGTTTTGTTGAAATAAATGAGTTACATTTTGCAACACATCAAATAAATTTACTTCCTCTAAATTTGCATTTGGCAACTTAGCAAAGTTTGAAAACTCAGTAGCGATATGAGATAAAGTATCTATTTGCTCTATCAACATTTGTGATACTCTATTTACTCGCTCATTAATATCATCTGGATGTGTTTCAACAACGCGTTGCAAATGTTGAATATTGAGTTTCATAGGAGTTAAAGGATTTTTTATTTCATGCGCCACTTGTTTTGCCATTTCTCTCCACGCACTTTCCCTTTCTGATTGGGCTAATAACTCCGAACTCTTTTCAAGTTTTACTAACATATTATTGTACTCCGTCACCAAATTGCCAATCTCATCGTTCGATTTCCACTGCAAGGCCTCATTAAATTTACCAAACTGAATGTTTGAAATTTGCTGTTTAATAATTCGCAAGGGCTTTGTTAAGAGGTTCGAAACTAATAATGCAATTAAGGTAGTAATAGCAAATAATATCGTATAGATATTCATTAAGGTGGTTAAATAGGCCGTTAATTCTTTTTCTAAATCTTTTTGACGAGAAAAATAAGGCAAGTTAATATATCCTAAGAGTTTATCATTTTTGCTATAAAAAGGAAGGTAAGCTGATAAATATTTAAGAGAACCTATGTTTTCTTTTTGAGAATAATTAGCGCGTATACTTTTTGTAAAACTCCTAAAAGCAATAGGATTCATGAATTTAGAAACTAAGCCTTGCTCGTAAATAGCGGGTTGAGAAGTGGCATAAAGCATCCCCTGTTTATTAAATAAAGAAATATCACTACCAAATAATTGCGACAATCGTTTTAATCGATAAGACGTGACGTCCTTATAAGTCGGTTCTAACGACTCCTGTTGACCAATGTTTTGTTGCAACTCTCTTAACACAGATTGAGACTTTGAAATTAAATCTTTCTCGTTTTTTATTTCAAACTGACTATTTACTACCCAAATAGTGCCAATTACTACTCCAGCTAACGACAAAACCACTATAGATACTAAAATAAACTGTATTCGATTATTTAAAGAACTAAAGCGCTGACTTCTTTTTATAATGATGGTATTAAACCAAACACTAAATAAAACTAATAATGAGAAAAAAATAAATAGATAGGAATTTGATGTAAACCGTCCCCACATACCAAATTCTTTATCAGTAATAATAATTGACACATTTTTTTTTGGCGTATATAAAAAATGTTCGTAACCATCATTTGTGGATGACTTAAAAGAATGTTGATTGATAAATAAAGGATATTGATATTCCCCAAATGTGTTTAATAGTTTATTAGATTCATAAACAGCATAAGATATTTTTTTTGACTCTAGCTTATTTTCGATTGATTTATCTAGCAACAAATCTGGAAAAGCACCTAAATTTACAGCTAATTTGGGCTCTAGTTGCAAATAAAGATGAAATGTTTTATCTGGATTTTTATTCACATCTTCAATATCTATTTTTGCAATATATCTGATCGACTTTTTTTCTTTATCTATAAAATATAAATCATCGCAAATAGTTTGAAACCCATCTTTTTCAATTTGTTCTTTAAAATAATCTTCATTAAGATATGTTGAATTTAAATGAACAAAAATAGGCGTACAATCATTTTTAAATAACGACATGATAATTTCATACCTTTCAAAATAACCAGTAAAATTAATTTGCCTTAAACTTTGTTCAATTTGCTCGCTGCTTAAAGGCAATAGTGATAACAAGTTTTTTAATTGTACATCTTTTTTAATGGCCGAACTAATTTTTGTAAACTCGTTTTCGGCAATTACATCTTGCCTATCTGTTAAACTTAAAGAAATAGCTTCGAAAGTTTGTTTTTTATTTAGTTGTTCATCCTTACTAAATAATGATGAAACAATAAAGGTGGTTGTTAAAACTATTAATCCAATATTAATAAAATTATAGGAAGCCTTAAACACTCTAAGAAACAACGATATAGAAACTAATAAAATAGGCCATAAAAACTCGAGATAATTAATTTGCTTAAAATGGCATACAACACTAGTTAAAACAACCAAGGTTAATAATATAAATGAAACCAATGGCCTAAAAAAATTAAGTTGTAATAAAGCAATAATAACTTTTTCGAGACAAAGATAAAAGGCAAAAATAAGCAAACCTATAGATAGCAAACCAACTAAACTATAAGTACTAAAATTAAACAGTTCATTAATATTATAGGAAATGGTTGAGTTATTTACCAAACTATAAATCAATAAACGAATTTGAATTGAAAAAAACGCAATAATAAATGTAAACAATAGTATAAAAAAGCTATTTTTTACTTTAGTATTTAAGTGTATAACAACATCCAGTTTATAAATTAAAATAGCAATTAAAAATAATAAACCACTATTAATTAATACATCTCCCAAATACGAAAAGTAAAATGAAGATGCATCTGCAAATAATTTAGTATCATATAAACTACTATTATAAAAAGCATTAGGAATTTTAAAATAAATCATTCCTGTACGCACTGCTAAAATAGTGCTTACAAAGGCTACTAAAAAAAAAGTGTTATTGCTAATTATCCTTTTTAAAAACAAAAACAAGCCCCATAATAGCAATAAAGAAGATATTACATATAAAAAACAAACATATCCGTTAACTACGTTGCTTTTATATAAACCATCACTTCTATAAACTTCAAATAAGGGAGCACCAAATTTTGATTTAACGGCATGATTTAAATAATTAATCGGAACTACTAATTTGGTATTTTCGGGTAATTGAAGCCAAGCATTAAAATTATTATTTAAATATTGGTTTTCGAAATCATATTCAGGCTTAATTGAAATTAAAGCAACAATTGTATAATTTTTTTGAGAACTTGTTTTTTGTTTGATAAACTCATACCAACCATTTCTAATTTTGATAAGTTGCACATTTGTTTCATTGGTATATTCAAATAAATCAACAGCAGGTTGATTATCTGTCCAAAAGCATAAACTATCGTTTTGATAGACATAAATGGCAATTCCCTCTTTCTTATATAAATCTGCTATATTAGCCTGATATTTTACAAAAAGGTCTTTGGGGCTAATTGTTTTTAATGCCTCAGATAACAAATCTAGATTAGATTTAGCGATGCCTTCTTTGGCATGTACATTAATTTCGGCTTGCTGAGCTAACTCTTTTGTGGTGGTATTATTACTCTGCGACAGGAAATACGCAAAAATGCTGCAAAAAATGCCACAAATAAAGATAGCATATAATTTAAAAGGGCGTGTTTCCATTTGTATTATATGGCAATTTACTGTTTTTTAACTAATTTTTTGAGACTAAAAATTATTTTTTTGAAGTTTTAAGTATATTTGTGTAATAACACCTTATTTTTTTATGGCTAAACAAACTACTAGTGCAAAACAACCTGTTTTTACAGAGTTAAAAAACACCTTTCATTTTTTTCCGTTTAAAAACCAAACGGCTCCTTTTATAGTTATTATTTTACTTGGGTTAATTTTTAACTTAACTTCTTTAAATAATGAATATGCTTTGGATGATGGTATTATTATTCACCAAAACGATCACGTAATTAAAGGGATAAAAGGTATTAAGGACATTATGACCAAAGATGCCTACGAAAGTTTTTATCGCCGAATGAATGCTACCGATCAATTAGCCGGTGGTCGTTACCGTCCGTTATCTGTTGTAAGTTTTGCCATTGAGCAAGAATTTATTGGAGCTTATCCAAAAGATGGGTTATATCCTGCTCAATGTTGGGATACCAACGGAAACAAAGTAAATGATGTAGAAGAAGATATTAATGATGATGGTGTATTTAACGAAGTGGATTGCCAAGTAAAAGGTGCCTCGTTAAGACACTTTGTAAATATTATCTCTTTAATTATTGGCGTAATGTTGTTGTACTTATTTTTTAGAAACTACATTTTTAAAGAATGGCATGATTTGGCCTTTTTAGCCGCTTTAATATTTTTAATGCACCCAATACACTCCGAAGCTATTGCTAACGTAAAAAGTAGAGATGAGATTTTTTCACTCATATTTATCTCTTTAACCTTCTTTTATTCGTTTAAATTTATGAACGAAAAAACTAATAAAAATTTATTTTTAGCAGCCTTCAACTTCTTACTAGCCTTATTATCTAAAGAATACGCTGTGGTATTGGTGATGTTAATTCCAATTGCTTTTTTTGTGTATGGCGAAATTAATTTTGATCCAAAAACATTTTTAAAATCAAAAGAATTTAAACAAGCTGTTTATGTATTTGGTGCTTTCTTTATTTGTGCCATATTAATGTTAATGGTAAAACGTAATTCGGATATGCATATCCAGCCAGGACAAAAAGCAACTACCTCATATTGGTTATTCCCATTTGTGTATTTAATTGTAGGCGTTGGATTAATAAGCTCCAAAATCAAAACAAAATTCGCCACCTTAATGAGCTGGCATTTCTTTATCATGTTGTTTTATTTAGGAATGCGTTTGGTAGCGGTGAAATTAAAACCTGGCGTGCCTGATACGGAGATTTTAAATAACCCATACTTATTAGCAACTCAGCAAGAACAATGGGCCACTAAAGTATTTGTATTATTAAAATACTTCACATTATGCTGGTTCCCTCATCCATTATCATCTGATTATTCATTTAATACTATTCAGTTCCGCACCTTTGCAAGTTGGGATACTTTAGTATCACTAGTATTACACATTGGCTTACTGATAGCTGGCGTAAAATTAATTTTAAAGAAACATACCTTAGGATTTGCCATTGCTGTTTACTTTGCCTTTTTATTAATGATTGGTAATATTTTAATGGATATTGGAGCAACCATGGGTGAACGTTTATTATTCCATTCAACCATTGGATTTGTGATTGCCTTTGCATGGTTAATATTAAAAGGAGTAGATAAAATACCAGGAACATTAATGACAAAACGAGTAGCTTTCTTTTTATTACTTGGCACCATGACATTTTTATATGGATGCAAAACTTGGGAGCGTAACTGGGATTGGAAAAACGATATCACTTTATTCTTAAAAGATGTGGAAACTGTTCCAAACTCAGTATTAGTATTAGGAAATGCTGGAGCACGTTATATTGATTTATCTGACACTAAAAACTTTGTAGCTAAACGCGAAGAATCTTTAGAAAAAGGAATCAAATATTTAAAACACGCTATTGAGTTACATCCGCGTTACGTGAATGGATACTTAAACTTAGGTTTAGGTAGCTACAAATTAAAACGCGATAGAGATGCCTTATTTTACTGGAAACAAGCCGAGTATTTATATCCTAACAATCCGTATTTAAGAAACTACTATATTGTTTTTTATAACGATTTATTAAATAGAGGATATCAAAAAGCTCAACGTGGCCAATTGGATAGCGCTATTTACGAATTAAGAAAAACCATTATTTTAGATAAATTAAATCCAGAAGGATTTTACAATTTAGGCGGAGCATATTACCAAAACAAACAATACGATAAGGCTAAATACTATTGGGAACAATGTATTAAAATTAAACCAGACCATGCGCAAGCAAAAGCTGGCTTATCAACCATTGTTACCGTAACGGTACCAACACCTGCGCAGCCAGTAGCTAAGAAATAAGCTTTAATTATTATCTATTTAAAAGGCGAGAAAATTTTCTCGCCTTTTTTTATACGTTTTACTTTTTGCTACAATTTATAGCAACATCGTGCTACAATTTTTAGGAAATTTGAAATATGATTAAAGAGTTAACTATTGAACATCTAGTTCACAGAGATAGCCCTCGAGTGTTTTTACGTTTTGAAAAAGATGCTGAAGCAGGAAATTTAGTAAGAAATTTACTCAACGGAAAATGGAGTGCTACGCAGTGCGCTTGGCATATTTCCTATGAAGAAAGGGTGTTTGAAAAGGTATGTGATTTGTTTTACAAGTATGATGTAAGGGTATATTTAAAGAACGAATACCAAGATCGCACATCCGTTTCGCACCAGAAATATCCTCTTACAACCGCATCAGTTTTACCCCCATTATCAACCGAGGCCATAGCAAAACTAAAAGAATTTGATATGTGGATGAAGGCGCGACGCTATAGCGAAAATACGGTCCATACTTATACAAATGCCCTCAGTGTGTTTTTAAATTTCTACAATAATAAAGCTATTTGCGAAATAAGTAATGACGACCTTATTAAATTTAATAACGAATTTATATTAGCTAATAAATTTTCGGCATCTTATCAAAATCAGGTAATTAATGCTATTAAACTATTTTTTAGAATCGTAGAACTAAAAATGATGCGTCCCGAATTAATATATAGACCAAAAAGTCCTAAATTACTGCCAAACGTGCTTAGTAAAGAAGAAGTAAAAGCTATATTAAATACTCCTAGTAATATTAAACATAAGGCCATGTTGAGTTTAATATATAGTTGTGGCTTGAGGCGTAGCGAGTTGATAAATTTAAAGTTAACAGATATTGATAGTAAACGAGGTTTGGTAATTATCAGGCAATCGAAAGGGAGAAAAGACAGGGTGGCCCCATTGTCGGACAAAATATTGGAACTTTTGCGCACATATTACAATTCGTATAAGCCAACTTATTGGTTATTTGAGGGTCAGGATAAAAAGAGCCAGTATGACGAAAACAGTTTGAGTAGTGTGTTAAAACAAACTTTAGAGAAATGTAAAATTAATAAACCCGTAAGCTTACATTGGCTAAGGCACAGTTATGCTACTCATTTATTAGAGAACGGAACCGATTTAAGATACATACAAGAGATTTTGGGACACACCAGTAGCAGAACAACAGAAATATACACGCATGTGAGTAATCGAAATATTCAAAGAATTTGCTCGCCTTTTGATAACTTATAATCTGAATTTTTAATATATTTAACTATGAGCAATGTAAGGCTTTTTGAAAGTAAGCGCATTCGTTCGATTTGGAACGAAATAGAACAAAAATGGTATTTTTCGGTACAAGATGTCATTTTTGTTTTAACGGATAGTATTGATATTAAACAATATATCAAACGAATTATATCTAGGGACGAGCAACTAAAATCCAACTGGGGTACAATTTGTACCCTAGTTGAAATGGAAGCCGCTGATGGAAAAAAACGTAAAATTCAGGCAGCTGATACAAAAGGTTTATTACGTATCATTCAATCAATACCTTCACCAAAAGCAGAACCATTTAAACTATGGTTGGCGCAAGTAGGATCAGACAGATTAGATGAAATAGGAAATCCTGAATTAGCAGCTCAACGTACACGTGAATTGTATAAACAAAAAGGCTATTCAGAAGACTGGATAGAGAAACGGATGCGCAGTATTGCAATAAGAGAAGAATTAACCGATTCTTGGAATCAACGTGGAGTGAAAGAAAAAAAAGAGTATGCTATATTAACCTCAGAAATATCTAAAGCTACTTTTGGATTAACGCCGAAAGAATACAAAGAGGTAAAAGGATTAAAATCACATAATTTAAGAGATCACATGACTGATTTGGAATTGATATTCTCTATGTTAGGCG
This sequence comes from Bacteroidia bacterium, assembly GCA_044238845.1. Lineage (GTDB taxonomy): Bacteria > Bacteroidota > Bacteroidia > B-17B0 > Aurantibacillaceae > UBA4416. The sequence continues at coordinate 41,474 of JBIICN010000030.1, forward strand.
AGGCATCAACCAAAGCAATTGTTGACACTAAAAACCCGATTGGATTTACTGAAAACAAGAAGGTAGCCAAACAAGGCGGAGATGTAGCCGGAAGCGCTATAAAAGATTTAGAGAAAAAAACCGGAAAGAAAGTAGTTTCTAAAGAAAATTTTTTACAGTTACCAGAAAAAGCAAAAAAGAGAATAAAATGATTAAATTTGATAAACAGCTAAACTTAGAAAAACTAAACATATTTCCCATAAATGGTTATGTATGTACGAAAAAACTAAGCATATAAGCTAGTTAGCGGTAATTGGCATTTCGGCAGCGTTATAAGCATTTTGATCACAAGACGTAAGCGCGTTTGAATTCAGAGAGTTTAAAGGAAAAGTTTTTTAGAGCGAGTGCTTTTTATTTTTTAAGGCTTCG
>JBIICN010000073.1:0-12116 GCA_044238845.1 Bacteroidia bacterium
ACTTTGGTGTCGACGTTAAGTTTTCGGTTCTCGTCAACCGCTTGGGTATAACTAGCTTATATGCTTAGTTTTTTCGTACATACATAACCAAATATGGGAAATATGTTTAGTTTTTCTAAGTTTAGCTTTTTTTGTTTTTTATACATTTTCTTATAAAAAAGCCCTTTTGTTATCCGACAAAAGGGCTCTTTATATTAGTTATCTTCTTTTTTCTTTTTAGTTTTTGGCTTAATGGTTTTTACTACAATTTCCTTTTTTTCTTCATCGTAATCAATTTCTATTTGATCACCTTCCGATAAATTGCTTTGGATAATTTCTTCAGCCATTGGATCCTCTAAATACTTTTGTATTGCACGTTTTAATGGACGAGCACCGTATTGAGAGTCATAACCTTTCTCCACAATAAAGTCTTTAGCTCCATCAGTAATTTTGATTGTATAACCAAGGTTGTTTACACGTCCAAATAAGCTGTTTAATTCAATATCAATAATTTTATGAATATCTTTTTTATCTAAAGAGTTAAACATAATTACATCATCAATACGATTTAAGAATTCAGGAGCAAAAGCTTTCTTCAAAGCATTCTCAACAACTCCTTTATTCATTTCAGCTTCGCTATCTTGACGTGTTTGTGTTCCAAAACCTACACCAGTTCCAAACTCTTTTAATTGACGTGCGCCAATATTAGAAGTCATGATGATAATTGTATTTTTGAAATCAATTTTACGACCTAAACTATCTGTTAATTGTCCATCATCTAATACTTGTAATAACATATTAAATACATCTGGATGTGCTTTTTCGATTTCATCTAATAACACAACAGAGTAGGGGCGGCGACGTACTTTCTCCGTTAATTGTCCACCTTCTTCATAACCAACATATCCCGGAGGCGCTCCAATTAAACGAGTCACGGCAAATTTCTCCATATACTCACTCATATCAATTCTAATTAAAGCTTCATCATTATCAAATAAATGTTTCGCTAAAATTTTTGCTAATTGAGTTTTACCAACACCTGTAGGACCTAAGAAAATAAATGAACCAATTGGTTTATTAGGATCTTTTAATCCTGCACGGTTACGTTGAATAGCTTTCACAACTTTCTTCAAAGCTTCGTCTTGACCAATTACTTTACCTTGTAATTGTTCTACCATTTTCACTAATTTCTCTCCTTCGTTTTGAGAAATACGTTGAACTGGAACTCCGCTCATCATCGATACAACCTCTGCCACGTTATCTTCAGTAACTGTTACACGGTTCATCTTTGTTTCTTCTTCCCAAGCTTTTTTAGCAGCGTCTAATTGCGCTTGTAACTGTTTTTCAGTGTCACGCAATTTAGCAGCCTCTTCATATTTTTGAGAACGAACCACTTGATTTTTTAGTTCTTTAATGTCTTCCATTTTTTTCTCAAGTTCCAAAACATTTTCAGGAACATTGATATTTGTAATGTGAACACGAGAACCTGCCTCATCTAAAGCATCAATAGCTTTATCTGGTAAATGTCTGTCAGTTAAATAACGAGCAGTTAACGTTACACACGCTTTGATTGCTTCTGGTGTGTATGTTACATTATGATGATCTTCGTATTTAGATTTAATGTTCGTTAAAATTTGTAATGATTCTTCCTGAGTTGCAGGTTCAATAATTACTTTTTGGAAACGACGCTCTAAAGCTCCATCTTTTTCGATGTGTTGACGGAATTCATCTAATGTTGTAGCACCAATACATTGTATCTCGCCACGAGCTAAAGCTGGTTTAAACATGTTACTAGCATCCATACTTCCGCTAGCGCCACCAGCACCAATAATCGTATGAATTTCGTCAATGAATAAAATCACATCTGGATTTTTTTCTAACTCATTCATCACGGCTTTCATACGCTCTTCGAATTGTCCACGGTATTTTGTACCAGCAACTAAAGATGCTAAATCTAAAGTAACCACACGTTTACCAAATAATACACGCGATACTTTACGTTGAACAATACGTAATGCTAAACCTTCTGCCACAGCCGATTTACCCACACCTGGTTCACCAATTAAAATGGGGTTATTTTTTTTACGACGAGATAAAATTTGAGACACACGCTCAATTTCTTTTTCACGACCAACAACAGGATCTAATTTTCCGTCCTCAGCCATTTTTGTTAAATCTCTTCCGAAATTATCTAATACAGGTGTTTTAGATTTTGAGTCGCCTGGTTTTTTAGCAGCGCCAGAGTTGCCTCCACCGCCAAACGATTCTTCATTTTCATCGTCATCGCCAGCAGTTGAATTTTCAATTTTGTGTGGGTTTTCCATATATCCTTCTAGTTCTAATTTTACAGCATTATAATCAACACCAAACTTAGCTAATGCTTTAGTAACAACGTTATCATTGTCTTTTAATATGCACATTAATAAGTGTTCTGTGCCAATTTGAGGCGCTTTAAAAACCTTAGCTTCCAAATACGTAAGCTTTAATGTTTTTTCGGCTTGTTTTACTAACGGAATGTTAGCTAAGTTATTTACCTTTTTCATCGATACAGGTAAACTTTGTTCAATTTGTTTTCTAAAATCTTGGATATTAATGGCTAGATTTTTTAATAATTTAATACCAACTCCTTCGCCATCGCGAATCATGCCAAGCATTAAATGTTCTATTCCAATATAATCATGCCCTAGTCTTAGTGCTTCTTCTCGGCTAAACGTTATAACGTCTTTTACGCGCTGTGAAAATTTTGCTTCCATAAATTTTTAAGTTCTTTGTTAGGTTCTAAACATAATTAATGCCATAATCAAAAGTAACCGATAATGGCAGTTTTGGTTCTTTTTTGGCGCCTTTTTTTTAACATTAAAACTGTTAATAACTATACAACTAAATTACTTATTAAATAGCTATTTTCAAAGCCTATTAGTAATTTTTTGAAATAGATATTTTAGTGATTTTGTTGTAAAAATGAACTGACAATATTTCTGAAATACGTAAATAGAATTAAGAGTTTAAAAACATAAAAAAAGAATATGAGCGGAGAGAAAATTATTCCAATTAACATTGAAACGGAAATGAAAACAGCCTATATCGATTATTCGATGTCGGTTATTGTATCGCGTGCTTTACCTGATGTAAGAGATGGCTTAAAACCAGTTCATCGTCGTGTATTGTATGGAATGTTAGATTTAGGTGTATTACATAATCGTCCTTATAAAAAATCGGCCCGTATTGTTGGGGAGGTTTTAGGAAAATATCATCCTCATGGTGATACCTCTGTTTATGATACTATGGTACGTATGGCTCAAGAATGGAGCTTACGTTATATGTTGGTTGACGGGCAAGGAAACTACGGTTCTGTTGATGGCGATCCACCTGCAGCGATGCGTTATACGGAAGCTCGTTTTCGAAAAATTACTGAGGAAATTATTGCGGATATTGAAAAAGATACTGTTGATTTCCGTCCTAACTTTGACGACTCTTTAACTGAGCCTACTGTTATGCCTACGCGTATTCCAACGCTATTAATGAATGGTGCTTCGGGTATCGCCGTTGGTATGGCAACTAATATGGCACCTCATAACTTAACTGAAGTTATTAATGGTATCATTGCCTATATCGATGATAATAACATTGATATTGATGGCTTAATGAAATATATTAAAGCTCCTGATTTTCCAACGGGAGGAACTATTTATGGTTACGAAGGTGTAAAGGATGCATTCCACACAGGTCGTGGACGTGTGATGATGCGTGCTAAGGCAAGCATTGAACCAGTAAATAATAGAGAACGTATTATCGTTACTGAAATTCCTTATCAAATTAATAAGGCTGAAATGATTAAGCGTCAGTGGGAATTATGTAACGAGAAAAAAATTGAAGGTATTACAGAAATTCGTGACGAGAGTAACCGTGAAGGGATGCGTATTGTTTATGAATTAAGAAGCGATGCCATTTCAAATGTTGTATTAAATAATTTATATAAATACTCTGCTCTACAAACTTCATTTTCAATTAATAACGTTGTTTTAGTAAAAGGTCGTCCTGAAATGTTGAATCTAAAAGATATGATTCATTATTTTGTGGAGCACCGTCATGATGTTGTTGTTCGTCGTACGAAGTTTGATTTAATGCAAGCCGAAAAACGCGCACATATTTTAGAAGGTTTATTAATTGCACAAAAAAATATTGAAGAAGTCATTAAAATTATTCGCGAAAGTGCATCACCAGATGCAGCTAAGGACGAATTAATTACTCGTTTCTCATTATCTGAAATACAAGCTCGTGCTATTTTAGATATGCGTTTACGTACATTAACTGGACTAGAGGTTGATAAATTAAATGCAGAATATGATGAATTAATGAAGAGCATTGCATACTTCAAAGAAATTTTAGGCGATGAAAAATTACGTTACAAAATTATTAGAGAAGAGTTAGTTGAGATTGGAGAAAAATATGGTGATGAACGTCGCACAGATATTGTTTACGCTGGTGATGATTTGAAAATTGAAGATATGATTGCTGATGAAGATGTCGTCATTACTATTTCTCATTTAGGATACATGAAACGTACAAATCTTGCTGAATACCGTTCTCAAAACAGAGGAGGAAGAGGTAGTAAGGGAACCGCTACACGAGATGAAGATTTTGTAGAGCACATGTTTATCGCGTCGACACATAATTATATATTATTGTTTAGTGAAAAAGGACAATGTTATTGGATACGAGCTTATGAAGTGCCAGAAGGTGCTAAAAATAGTAAAGGACGTGCCATTCAAAATTTAATTAGCATTGCACCAGATGATAAAGTAAAAGCATTTATCAATATCAAAAATTTACAAGACGAAGAATACATCCAAAACAACTACATTATATTATGTACTAAAGATGGTATTATTAAGAAAACATCTGTAGAGGCATATTCTCGTCCACGTGCTAATGGTATTAATGCTATTACTATTCGTGAAGGAGATGTTTTATTAGAAGCAGCTTTAACTAATGGTAACAATGAAATTATGATTGCTACTAAATTAGGTAAGGTATGCCGTTTCCCTGAAGCAAAAGTTCGTCCAATGGGTCGTAACGCTTCTGGTGTAATTGGTATTGATTTAAATGACGAAGAAGGAGGCAATAACGAAGTAATTGGTATGATTTGCATTGATGATATGCAAGCAAACGTATTAGTTGTATCTGAAAAAGGATATGGTAAACGTTCGGATATCGAAGAATACCGTATTACTAATCGTGGTGGAAAAGGAGTTAAAACAATTAATATTACCGAAAAAACAGGGAATTTAGTTGGTATTAAATCTGTAACGGATGCTAACGACTTAATGATAATCACGAAAAATGGAATCGCTATTCGTATGAATGTGTCTGATTTACGTGTGATGGGTCGTGCCACACAAGGTGTTCGATTAATTAATATACAAGATAGCGATAGTATTGCCGCTGTTACAAAAGTAGATCATGAAGATGAAGTTGAATCGGAAGTAGTTGTTGATGGCACAAGTCCTGATGCTCCAACTGGCGAAGTTTCGTCTCCAGAAGCTCCTGAAAGTGAAAATACTACACCAACGGACGATATCAATTAATGGACGGACAAAAAAATTAACACATAACATATATCTTTGGACAAATAAATTAGCATGAACAAAAAAACAATCATAACAGGTGCATTAAGCTTATTAGGCTTAACATCATTAGTAGCTCAGCCTACTTTAGTAGAAAAGGTTGAACAATCAACTGGAAAAGTGGTTATTCCCTATGAAAAATGGAAATTACCTAATGGATTAACCATTTTATTAAACGAGGATCATTCTGATCCATTAGTTCATGTATTGGTAACTTACAAAGTAGGTTCAAATCGTGAGAGTTTAGGGAAATCGGGTTTTGCTCACTTTTTTGAGCATATGATGTTCCAAGGTTCTAAACACGTTGCTGATGAAGAGCATTTTAAAATTGTATCAACAGCAGGTGGTAACATGAATGGTAACACTACTGAAGATAGAACCGTTTATTTTGAAACTGTTCCTTCTAATAATTTAGAAATGGCTTTATGGTTAGAGGCAGATCGTATGGGATTCTTATTAGATTCATTAACTACTAAGAAATTTGAAAACCAACGTGACGCCGTAAAAAATGAAAAGTCTCAAAATGTAGAAAATCAACCTTATGCTATGGCATTTGTTGAAGAAATTAACAAGGCTTTATATCCTGAAGGACATCCTTATAGCTGGCCTGTTATTGGATATGTTGATGATTTAAATAGAGCAACATTAGAAGATGTGAAGAATTTCTTTTTACGTTGGTATGGTCCTAATAACGCTATTTTAACTATTTCTGGAGATTTCAGTTCACCTGAGGCTTTAGCTATGGTAGAAAAGTATTTTGGAGGTATTAAACCATGTCCAGATGTTAAAAAAATGCGTGTAGCTCCAGTGACATTAGCAACAGATAAATACACGGCTTACAAAGATAAAACCTATTTTCCGTTAAACTTAAGAGTTTATCCTACTGTACCTCAATACAATAGAGATGAACCTGCATTAGATATTTTAGGTATGATGATGGGAAGTGGAAATAACTCTATTTTTTATAAAAAATTCGTAAAAGCTAAACCTGAAATTGCTGTTGATGCAAGTGTTAATCACCGTTCAAAAGAATTAGGCGGGGAATTTTCTATTCAAATTTTTGCCTATCCACCAGAAGATTTCAATTTAGAAAAATTATTTTCTGATATCGATGAAAAAGTTAAAGCTACCATTGAAGAGTTTGGTACAACAGGAATTACAGACGAAGCTTTATTAAGAGCTAAAGCCGAATTAGAATCTAGAATGTATGGTGCATTATCTACAGTTGGAGATAAAGCAGGTGTTATTTCTGAATGGGAGCGTTTATTAGGTAAAACTTATACTTTATCGGATGAAATTGATAGATATAATAAAATAACTAAAGATGATATTACACGTGTATTTAATAAATATATTAAAGGAGCAGGTGCAGCCGTTTTAAATACTTATCCAATTATGAATCCAAAAGATTCAGTAAAAAGTATCAATCCATATGCAAATATGAAGTTTGAAACTCCAGCTGAGTACAATGGTTTAACATATGCTCCAGCGTCTGATAAATTCGATAGAGCAGCTCGTCCAAAAGCAGGTGCAGCAAAACCAGTTACTATTCCAGATTACTTTACAAGCAAATTAGCTAATGGTATTAATATCATTGGAACTAAAAATACAGAAACTCCTGAAGTTAATATTGTTTTAACGATGGAAGGTGGAAGTTTAGTTTTAACAGCTGATCAATTGAAGAAATTAGGTGTGGCTGAGTTAACAGCTAGTTTATTAAATGAAGGAACTAAAAACTATACTACAGAGCAAATAGCAGCAGAGTTAGAAAAATTAGGAAGTTCAATTAGTTTTAATGCTGGTAAAAACGCTACTACTATTCAAATCTCTTCTTTAAAGAAAAATTTAGAGGCTACTTTAAAATTATTTGAAGAAAAATTGTTAAATCCAGGATTTAATGCCGAAGATTTTAAATTAGCGAAAAAACAATATAAAGAAAGTGTGAAAAATGACGAAACTAGTGCAAATGCAATGGCTGGTAGAGCATTTAATTTTGCTTTATATGGTAATTCAGTAATGGGATTAGAGCCATCTATTAAGTCTATTGAAAGTGTTGAGTTAGCAGATGTAAAAGATTACTATAATAAGTTTTATTCTCCTTCAGTAACTAATATTGTAATTGTTGGTGATATTGAGGAAAAAGACATTGTGGCTAAATTAGGATTTTTAAATAAATGGGCAGCTAAAGAAGTTAAAATTCAACCAATAGTTGAACCAACTGCTCCAACTGAACCTCAATTCTTTATCTATAATAAATTTGGAGCCCCATCTTCTGTAATTACAATGGGTTATCCTTCATTAAAATTTGATGCAACTGGTGATTACTACAAAAATAGAATTGCAAACTTTGTTTTTGGTGGGGCATTCAATAGTCGTTTAAATTTAAATTTACGTGAAGACAAAGGTTACACTTATGGTATCCGCTCAGGTTTCTCTGGAGGTAAATACAATGGAACTTTCGCAATTTCTTCTTCAGTAAAACGTCCAGCTACGGCTTTATCTTTAGCAGAGATTATTAAAGAATTTACAAATTACCAAACCAATGGTATTACTGATAAAGAATTAGAATTTACAAAAAGCTCTTTATTAAATGAAGAAGCTTTGAAATATGAAGCTCCATATCAAAAAGCATCTTTCTTATCAAATATTGTAAAATATAACTTAGATAAAGGATTTACAGCACAACAAAACCAAATCTTAAAAAACATTACAAAAGACGAGGTTAATGCTCAAATCAAAAAATACTTTGATGTGAATAAATTAACAACAGTTGTTGTTGGTGATAAAGCAATGATTGAAGCTCAATTAGAGAAAGCTGCAAAAGATGCTAAAAACAAAGAAGTATTAAATAAAGTTAAATTAAAGAAAATTTCTGTTGATTAATTTATGCAAATGCACAATATTTGTGTCTGTATTATAATCATGCAAAAATAACTAACATAAAAAAACACTAGATAAAATGTATCTAGTGTTTTTTTTATATCTTAACCCAAAATTAAATATCCATGAAATAGCCCTGTTTGCCAAAATATAAACCAATAGATTAAACAGGCTATAACATATGGCAACTAAAAACCAATAACATCTAAATATGAAAAACATTATCACAGCTGCATTTATTTCAATTACAGCAATTTCATTTAGTCAAAGTAACCAAGTGCAAAACGCAGCAAATTACTTGCGTAATAAAGAATTAGACAAAGCAAAAATTTCAGCAGATGCTGCATCCGTTCATGAAAGCACAATGAATAACCCTAAAATGTGGATGTATAGAGGTAGAGTATATCAAGCGATTTATTTTGATACCTCAAAAGTAGTGAGAGCTTTAGATCCAGAATCTGCAGAAAAATCATTAGATAGCTATATCAAATGTTTAAAAAATGACAAGGATAATATTTATAAAGAAGAGGTAAAAGGTCCTTTGGTTCAAGCTACTGCAGCTGTAAGTAATAAAGCGAATGCCTATAAATTAAATAAAGAGTTTGAAAAAGCATTATATTGTTATGAGTTGTTGGAGCAAGCTTTGCCATATGATTTTGATCAAGGTATGAAACGTGCTAATATTACCAAAGAAAAATTGATGTATAACAAGTTTGATATGTATAAATATGCAGCAAATAAAGAAAAAACAAAAGAGTATGCTGATAAACTCATTGATATTAAATATAAAGAGCCGAGAATTTATACTGATATGGTTAAACTATCTTTAATTGATAGAGATACTACTAAAGCTCTAGAATATATTGGAAAAGGTAAATTAATGTTTGAAGATAACATGGAGTTAGTAAACCAAGAAATCAACATATACTTAGCACGTAATAAAACGGATGAATTAAAAACAAAATTAAATGACGCTATAAACTTAGCGCCAGATAATGAAGTATTACATGCAATTTTAGCTAACCTTTATCAAAAAACTAACGAAAATGATAAAGCAGAAGCCGAGTATTTAAAAGCTTTAGATATTAAACCTGATTATGAAATAGCTAATTATAACTTAGGTGTTATGTATTTTAACTTAGGAAACGAGTGGAATGATAAATTGGGCGCTTTACCCCCAAAAGAAACAGCAAAGGCTAAAGAATATGAAGCGAAAGCTAATGAATATTTCAAAAAAGCCGTTGTAAATTTTGAGAAATCTTATGAAGTATCGCCTGATAAAGCTACTAAACAGCAATTGCGTAAATTATTTTTACGTTTAGGCGAAACCGAAAAAGCGGATAAATACAAATAATCATTACAATTTCCTTTAATCATATTCAAATGAGAATTTTAAAAATTTTAATTGTTGCCATTATTCCTTTCACCACCTTTGCACAAAAAAGTAAAGTGCAAGGTGCTTGGAGAGCCTTAAGCGATTACGAATCTACATTAACAGATAATCCTGATGCTTCTTATTTAAGTAAAGCAAAAGAAAATATTGACTTAGCAACTTCTAATGAGGAAACTAAAAATCAGTATAAAACATACGCCTATAGATGTAGAATTTACGTGTATTTATTTTCTGAAAGCTTTAAAGCCGAAGAAAAAAAACTAGCTGCTTCGGTTGCCGATAAAAATGAAAGAATACAAACAGCTTATGGTAATGTTAATACACTTGAATTTGATGAAGCAACAAAGTGTTTAGCAAAATTAAAAGAAATAGATAATAAAAAATTTGATAAAATTGTAAAAGGAGAGACCGATTCGGATGAAGATGGCAAGTTATTTACAGCTATAAGCCAAATTACAGTTTACCAAGCAAATTTAGCTACAGGAAAATATAAGCTAAAGAAATTTGATGAAGCTGCTAACTTATTCCAATCATTAGCCATCACTAATATGTTGATGACAGGTAAAAAAGATACTTCTAATTTTTATAATGCTTGCGTTTGTGCTCAAAAAGAAAAAAATCAAACTAAAATGTTTGAATACAATAATCAAATGATTGAATTAGGTATTGCTTCTCCATACAACTATCAAACTATTTATGAATTAAAAGTGTCTCAAAATGACACAATGAGCGCAATGGATTTTTTAAATAAAGGAAGAACTCAATTTCCCAATGATGTGTATTTAATGAATAAGGAAACTGAAATTTTCTTACAAAAAGGTCAGCAAGAAAAAGCATTGGCAAATTTACAAACTGTTATTGCTAAAGAACCTAATAATGCCTTTTTACAATGTGCTATTGGAACCGTATATGATAATTTAGCTAATCCTAAAGGTAAGTCTGGAAAAGACACAACTAAACCCGCTGAATACGAAACCTACATTACTAAAGCACTTGAGCATTATCAAAAGGCTGTTGATTTGAAATCATCTAATCAAGATAGTTATTATAATGCTCTCTATAATTTGGGCGCTTTATATCATAATTACGGAATTAACTATTATAATAATGCGATGTCTAAAGCTACACTCACCGAATTAGCTAAAAAACAAAAAGATATTGATGCAAAAAGTATGGAATATTACAAAAAAGCTATTCCGTATTTAGAGCAAGCTTTAGATGTAAAGCCAAATGACCCAACTGCCATGCAGGCCTTAAGAACATTATACTATAAAACAGGAAATGAAACTAAGGGCAAAGAAATGAACGATAAAATTAAAGGAATAAAATAAAATTTTAACATTATTCAAAACCGTTAACTACCCGTTAACGGTTTTTTTGTTTTACCGCTTGTAACATTCCTATTTTAAACAAAAAAAATACCTTTTTTAAACCAGTTAAATGGTTAAATTTGCTATCCATTTTATAATAAGATTTTTAATAAAATTATTTAATCACTTTTACATATATATGACTCGTTTATTTTATACTTTTTGCATACTTTTTATTTCCTCAGTAAGCTTCTCACAATTTGCAACTATTAGAGGTTTTGTTTATAATAAATCTAATGGTGAGCCGGTAGCTTTTTCTAATGTATTTTTAAAAGGAACTACCACAGGAGCTTCAACCGATTTGAATGGGTATTTTTCTATTAATAAAGTAAATCCTGGTTCTTATACTTTACTTGTGACTAATTTAGAATTTGATACTATTTCCGAAAAAATAACGGTGAAAGCTGGTGAAATTTTAAATAAAAAATTCTTTTCTGATAAAGGTGGCATTATACTTAATGCAGTGGATGTAACAGCTTCCTCTGCCGAAAAAATTGAAAATCCCAATGTAGCTGTTCAAACTATCGACCCAGTGGCTATTAATAAATTACCAAGTGTTGGAGAACCTGATTTAGCTCAATATTTGCAAGTATTGCCAGGTGTTGTGTTCACAGGCGATCAAGGAGGGCAGTTATACATTAGAGGTGGTTTACCAATTCAAAACAAGGTATTATTAGATGGTATGGTAATTTATAATCCATTTCACTCTATCGGTCTATTCTCAGTATTTGATAACGACATTATGAGAAATGCAGATGTGTATAGTGCTGGTTTTGGTGCTGAGTATGGCGGAAGAACATCTTCTATTATGGATATTACTACACGTGATGGAAATAAAAAACATTTGTCTGGTAAAGTATCAGCTTC
>JBIICN010000146.1:0-3501 GCA_044238845.1 Bacteroidia bacterium
TAGCTTTACAGAAGTTTCAAACTGTGAGTCGCAAGGAAATGGTTCTGGTTCTTTTACAATTACAACAAATGTTAACCTTGTTCCTGGGCAAACCTATTATGTGATGGTTGACGGTTTTGCTGGTAATGTATGTAGTTATACAGTAGGCGCTCAAGCGGGGGTTGCATTAGGGCAAACTTTAACTGGCCCTAACCAATTATGCCCAGGTTTTAGTGGTGTTTTAGGGGCTAGTTCAACAGCGTCGTCTTATGCTTGGACTTCAAATCCTCCAGGAACCTACCCAAATACACAAACTATTACCATAACACCAACGGTAACTACAACTTATACCTTAACCATGGGGCCATCAGCTTGTACACCAACTGGCATTACAATAGTAAAAACGGTGACAGTTACCAATACTTTAAACCCAGCAAATATTACTGCTCCAAATCCAATTTGTATGGGAACTACTATTAATTTATCCTCATTAACAAATGGAGGTACTTATGCTTGGAGCGGCCCAGGAGGCTATACGGCTAATACACAAAATCCTAGCGTCCCTAATTGGTCTCCTGCAAACAATGGTGTTTATACCTTAGTAATAAATTATGGTCCAGGATGTGCAACGGCACCAGCTACTGTAAATTTAACAGGAACCCCTTCTCCAACCATTGCATTTACAGCTGCGCCTTCTTTAACTGTTTGTAGTGGGCAATCGGTTGTATTAACTGCCACTGGTATATCGAATAATACTTATGCCTGGAATTGGAATCCATTTTTAGCAACTGGTGAAATTGAAACAAAAGTATTTGGCGCTTGTGTGGCGTTTGGTATTGGCATTCCTGGAATTGACGCCTGCGGCAGTGCAACTTTTACACCAAACGCTAATACACAAATATGTGTAAGTGGAACTTCAAGTGGATGCGGCGCTTCATATTGTGCAAACATTGTTGTATTACCAGCCGCTGCGGGATTAACTATTTCTCCAACTTCCACAATTTGCCCAGGGCAAAGTACTACATTAACCGTTAGTGGTGGCGCTACTTATACATGGAGTCCATCAGCAACTTTAAGTTCTGCTAATGGCGCCTCTGTTACAGCTAATCCAACCCTTACCACAATTTATACGGTTTCAACTAACGTTTGTGGTGGTGGAGTTGCAACTAAAACTGTTCAAGTTACCGTTAATGGGTCACCACCTACCATTGGTGCCATTGCCGGGCCAACGGTTATTTGTGCCAATTCAACTGGTGTAACTTATTCTGTTACTAACATTTCTGGAGTTACCTACACGTGGTCGGTGCCTGCTGGTGCAAGTATCACCGCAGGTAATAATACAAATGCCATAACGGTTAATTTTGGTTCGGGTGCTGGTACAGTTTCTGTAACTGCCTCAAGTAGTTGCGGTTCGGCTACAGCCTCATTAAATGTAACAACAAGTCCAGGCTTAAACTTAACAGTAAGTCCTAGTAATCCAACTATCTGTTCAGGAACTTCAACAACATTAACGGCAAGCGGAGCAACTAATTATACATGGAGTCCAGCTGCTTCATTAAGTTCAGCAAATGGCGCCGCTGTTACTGCCAATCCAACCATTACAACTGTATACACAATTATTGGAGCTACTGGTACTTGTACAGGGTCAACCACATCTACGGTTACGGTTAGTGGAGCTTTATCTTTAAGCATAACACCAAACAATCCAACTATTTGTTCGGGAGGTTCAACAACATTAACCGCTAATGGAGCCACAAATTATACTTGGAGTCCAGCCGCTACATTAAGTTCAGCAAACGGCACAGCTGTTACTGCCAGTCCAACTATTACAACTGTATACACAATTATTGGTGCAAGCGGTACCTGTACTGGATCCACAACATCAACTGTAACAGTTAGTGGTTCTTTAGCATTAACCGTAAGTCCTAACACATCTACAATTTGTCCAGGCACACCTGTCGTTTTAGTAGCAACTGGAGCCACAAATTATACTTGGAGTCCAGCAGCAACTTTAAGTTCGCCAAATGGAGCCACAGTAACAGCAACTCCGTTAGCCGATGTAACCTACACAGTTATTGGAGCAAGCGGCTCTTGCACAGGAACAGCAACCGCTAGTATTTCAGCTTCCGGGACTATAAGCGCCGTTATTACTGCAACAACGGCTGTTGGCTGTGGTAGTAGTACCGGTGGTGCAACAGTAACTGCAACAGGAGGCACATCATATACTTATAGTTGGACTCCATCTGGTGGAACAACAGCTGGCGTATCAAACTTAAGTGCAGGAAATAATTCGGTATTGGTAACCGCTTCAAATGGCTGTACAGCAACAGCTGTTACAAATATTATAAGTACAAGTGGTCCTACTGTTTCGGTTGTATCTCAAGCAAGTGTAAGCTGTTTTGGGGCCAATACAGGAAGTGCAACAGTTAATGCTTCGGGCGGAACTGGACCTTATACCTATACTTGGTCGCCTGGAAATTTAACAGGTGCAAGTCAAACAGGATTAAATGCCGGAACTTATACAGTAACCGTTAAAGATTTAAATCAATGTACTGGTACACAAACCGTATCTATTTCCCAGCCTGTTGTTTTAACAGGTACAATTGCTACAACACCAACTGGCTGTGGTAACAGTGTGGGAAGTGCAACGGTATCACCAAACGGAGGGTCGCCAGGTTATACATATAGTTGGGGGCCAACAGCAGGTTCGGGAGCATCCATTTCAGGACTGGCTGCAGGAAATTATTCTGTTATTATAACAGATGTAAAAGGCTGTACAGCTACTATCAATACAACAATTACAACAAATGGAACTGGCCCTGTGCTATCTATTGCCTCACAAACAAATATTAGTTGTGGTAATACACCTAACGGAGGAGCAACTATTAATGCAGTTGGTACTGCGCCTTATAGCTACACTTGGTCGCCTGTTGGTGGAAATGCTGCTACAGCATCTGGTTTAGCAGGTGGTACTTACATCGTGTCTGTAGCCGACGTTGCATTATGTTTGAGTACTATCACCGTAAACATTACTCAACCTGCACCAATTGTTGTAACAGTAACATCAACGCCTGCTAATTGTGGTTTTTTTGATGGAACAGCAACCGCAAATGTAACTGGTGGCAATGGTGCAATCACATACTTATGGAGTGTAAATACAGATAGTGCAACCGCTACTGGCTTATCATCTGGAACATATAGTGTATTAATCACCGATGCATCTGGCTGTACGGCAACTGGATTTACAAACGTAAACTCTGTAGGAACTCTAAGTGTAAATATCAGCAATGATGTTACTATTTTTGAAGGTGAAAGCACTCAACTAACTACTATTGCTCAAAACGGTTCTAATGTTGTATGGACACCAACCACTGGCTTAAGTTGCAGTACTTGTTTAAATCCAATAGCATCACCAACCGTAACTACTGAATATTGTGCATTAACTACTATTGGTTCATGTACCAATACATCATGTGTTTTAGTTACTGTAGAAATTGATTGTATAAGCAACGCCGACTACTC
>JBIICN010000121.1:0-3491 GCA_044238845.1 Bacteroidia bacterium
GAAAAATACGGGCAAGATGAAACGGAAGATTTTATATTTAAACCAGAAGTAGTAGTTAAACCCAAAACCGTTAGTCAAATTTCGGAAGTCATGAAATTAGCTAACGCATACAAAATACCAGTGACTGCTAGAGGTTCAGGAACCGGATTAAGTGGCGGCGCCTTACCAATACATGGTGGAATTATTATGAGCATGGAACGCTTTAACAATATATTACATATTGATGAACGAAATTTACAAGCCACTGTTGAACCAGGAGTGATTAATTATGTTTTTCAGGAAGAAGTGAAAAAAAATGGTTTATTTTATCCTCCAGATCCAGCTAGCTGGGGAAGTTGCTCTTTAGGAGGAAACGTTGCTCACAGCAGTGGAGGACCAAAAGCGGTGAAATATGGTACTACGAGAGATTATGTATTGAATATTGAAATGGTGTTACCTAACGGGGATATTATTTGGACAGGTGCAAATACTTTAAAATATTCTACAGGATATAACCTTACGCACTTAATGGTGGGTAGCGAAGGGACACTAGGCATTATTACTAAAATTGTATTTAAATTAATTCCATTGCCAAAACATGATTTATTAATGCTAGTACCTTTTACTTCAGCCGAAAAAGCATGTGAAGCCGTTGGAGCAACTTTTAGAGCTGGTATTACACCTAGTGCCATGGAATTTATGGAACGTGATGCCATTGATTGGAGCATTAAATATGCTGGTGAGGTTAATTTTACCATTAAACCTGAATGGCAAGCATTATTATTAATTGAAGTAGATGGTAATAATATGGATGTACTTTTTAATGACTGTGAAACGATCAGTAATATTATGACAGAACATGGTTGCGACGACATATTAATGGCAGATAGTGCCGAACAAAAATCATCACTTTGGAAAATACGTCGTAAGGTTGGAGAAGCTGTAAAAAGCAATTCGGTTTACAAAGAAGAAGATACAGTTGTACCAAGAGCAGAATTACCTATTCTTTTGAAAGGCGTAAAAGAAATTGGCTCTAAATATGGTTTTAAAAGTGTTTGTTACGGGCATGCAGGCGATGGCAACTTACATGTCAATATTATTAAAGGAGATTTGTCAGACCAAGCATGGGAAACAGAATTACCAAAAGGCATTATTGAGATATTTGAATTATGTAAAAAATTAGGCGGCACTATCAGTGGCGAACACGGAATAGGCCTGGTTCAAAAAGATTATTTACAAATTGTATTTCCTGAATATCAATTAGAACTCATGAGAAATATTAAAAAACTATTTGATCCTAATTTAATTTTAAACCCAGGAAAAATAGTTTTTTAATTTAATCATAATGTTAAAAAAGTAATATGTAAGAAAATTGAAGTTTAAAAGCTTTTTTAATGATTAAGTAAAAGAAATATGTAATTTATAATATTTTATTAAATTTTGAAACTACTAGTAAAATAAATATATTTGATAAACCATTAAAACACAAAACATGAAAAAAATTATACTTTGTATGTTCACCTGTTTGAGTTTAGCTACTACTGCTCAAACATTAACTTATTCTAATCATGCTCCAGCTTGGGGAAATATTCCTTTTCAAACAGAACAGTGCGACTCTACGGGGATTACACCTGGATCTACTGGGGCAGGAATGTCATGGAATTTCACTCCAACTAATCTTCATTCCCTAAAATCATACACTACTTCCAATACAATGCCGGGTAACGCAAACTATCCAGCGGCAAATGTTTCAGTATATTCATCAACTACCGATGTTGCTTATCATAATACTAATACAAATAGTTACAACTACTATGGTGGAAATTTAGTTATCAATACATACGATTTAAATGTAAAATATGCTAATCCGGCTACTTATGCTATATACCCGATGAGTTTAAATACATCTACAACATCCATCACTAGTGGAACAATTTCATTAACATTATTTGGATTCCCTTTATCTCCAACATTTAATGGCACTTGTTCTGTAACTGCTGACGCTACAGGAACTTTAACTCTACCAGGAAAAGCATTTAATGACATTATTAGATTAACTACAAGTCAAATTTTATCTGCTAGTGGAGCAACAGTAAACTTAGTAAACTATGATTATTATTCAGCATCTGCTTCAAAAGCGCCTATTTATTCTATACAAACTTCAACCATTAATGCTACCGGTCAACCTGCTAGCACTCAAACTATAACCACTGTATTAAGTAATTGGACTGTTGTAGGCATTAATCAAGTGCAAAATTCGAACATTGAATTATCAGTATTCCCTAATCCTGCAGCATCTTTTGTTAACTTTTCTACAACAAGCTTAGAAGCAACTAAAGTAATTGCATTTGACATGACTGGTAAAATTGTAGCAACTGAAATTATGGAAATGGGTAAAGCAAAAATGAATACAGTAAATTTAGCGAGTGGTGTTTATATGTATCAGGTAACTGACAAAAATAATCAAACTCTTACTACAGGTAAGTTTAACGTCAGTAAATAACTTTTATGACAAAAATTAAGCATAAAGCCTTACCCGCCAGCTGGCGGGTGGGCTTTTGTTTTTTTATAGTAGTTTGTATATTTATTTTTTATTCTTGTTCAAACAAAACAAAGGAAGTTAAAATAGTAAAAATTAGTACGACTCAAAATTTAGAAAAAGAAGTTGTTACCCAACTGAGTTTTTATCTCACACAAGATTCAATAATCACAATTGACTCAATTCCTTTAACCTGTTTCCTGTACTTTAGTTCAGAATACAACAACAAACTCCTTTGGTTTGATAAAAGTAAACTGAACAGCAAAGGCGATAGTCTTTTAAAAATAATTGAAAAGAGTACCTATTTCGGTTTAATTCCTAATCAATACCATTTAATAAACATTGAGCGGTGCATCGACTCAATTGAAACTAATAACACAACTATTAATGTAACGGAATTAGTTAAGGCTGATTTGTTATTAAGCGATGCTTACTTTTTAATTGGAGCCCACTTAAATAAAGGTCGCTTTTATACTGATAGTTTATTATTACAAACCAACTTTTATAAATTAGATAAAGGGTGGGATAGTATTTTAGTTAAAGGTTATAAAGATGGAAACATAAGAGCAGCATTTGATTCGTTAGAACCGAAATTTTATAATTACCGAATGCTAAAAAAAGAATTAGCTCTGATCTTAAATGACAAAACATTATTTAATATTGACTCTATTCCGTTTATAAGTGAGAAAGACTCGGCAATTAAAAGGCAATTGATTATTGAAAGTTTAAGTAAACAGGGCTATTATGATTCCTCTTCCACAGCTAATGATAGCATTAAATTAGCGAAAGCCATTAATAAACTTCAAAAAAAATGGTTCATACAACCAGATGGAAAATTGGGAAAATATACTACACAAGCATTATCCTATAACCGCGACAAAATTATCAAACAAATTTGCATGTCGATGGAACGCTGGCGCTGGGAAAATAAATACCCTGATACATACGCATTCATTAATATACCCGGATTTTG
>JBIICN010000147.1:0-3471 GCA_044238845.1 Bacteroidia bacterium
GCTACACAAACCTTAACAGCGCATCCTTTTGCGGTAACACCAAGTGTAACGACAACATATACAGTTCGTGGAACAAGTGCCGCAGGATGTGGTAGTGGCAACACATTTACAACTACAGTTAATGTTAATCCAACACCAACAGTATCATTATTGTCATTATCAAATGGGACTATTTGTTTAGGATCAACGACCACGATTACAGCTAATGGCGCTAGTACTTATACATTAACAAGTGCTACACAAACCTTAACAGCGCATCCTTTTGCGGTAACACCAAGTGTAACGACAACATATACAGTTCGTGGAACAAGTGCCGCAGGATGTGTTAGTGGCAACACATTTACAACTACAGTTACAGTTAATCCAACACCAACAGTATCATTATTGTCATTATCAAATGGCACTATTTGTTCAGGATCAACGACTACGATTACAGCTAATGGCGCTAGTACTTATACATTAACAAGTGCTACACAAACCTTAACAGTGCATCCTTTTGCGGTAACACCAAGTGTAACGACAACATATACAGTTCAGGGAACAAGTGCAGCAGGATGTGTTAGTGGCAATACATTTACAACTACAGTTACAGTTAATCCAACACCAACAGTATCATTATTGTCATTATCAAATGGCACTATTTGTTCAGGATCAACGACTACGATTACAGCTAATGGCGCTAGTACTTATACATTAACAAGTGCTACACAAACCTTAACAGCGCATCCTTTTGCGGTAACACCAAGTGTAACGACAACATATACAGTTCGTGGAACAAATGCCGCAGGATGTGTTAGTGGCAATACATTTACAACTACAGTTAATGTTAATACAACTCCTACTGTGGCGATTGCAGCAATTTCAAATTCTGTTTTATGCTCAGGCAATTCTACAACCATAACCCCTACTGCGATTCCAGTTGGAGCTAGTTCCTATACGTTAGTTTCTTTAACACAGACATTAACTTCAATTCCGTTTGTAGTTAGTCCAAGTGCCACAACTACCTATAGTTTATTTGGAACAAGTATTGCTGGTTGTTTAAGTGCAAATAGTGCTATAACTACTATTACTGTGAATGCAACACCAACGGTCAATATTGCAACCAATAATTTATCATTATGTACTGGTAATCCTTTAGTAATGCCTATCGTTTCTGGAGGAACAGTCATACAATGGAATGGTCCAAATTCATTTACATCAACGTTAGCGCAGCCAACAGTTACATCTGCTATAGCGCCAATTCATGCTGGAAATTATTCGGTAACAGTTGCTCAAACCTATGGTGCTAATACATGTACAAGTTCTGTTGCACAAGTAACTGTTTCAGTAGTGTCATCTGTTAATATTGGGATTACAGGTGGTCAATCTCAAAACTTATGTAATGGATCTATATTAAACATTATTCCAACTGGAGGAAATACGTATACATTGCAGCCAGGCAATACTACAGGATTAAATTATACTTTAAATCCTACAAGTAATACAACCTACACGGTGTTAGGTTCTGCAGGAAATGGATGCGATGGTAATGTAACATTTAGTGTGAATGTAAACCCTTTACCAGTAGTATTAGTTGGTGCTTCTAACGCAAGTATTTGCTCTGGTAATTCAACGACGCTAACGGCTACATCTGGGTCTGTTTCTGCAAGCACATATACTTGGAGTGCAAATGCTGGTTCTGCTACCACGGCAACGGTATCCGTTAGTCCAGTAGGTAACACAACTTATACAGTTACCGGAACTAACGCTTTAACAGGTTGTACTAATACTGCTATACAAAATATTACGGTTAATATGACGCCAACCGTTTCTATACTATCAGTTTCTAATCCAACAAACTGTTCTGGGAATGTAACAACGATTGCACCCTCAGGCGCCAATACCTATACACTTAATCCTGGAAACATAACAGGAACAAATTTTACAGTAAGTCCAACAAGTGATCAAACATATACCGTCACTGGTACAAGTATTGCAGGTTGTTTAAGCGGTAATCAGATAACGACTAGTATTGCAGTCAATCCAACACCAACTGTTGTGATTGCATCAGTTTCAAGTCCAACTATTTGTTCAGGTAATATCACAATTATCTCACCGTCTGGAGCAACTACTTATACACTTAATCCTGGAAACCTAACAGGAACAAGTTTCACTGTTAGTCCAACGAGTAACCAAACCTATAGTATCACTGGTACAAGTTTAGAAGGTTGTTTAAGTGGTAACGAAGTGACTACTAGTATTACTGTTAATCCAACTCCGACTGTTGCAATTGCATCAGTTTCAAGTTCAACAATATGTTCCGGTAATATTGCAACGATTACGCCAACAGGAGCAAGCTCCTATACACTTAGTCCTGGAAACCTAACGGGAACAAGTTTCACTGTTAGTCCAACGAGCAACCAAACCTATAGTATCACAGGTACAAGTTTAGAAGGTTGTTTAAGTGGTAATGAAGTGACTACTAATATTACGGTAAATCAAACTCCGACTGTTGCAATTGCATCAGTTTCAAGTCCAACTATTTGTTCAGGTAACATTGCAACGATTACGCCAACAGGAGCAACTACCTATACACTTAATCCTGGAAACATAACAGGAACAAGTTTTACTGTTAGTCCAACGAGCAACCAAACCTATAGTATCACTGGCACAAGTATTGAAGGCTGTTTAAGTGGTAATGAAGTGACTACTAGTATTACAGTTAATACAACACCAACGGTTGCAATTGCATCAGTGTCTAATACAACTATTTGTTCAGGTAATGCAACAACGATTACACCATCAGGCGCCAATACCTACACACTTAATCCTGGAAATATAACAGGAACAAGTTTTACTGTTAGTCCAACGAGTAACCAAACCTATAGTATCACTGGTACAAGTATTGAAGGCTGTTTAAGTGGTAACGAAGTGACTACTAATATTACGGTAAATCAAACTCCGACTGTTGCAATTGCATCAGTTTCAAATTCAACAATATGTTCAGGTAACATTGCAACGATTACACCAACAGGAGCAAGCTCCTATACACTTAGTCCTGGAAACCTAACAGGAACAAGTTTCACTGTTAACCCAACAAGTAACCAAACGTATAGTATCTCAGGAACTAGTGCAGAAGGCTGTTTAAGTTCTAATGTAGTTACAACAGATATTTTTGTTAACCCAACACCAACGATTTCTATCATATCTGTTTTTAATCCTACTATTTGTTTTGGCAGTTCTAGTATTATTGAGCCCGGAGGAGCAGTAACCTATACTTTAAATCCTGGAGCAATAGCAGGCACTAATTTTACAGTGAGTCCTTCAAGTAATCAAACATATAGCATTATTGGAACAAGCAGTGCTGGCTGTGTAAGTGATAATGAAGCTTTAGTGGATGTAACAGTTAATGCCTTACCAACGGTAACGGCCACAGCTAATCCAAACACCACTTGTACAACAGGAACGGTAAACTTAACAGCCAATACAACA
>JBIICN010000031.1:0-41219 GCA_044238845.1 Bacteroidia bacterium
AAAACTACCTCTTTTTATTTGCCGCCAAAGTATTATGAAAGTCTTTATAGTGACTCCTATCACTCCCGTTAAAAAACGTTAACACTTTAAAGCCTCAACTGTTTACTTTATTACATTTGTTATAATGAATAGGCATAATTTAGGTATTATCTCAGTATTAGTTGGTATTGCACTTTGTGCATTAATTGCTGTGCAAATTTATTGGATTAAAAGTTCTATTAAATTAAAAGAAGAAGAATTTGAGCGCTCAGTCAAGGAAGCATTAAAAACTACTTCTAATAAACTCGAAAAAATAGGAACGGCAAATAAAATTGCTAAAAAAATAAAGTTACGCAAACAAGGAGTTCGAATTACAAAGCCGGGATTAGTAACTTTAGGAAATCCTAGCGGAAGCGATGTTCAAGTTCGGATTTTTGAAGAATTAAGTACAGATTCGTCAGGCGTTATAACAAGTAAAATGTCTCAAAAAGAATTTGTTGGAGACTCGGCAAACTCACATAACCATTTTTTACCTTACGAATTAATAAATGCCTCGCAATCTACTTCTAAAAACATAGAAAGTTTAAGAGATGAATTATTTCAAACTAAAACCGAAATCGTTAACGATCTATTTGATGAATTAATTAGCATCAATGTTTATAAAGATTATAAACCAAAGGTAGATTCGTTAATGTTGGATACAATTCTTCGTCAAGAATTACTGGCCGAAGGAATTACTACTAATTTCGTGTATTCGGTTTCTAGTCGCTTACACGACTCTAAAATCAATGGTAATTATAAGGATGCTCAAAAAGACTGTGACTCCGCAGGTTGTTCTATTAAAATTAATTTATCACCTAATAACGTTTTTGTTACTCCTCAATATTTAAGCGTACAATTCCCTAATCAAAAAAATTATCTATTAAAAACCATGTGGATGATGTTAGTTGTATCTGGTATGGTTATTTTAATACTCATTTTTGCTTTTTACTATACAATTGCCACGATTTCAAGACAAAAGAAGCTATCGGTGATTAAAAACGATTTCATAAGCAATATGACTCATGAGTTTAAAACGCCAATTAGCACTATTTCTTTAGCCGCAGAAATGCTAAATGATGACACGGTAACAAAGACTCCCGAAAAACAGCAGCGTTTTGTAAAGATGATTAGAGACGAAAACAAGCGTTTAAGCATTTTGGTGGAAAGTATCCTTCAAACCTCTATTTTAGATAAAGGAGAATTTAAGCTAAAACGCAGCGATATTGATGTTCATGAAATCATTAATCAAGCTATTCAAAATACCCAACTTTTAATTGATCAAAGACAAGGAACTATTACTAAACAATTAGATGCCCTTAAGTGTTTAATCAATGCCGACAAGGTGCATTTAACTAATATTATTTTTAACTTGATTGATAACGCTATAAAATACACGAAAGACAGCCCCAACATACTAATTACGACTAAAGATACGTTAAAAGGCATAGAAATTAGCGTAAAAGACAATGGAATAGGTATAAGTAAAGATAATCAACGTAAAATTTTTGATAAATTTTATAGGGTTCCAACAGGTAATGTGCACAACGTAAAAGGCTTTGGTCTTGGATTGAGTTATGTTTTAGCAGTTGTGCAAAAACATAATGGCACAATTAATGTAGATAGTGAAATAGGTAAAGGGAGCACTTTTAAGATTATTATGCCCTATAAAAACGAAGATTAAACACATAAATTGATAATATAATTATGGAAAATGTAAAAACGCAAATATTGTTAGTGGAAGATGATCCAAATTTGGGAACATTATTACAAGAGTATTTAGAAGCAAAAGGGTTTGAAACAAAATTAGCGACTGATGGAAAAAAAGGCTTTGATGCATTTTGCAAACAAGAGTTTGATTTATTGTTATTAGATGTGATGATGCCCGTTAAAGATGGTTTAACGCTTGCAAAAGAAATTAGAGTAACCGATAAGCATGTGCCTATTATCTTCTTAACTGCTAAAAGTATGAAAGAAGATACGATTGAGGGCTTTAACGCTGGTGCTGATGATTATATTACAAAGCCATTTAGCATGGATGAATTATTAGCTCGTGTAACTGCTGTTTTACGAAGAAGTAGTAAGCAACGTGTACACAATACCGAAGATGTAAATTTTACAATTGGCAGCTATACATTTAACTCAGAAACACAAGCATTAATAAATAATGGGACAGAACAAAAATTAACGACTAAAGAAAGTCAGTTGATGCGTTTGTTATGTGTTCATAAAAATGATGTATTGGATAGAAATTTTGCTTTAAAAACGATTTGGCACGATGATAATTACTTTAATGGTCGTAGTATGGATGTTTATATTGCGAAACTTCGTAAATACTTAAAAGACGATTCAAAAGTAGAAATCGTGAATATTCATGGTAAAGGATTTAAATTATTAGTTAATTCATAATAGATTAGCTATTTCACTAAAAAGTGGTTTATTTTGTATAAAATAAACCACTTTTTTATTTTGTACACTCCTCAACATATTTCTAAAATAATAAATGCCAATTTGGTTGGAGAGTCGAATCAAACGGTCAAACATTTATTAATTGATAGCCGTCAGTTAACGGAGCCTTCTCATAGTGTTTTTGTGGCTTTAAAATCTGAAAGAAATGATGGGCATCAATATATATCTGGATTAATCCATAAAGGTGTTAAAATATTTATAGTTCACCATATTCCCGAAAATTGTATCGGGTTGCAAGATGATATTTGTTTTTTAATGGTGGCCGATACATTAAAAGCGTTGCAACAATTAGCAACCGATCATCGCGAGCAATTTAATTTACCTGTGATTGGTGTTACTGGTAGTAATGGTAAAACCATCGTGAAAGAGTGGTTATATCAATTATTAAAAACAGATTATAATATTGCACGAAGTCCTAAAAGCTATAACTCTCAAGTTGGGGTTCCTTTATCCGTATGGCAATTAAATAGTAAACATACGTTAGGGATTTTTGAAGCAGGTATTTCTGAAGTAGGTGAAATGAATGTATTAAGAGACATTATTAAACCAACTATTGGTGTGTTTACTTCTTTAGGAACGGCACACGACGAAGGTTTTAAAAGTATCTCCGAAAAATTAAAAGAAAAAATGCAACTGTTTGCTCATTGCCAAATAGTTATAGTGAATGCTTTGTCTTTTAAACAAGAGTATATTGAGTTATTAAATCAACATACTTTTTTGATTTCTAAAAGTGAAAAAGCAACACTTCAAATTATTGAGATTGAAAATTTATTTACGCATACAATTATCATAGCCAAGTACAAAGGCGAACAAATCAGTATTAATATACCATTTACAGATTCGGCAAGTGTGGATAATGCCATTACTTGTTGGGCTACATTATTGCATTTAAATATTCCTCAACAAGATATCGAAAAACGTATGCTGTTATTGCAAGCAGTAGCCATGCGTTTAGAATTAAAATTAGCAAATAATAATTGCGTTTTAATTAACGACTTTTATAATTCAGATATCAATGCGTTGGAAATTGCCTTGCATCACCAAAAGCAACAACACCGTGGTGGGAAAAAAGTAGTGATACTTTCGGATATTGAACAAAGCGGGAAATTAAGTTGGGAATTGTATGAACATGTTTCTAAACTCATGGCGCAATTTCATATTGATACTGTTATTGGTATTGGTAAAGAAATTTCTTCACAAAAACAATTGTTTGAAAAAGATGCTCACTTTTTTAATGATACAGCAAGCTTTATTAAAGAAAGTAAAACTAATCCATCGTTGCAATTTCATAATGCCATTATCTTATTAAAAGGAGCGCGTAGTTATGGTTTTGAAAACATTAGTAAATTATTGCAACAAAAAAGTCACGATACGGTTTTAGAAATCAACTTGAATCGTTTGGTTCATAATTTAAATTTTTACCGCTCACAAACAACTAAAGATACTTTGCTGATGTGCATGGTGAAAGCTACTGGTTATGGTAGTGGAAGTACAGAAATAGCTTTTACTTTGCAGCACCACCATGCCGATTATTTAGCGGTGGCTTATGCCGATGAAGGTGTGGAATTGAGAAAAGCAGGCATTCACTTGCCAATCATGGTGATGAGTCCTGAAGAATCATCGTACGATGATATGATTGATTATCATTTAGAACCAGAAATTTATTCATTTAAAGTAGCGAAGGAATTTTTACAAGCTCTACAACAAAAAGCCATTTCCGAACCTTATCCGGTACATCTAAAATTAGATACGGGCATGAAACGTTTAGGTTTTGAAGCCAGTCAAATGGGGGAGCTATGTGAGTTTTTGAATACTGAAAATTTATTGAGAGTGAGAAGCATCTTCTCTCATTTAGTAGCGAGTGATGATAAACCATTTGACGATTTTACCAATACTCAAATTTCTTTATTCGAAAAACTCGCTTCGCAAATTGAAAAATCAATTGGCTACCATGCTTTAAAACATATTTGTAATTCAGGAGCTATTACTCGTTGGAAAAACGCCCACTACAGTATGGTACGTTTAGGTATTGGAATGTATGGTGTTGGATTTAATGATATCGAAAAACAAAATTTGGAAAACATTAGTTCCTTAAAAACTCGTATTTCTCAAATCAAACAATTAGAAGTTGGAGAAACAGTTGGCTATAATCGTAAAGGATTAGCTTCTAAAAAAGCAACCATTGCCACTATTCCAATTGGCTATGCCGATGGTTTTAGTAGAAAGTTAGGGAATGGAAATGGCATCGTTTTTATCAATGACATAGCATGTAAAACCATTGGCAATGTTTGCATGGATATGTGTATGGTTGATGTGACTAATATAGATTGCAAAGAAGGTGATGAGGTAGTAGTGTTTGAAACTAACGAGCAATTAATGGGATTGTCCAAAGCTATGGAAACTATTCCTTACGAAGTGTTAACGAGTATTTCTTCACGCGTAAAAAGAGTATATGTTCAGGAGTAAATATGTTTTTTAAAAAACATCTAAACATATTTATACTACTCATTATTTTTTTAATAGTTGAATCAATTATTAATCCTGTTGGTGAGTTTTGCTTAAACGACGACTGGGCTTATGCCGCTTCAGTTAAAACATTATTATCTAAAGGTGTTTTTGAAATTGGTAGTTGGCCCGCCATGACTTTGTATGCTCATGTATTATGGGGTTTAGTTTTTGTTAAACTATTTGGATTTTCATTTACAGTTCTTCGATTTTCCATTTTAGTATTGTCATTTGTTTCATTATGTATAACAGAAAAGCTATTTTTCAGGATTTCCAAGAATAATATTTATTCTCTTGTCGTTGCTCTGTTATTATTTTTTAATCCTTTATTTTTAAGTTTAAGTAATTCTTACATGACGGATATTTCGTTTTTGTGCTTTTTTTTATTGAGCATATATTCCTTTTACCTTTTTTGTATTAATGAGCAATTCAAATACTTGATTATTGGTTTTAGTATTTCATTAGTTACAATTTTCATTCGTCAATTAGGTATTGTTATTCCCTTAGGGTTTGTTTTAGTAACTTTTTTCATGAGTCTTTACGAGAAAAAGTGGAAAAAGACCATGTTTATTTCTTCACTATTTTTTGTTGCAATTCTTACCGTTCTTTTTTTATTCGAAAAACACGTTGCTATATCATTGGACGATACAGCCGCATTTCAAGGTTTGTTTTATTCGAAGCGACATTTAGATTTTAATTTTGTAAATATTTTAGAAAAACTATACGTAAGGCTTGGACTTATGATGTTGTATACAGGCTTGGCTTTGTTTCCAATCTTAATGCCGAAGTGCGTTGACATTTGGCTGACATTTAAAATTAGTTCTAAAGCATCAAAAGTATTAGCCAGTATTTTTTCGATTTTAATTATTTTGGTTTTTCATTATTATCCTTGCGGAAATTATTTATACAACTGTGGTTTAGGTATAGAAACAACGATTGATGTAATGGATTTGGATAAAAATAGAGAACAAGCTCATTTTGATATATTGTTTTTATTAATT
Organism: Bacteroidia bacterium; assembly: GCA_044238845.1. Lineage (GTDB taxonomy): Bacteria > Bacteroidota > Bacteroidia > B-17B0 > Aurantibacillaceae > UBA4416. The sequence continues at coordinate 5,994 of JBIICN010000031.1, forward strand.
AAATGTGTTAGTGTTTTAGGTAATATTTTGTTGATGATGGTTTTATTTAATTTCCCAAAAACAATCAATAGCTTTAAAACTTTTTTATCTCAAAACACGTTTCTTGTATTTTGCTTATGTACTATTTTCTTTTATCAAATTTTAATTACGGTCTCTTCAAGTTTTTTTGATCGATACTCATTGTGTTTTTTTATGCTTAGTTTAATAATCATTTCATTTAAAAACGAACATGTGCATCGTTTTTCAAAGTCAACAGTTATTATATTAGTTTTTTATGCAGCTTTTTCAATACTCTCAATCAAAGATTATTTTAATTATAATAAAGCTAAAACTGAACTCATCAACAATTTAACAATTACCAAAAATGTTATCCCAAAAAACATTAATGGTGGATTTGAGTATAATATGTGGCATTTATATACTACAAATCGTGCTTGCAATTGGGAAGATAATTATAAAGAGTATGTTTTAAGTTTTAGCAAAATGGAAGGTTATTCTGATATTAATCATTATTCATATCAAAGATATATTCCTTATAAAATTGATACTATATTTGTGTTAAAGAAAAATGTGCAATAAATTAATTTATATATTACTGCTATGTTGCGGCTTGTTTTTGCGCTGTTCCCAAGAATCTTCTGAAAACAATATCACCGTTAAATCAAATCCTACGTTCGTGGATATCGCCCCCATCATTTATGAAAATTGCACACCTTGTCATAGAGCAGGGGAGAGTGGACCAATTGAATTTATAACTTATGATGACGTGAAAAAAAACGTCAATAAAATAAAATTTGTGACACAAAGTGGTTATATGCCACCTTGGCCAGCAGACGATAGTTACACGCATTTTATTGGTGAACGTAAATTATCAAAAGAAGAATTACAATTAATTAATGTATGGGCAGAAAACGGAGCGCCAAAAGGTGATGAATCAAAAATTCCTTCGTCACCTCAATTCTATAATGGTTCGTTTTTAGGCAAACCAGATGCCATTATTAAGTTTTTAAAACCTGTTCCAATTAAAGGGAATGGAGCCGATCATTTTTATATTGTGAAATTACCTTTGCAATTAGCCAAAGATACCTTTGTACGTTACTTTGAGTTTGTGCCTAATCATCGTAAAATAGCGCACCATATCAACGGGCATTTAATTAGTTATGACACTGGTAAGAAAAGAGATGTGGTGAGTGGCGTAACTCATGCTTTAGATGAATTTTCGGATTACAGAGATTTATTTTCTCAAATGAATATTTTAAACGATGATGGTACGTTTCCTGTTTTAAATCCTAATACGGTTTATTATTTACCAGGTTATATGCCTGTTAATTACCCTGATGGTATTGGAGGATACAAAACAAATAAGACATCAGTGATACTGCTTAAAAATATTCATTACGGACCTAGTAATGTTGATGTTTTAGATAGTTCTTATATCAATGTGTTTTACGGCCCTAAACCTAAACGACAAATTATAGAAACACAATTGGGCACTTTTGGTATTTCTAAAATTGAACCTGAACTAATTTTACAGCCTAATCAAATTCAAACTTTTCATACGCAAGCTTCACTACCTAATGATATTTCATTATTATCTGTAAACCCACATCTTCATTTATTAGGTAAATCGTTTTGGGCGTTTGCAGTTCAGCTAAACGGAGACACTATTCCTCTAATTAAAATAAAAAAATGGGATTTTAGATGGCAGTATTATTATACCTATGAGCATCCAATTATTATCAAAGCAGGAACGGTTATTCATGCGTATGCTACATTTGATAATACCGATAAAAACCCCTTTAACCCTAATCATCCTCCTAAAATGGTTACACAAGGCGAAGGTGTGAGAAGTATGCAAACCACTGAAGAAATGTTTCAATTTATTTTTTCATACTTGCCTTATCAAACTGGTGACGAGAAATTAGATTTGAGTAACTAGTATTATTTTTTTTGAAAATATTAATTAATGATTATAGATTTTTTGTAAGTGTAATATATTTATTTAGTAAGCTTAATAATAAGTACGATTGATTTTTTTGAAATATGAAAAGCCTGACTTAAAGGTCAGGCTTCTAATTTTTGAGAGATATTATTCCTTAATAACTCTAACAGTAGAATATGAATTATTATTTTTAATTCTTACCGTATATATGCCATTTGCATATTTCTCTAGCGATATAATATTAATTTGATTGTTGATAGTTTCATTTAGTATTTGTTTGCCAATGCCATCATAAACTTCAACGGATGTGTTTTCTATAGTGTTAGATTTAAAGTCAAGAGTAAAGATTCCATTTGTTGGATTTGGATATATTGCAAACGTTTCGTTGGTTAAATTTTTAATGTCAGTTATACATGCACTAACCGTTACTACCTGATTGGAGATATTAGTTCCAGCAGAATTTTTTGCAGCCAAGCTTATTGTATAAGTTCCAGGGTTTGAGAAAACAACAGATGGGTTTTGAGCATTTTTATTTGAAAAGGATACACCCGCAGATTGTGTTGCTGTCCAAGTCCAAGATGTAGGAGTATTTAATGATTGATCATTTAATTGAACGCTAACGTTAGTGCAAATAGAATTAGTTATGTTAAAGTTTGAAATTGGAGTAACTGCAGAAGGAGCAACAATTGTTATGGCAGCATTATTAATATCAAAGAAAATATTTCCAGCGCCTCTTACCATAAAACGAGCCGTTGTTGTTTGAATCGAAGGAACTGTAATAGTTGTTGAGCCATTATTTTGAACATTTGATGCCAAAGTAAATGGATAAGTATTGCCACCATCAACAGATAAGAATATATTTACACTAGGCGTATTCACAGCACCAGCATTTGTGCCAGCTACATTCCATGAAATAGTTTGTGTTGTACCTGCTGTCCATGATGTTGCTGCGTTTTGTGTTGTTATTGAAAAAGGTCCTGAAGCAGCATCAACGGTTATTTTCATTAAGTCAGAAGCGGTTTGCCCACCTCCAACGTAATTATCTCTAACAACAAAAGAAAAATTTAAAACACGTCCTACAGATGGCGTTTTTTCCCAAGTTGAATTAAGGGTATTTGATAATATAGTTGCTAATGCTGGCATGTATCTGTTTGGTGATACAGCTGGCGCAAACGATCTATATAAAGGACCAACACTATAAGTAGCTACAGGAGCTGCAGAGCCTGGCGATTGAGCCGGATCATTTTGACTCCAGTTATATGTTAATGATGAGTTCCCATCTATATCAGTTCCTGTACCTTCTAAAATATAGGCTGTTGATTTTGGTATGATATAATCCAATCCGGCATAAGCAGTTGGAGGATTGTTAGTTAAGTTTGTTATCGAAGCACAAGAACTACTGTTACCTGTTTTAATATTGTTGCTTATGTCACGTATGTTAACATAATTGAAGTCGGCATGACTGTTATTTTGAACGTTAGCATTTGTGCCACAAATACCAGCATAGCCCATAATTGAACTTCCGCTTGCTGGTTCAACTTCTGTTGTTCCATTTCCACTGCGGCTACATGTATTCATTACATGATAACCACCAAACTGATGACCCATTTCATGTGCTACATAATCAATGTCAAAAGCATCTCCTGTTGGATTTGCACGACCTGTCATACCTCTTCCTTTATGAGTACCACTTTGCGAAGAACTTAAACACACGCATGAAAGACATCCAGCACTGCCACCATCAGTGGTATTAAAATTATGACCAATGTCGTAATTTGCTACGCCTATGTTAGCATCAATGGTTTGAGCTGTTTTTGTATTAAACTCTCCCGACCATGGATCGGTTGTTGTACTGCCATAATAAATCACTAAATCATTATTTGTAACAAAATTTAAATGAATTGATAAATCTCTTTCGTAAACTGTATTTACACGATTTATTGTAATAACCATTTGTGCCTGAATATTTGCTTTTTGATTACTTGTTCCTGCAAATAAATTTCCGTATTCGGCATTACAAGATTGAGCCAAACGGTATGTTCTTAATTTTTTGTCATTAATATTTTGAACAGAAAAATCTCCGCTTGTGTTTTCGTTAAGAGAAGGAAAGGATATTTTTTCATCTGTAAGACATGTGAAATTTTGGTTATCTGCACCTAAACTATTACGGTCATAAACAATATAATTCACAAGGTCTGTTGTAAACGGATCAATAAAGTTTGTACTCTTTATACCTGACAGAGCCATCGTATGTAATCCAAATTGAGTTACGCTAAAACGCATAGTTGCTGTTGGATCATCAATGCCTTGAGCAGCATAGGTTTTAATCATCGGGAACTTAGCTTCTAATCCCGGTTCCATAATCGATGATTCATATACAGCAAATCTTTCAAATTGTCCGTCTGAATTAGGAAATTCAATTATGAGTGAAGATGGAGCAGGACTTGAATGTAAAGCGGGAGCATTTACTAATTTCAATTTCAGTAAATGTAAGTTAAGCTCAAAAACATGATATTCTTTTGGAAAAGAACTTCTTCTTACTTTATCACCGGTTGCCATTTTTTCAGGCACAAGACGCCATAAATCATTTGAACTGGTTTGACCATAAAGGATCGACATTACATTTAAAAATATGAATGTAAAAGCTGTTTTAAATAGTTGTTTATTCATGATGCCTGTTTTTTTGATTATATCTAATTTAAAAAAATGTTTTAAAATTATCAAGTTATTTATCGAGTTTTTAAGAATTAACTCAAAACAACACGATTTATCTAAATTAATTTAGATAAAGATAATACGCGATTTTGTAAATTTTATGTAGAATAGAATTTAGTACTGGTTTTTAAATATAAATTAGACGAATTTTATTGCCAATAGCTTAAAAAATGCTGCTATAAATAATCTAGGCTTTATAAATAGGAATTAGATGATCTATGTTTTTTAAATAATCAAGGTATAATTGTATTTTCACATGACGTTCCTCATCTGTTATTCTGGCCGGCGAAAAACAAATAAATGGTGGTAATACAGTCATTCCTGTAAAGTATAACATGCCATGTTGTATAGGATATAAAATGGTTTCTAAATTTCCGTTTTTCCCGTTGTTACCATAAGCAATTTCAGGTCCACCAGTTGTTAATGTTAAAAATGCGGTTTTGTTTTTATATGTTCCGTTATCATAAACTCCTTTTCCTGATCCATAAACTACACCCATGGCAAATACCCTATCTACCCATCCTTTTAAAATAGCTGGTAATCCAAACCACCATAATGGGAAATTAAAGATGATGGTATCACACCATTCTAATTTTTCTATTTCTGTTTTTAGTTCAAGTGTAAAAAAATTGTTTTGATGAGCATTTACTTGTTCCATTTGGTATTTAAAGAAGTCGGGATTTTGTAGTTTTGTAAAATCATGTTTATCTCCAACTGGATTAAATCCCATCGTATATAAATCAGATACTTTTACTTCGGCACCTTGCGATTGAAAATAGGTGACAGCTTCGTTTTTTAAACTGTTGCAAAATGATTTTGGTTCAGGATGTGCGTGAATGATTAATATTTTTTTCATATAGTTGATTAGTTATATTTATAACCGATGCTCACTAAACCAGTGAAACAATTTTGATGAAAAGGTTTTAATAAATAAGGATTTTTTCTTTCAAAAATACGTCTGTTCCAACCAGGATTACTAACATCATATTCTGCTTCTAAGATAACAGAAATAGAAATTCGTTTGATGATTAATTTAGGTTGTATCATAATTTTTGGAGAAAAGAATTGATTTTTTTGAGAAATGTACTCATTCTTGCTTAGGGTGGTTCGACCTGTGTTAAAACCTAAATAGCCAGTTAAACCTATTGTTTTTTTATCATTAGCCAAGCTAAGACCGAAACCCATACCTATGACATAGCCTGAGATTTTAGTATTTAAACTATCTTGTATTGTGATTCGAGTTGGAATCACTTTATAATAGTTTACCTGAGATGAGATGCGACTTGTTCTGCCAATGCTATAATTGTGGCCAGATACACCTGCACCTATAATTTGAAGCGGAAGACTTGCATCTGCTTTTTTATCAATGCTATTAATTTGATTATAATAGCTTTTTTCATAAACACGATAACCATAATAAAAATCAATGGTTTGATTGTGGTAAAAATCTGCTTTAACTGGCTTCTCTTTTTTTTCTTTCTCTTTTTTGACCTTAATCTTTGTTGCTTGACCAAATGAAATAGCAGAAAGTATAAGGAATATATAAAGTAAAAATTTATGCATATAATGTAAATCTTGTATTAGTGTAACGTTATACTAATAAAAAGACACAGAATTTTGTCAGGTAATTTAGTGTTCGTTTAAAATATTATAGTTTGTTTTATAAATATTTCAAATTTGAAATTACTTATTATTATCGCTTATTTTGATAAAACCTAGCGAAGTCAATTTTTTATATCAGCTAAATTGCTTATTTTTAAACACTTAATATAAAATATGAAATTTTTAATTTTAATTCTGATAGTAATTTCGCTTAGTACTAAAGCACAAATATTAAATGCTTATGCTAAAGTGACTAATATTAATGGAGCGAAAACTACTTTAACTGTTACAAATGTTAATCAAACTAGCCATACATTTACAGTTGGTGGCACTGTGATTATTATGCAGATGCAGGATGATGTGATTGGAACAAATACAACTAATATAGCTGCTTTTGGTAATTTAGGAGCTATTGCTAATGCAGGTGTTTATGAGATTGGAATTATTAGTGCTCGGTCTCCAGCAGTTGGAACTCCAACAACTATAACATTTTCATCGCCTCTAGCAGGAACTTATAATACTGGTGCAAACTCTTCTTTGCAATTAATTACATTAAGAGATCTAGGAGCTAATTATACAACTACAGCTACTATTAGCGGATTAACGTGGGATGGCAATGTAGGTGGAGTTATTGGAATTCAGGTTACTAATACATTAACTTTAAATCATAGTATATCGGCAAATGGAATTGGCTTTGCTGGTGGAACAAAAAATCCAAATGGTTATACAGCTTGCGAATCCACTACTTATGCTACAGCCATAGCAACCCGTTATTCGGGAAAAGGAGAAGGGATTTATAAACGAACAAATGCTGCTTTTGCAGGAGCAAGAGGCAAAATATTAAATGGCGGCGGCGGCGGAAATGATGTGAACTCTGGCGGCGGCGGCGGCGGAAATTATTCGGAAGGAGGCAGTGGAGGCTTGGGTTGGGTTCCAGCAGGAACAGGATGTAGCCCTAGTGTTGGTGGATTAGGTGGCATTAGTTTAAATGGACAAATATCTGCTGCTCGCATTTTTATGGGCGGCGGCGGCGGCGCAGGGCATCAAAATGATGGTAATGGAACAGAAGGCGGAAAAGGTGGTGGCATTATTTTAATTAAAGCCACAAACATCAGAACTACTGGCGCATGCGCTGTTTCAATTTCAGCTAATGGAGCCACAGCAGCTAATGGATCCAATGATGGCGGCGGCGGCGCTGGAGCTGGCGGTTCTATTTTATTACAAGTAAGTAGTTTTAGTGTTACTGGCACATGTCCATTAACTGTTACTTCAAATGGTGGTAACGGTGGAGCAAGTGTCACTTCTGGCGTGCACGGCGGCGGTGGCGGCGGTGGCCAAGGTGTAGTTATTTATTCCATTGCACAACCCACTACCAACGTTACAACAAGTACGGCTGCTGGTGCAGGAGGATCTAGCTGTTCGGGTTGTTCTGCGTCAGCAAATGGAGCAGCTGCGCCAGGAAGCGGTAATTTGGGAATTATTAATTCATCAGCGGGTCCGCTTCCTATTGAGCTTATTAGTTTTGAAGGTAAAGCTAATACTGGAATAGTGGAGTTGTATTGGAAAACAGCTTCGGAGATTAATAATGATTATTTTACCGTTGAGAAAAGTAACGACGGATTTGAATTTACTCCTATTGGAACTTTAAAGGCAAATAATACAACTACCATGAGTCGTTATCAATTAAATGATTTAAAGCCAATCCGTGGGACAAATTATTATCGATTAAAGCAAACTGATTTTGATGAAACGTACACTTATTCCAATATTATTGCTGTTGACTTTTACGATAAGATTGAATTTTCTGTTTTCCCGAATCCTTTATTACAAAACCAAACTTTAATTGTAAGTATTGATAAACAATACGACACCGCTATTAATTTGAATGTATATGATATAACAGGTAAAAATGTTTTTGAAAAAGTAATTGAAGTTAGTAACCAAAGAGAGGTGAAAATAAATAACATTAATTTACCTGCTGGTATTTATAGCGTAAGATTAAATAATGATTATATCAACTCTACGCAAAAATTAATTATAGAGTAAACTATTTTTACTGATTTAGGTTTTTTGTACTAGCTTTTAAATACTGTGAATGATGTAACTTCTTATAAAGCATGTGTAAGTGTTATACTTATACTATGTTTACTTTTGGGAACGCATTCGTAAGCGACATAAATGTTTGTTTAGTTAACAAGTATCACACCCAACAGGTCTTCATAGTCTGTTGGGTGTTTTGCTTTTAGTTGCTTATTGAATATAGTTTAATAAATACTTGCTGTAAACTATTTTCTGTGTGGAAATGTAAAACAAATACAACGAATCTATTTTTGTTACTTTTTATTACAAATCATTTGAATCTCCCTATAATCAAGTGTTTTATTGATTTTGATAACAAACTAAGTGTTTTTTGCAATGTTAAAAAAACAGCCGTAATGTTAATTTGATTTTCTAAAAATCCAAATGAATGAGAGTACCTTTAAACTAGTTCTTGTAATAAAATAAAAAAGGCAAGTAAAACTCGCCTCTTATTATACTAAAATGTGTGTATAGGTGCCTTTGAGGTTCATTTACCAAAAACAGTCTCATTAGCTGTGTAAACTTTATGATTTTACAAATAAATGTTAGATCAACTATCACTCATTTACAAAACCTCGTCTGCAAACGGGGTTTTGTTTTTTTAATACTTTAATTTACATATAACAAATGTAGGAAACTTTTTTATGTATCATTTTGAATTTTTCCACAATAGGAATTATTTAGTAAACAAAAAACCCTCATCCGTTTATCAGATGAGGGTTTCTTTTTTGTGATAGTTTAATAACTAATCAACGTTATCGTGTAAAAACGAGTTGTTTGGTCTAATCTCATTGTTTTCTCCTAAAGTATAACGAGATACTTGAGAATCTGTAGAAGGCGTAGAACTTGTATTATCTAAGTTTACTTGTTTACGTTGCCAAGCAGATGTTTTTTCTAAGTCGTTTAACCCTTCAGGAGTTTTCATTTTCAATGTCAACTCTTTTAATTTTTTAATACGCTCTTGTGCCAAACGAATTTGCTCTTCGCGGCTATTGCTTTCAGCTTGGATGATTTCGTTTACTTCTTCTTCATTAGAAGAAATATCATTAATGATAAATTCTTGTTTAGAAGCTTCAACTACTGTTTCAGTTACAAACGTTGTAGGAGTTTCGTTTACTGGCTCATCTAAAGAATATACTTTAAAAGCTGGTTTTTCGTCCACTGAGTTTATCGAAGTGTCTTCCTTAACTTCGTTTACAATTGGAGCAGTTGGCTCTTCAACTTTATTAATGATTGGTGTTTCAACTGTTTCTTCTTTTACAAATACAAATGGCTCGTTAGTTTGTATTTCGTCAATAATAGAAGTTTGTACTGGTTCCACTTTAGCAACAGTAGGCTCATCTAAACGAACAATTTTACGCTCTGCAAAAGTTGGTGCTTCGTAACCTGAATTAATTTTTGAATTAAATCCTGTTGCAATAATTGTTACAGAAACGTTATCACCTAAAGAAGGATCAGTACCGTAACCAGTAATTAATTCGGCAGTACCACCAGCTGCTTCTTGAATAAAATCAGTAATCTCACCAAACTCATCCATTTCAATATCATCACTTCCGCTCATGATATTTAATAACACGTGACGAGCACCAGAAATATCGTTATCATTTAATAATGGAGAAATCAATGCATTCTCAACAGCACGTAAAGCACGTTTCTCTCCACTTGCAATTGCAGAACCCATGATAGCAACACCGCTATCTTGCATAACAGTTTTCACATCATTAAAATCTACATTTACATGCATGTGTAAGCTGATGATTTCTGCAATTGATTTTGCTGCGCTTGTTAATACATTATCAGCATGAGCAAATGCTTCGGTCATTTTTAAGCTTCCGTAGATTTCACGTAATTTATCGTTACCGATAACGATTAACGTATCTACGTATTTTTTCATTTCTTCTAAGCCTTTCTCAGCTTGCTCTCTACGTTTTTTTCCTTCAAAAGAAAAAGGAATCGTTACGATACCAACTGTTAAGATGCCTAACTCTTTTGCAATAGACGCAATTACTGGAGCAGCTCCAGTACCAGTACCACCGCCTAAACCAGCTGTGATAAATACCATTTCAGTATTGTCTTTTAATATGTCTTTAATTTCTTCAATGCTCTCTAAAGCAGAGTCGCGACCAACCTCAGGTTTAGCACCTGCTCCTAATCCTCTTGTTAAAGAGTTACCTAATTGTATTTTATGAGGCACTGGGCTTTTGCCTAATGCTTGTTTATCGGTATTGCATATAATGAAATCAACCCCTTTAATTCCTAAACGGAACATGTGATTAACAGCGTTACTTCCGCCGCCACCAACGCCAATTACTTTAATAATTGAGCTTTCTTCTTGTGGTAATTCAAATTGCATCATGGTATAAATTATTTATTGAGTTATTTAATTATTGAGATATTGATTTATTATTTGTTCAGTTATATTTAGATGATTTAGTTTTCTATGTATTAACTCATTAATTCTTCAAATCATCAATTCATTATTTATTCTACGTCATCGCTCATCCAATCTTTAGCTTTGCTAATTAAGGAGTCGAAGAAGTTTCCAACTTTTTGTTTAGAGTGACCTGTTACTTTTTTCTCTGCTTTTTGTTTTGATTCAACGGTTTCAACTAACACTTTTTCTTCCACTGCTTTTGCAGAGTTAGTTCCACGTTTTAATTCACGCTCGTATTTTTCAATACCTTTCATTACCAAGCCCACACCTGTTGCGTACATTGGATTTTTTAATTCATCGTCAGCACCTGCTAAGTGTTCGTTAGGTGTTCCAATACGACAATCCATACCAGTAGTTAACATCACTAATTGAGGTAAGTGTTTTAATTGAGAACCACCACCTGTGACTACGATGCCTCCAGCTAATTTGCGTTCGAAACCAGAAGATTTAATTTCAAATAATACGAACTCTAAAATTTCTTCCATACGTGCTTGAATAATTTGCGCTAATGTATTTACCGAAATTTCTTTATGTGGACGACCTCTTAATCCTGGGATGGAGATCACCTCGTTCATTTGATTTTCTTGCGCTAAAGCTGAACCGAAACGCATTTTTAATTGTTCTGCTTGTGTTTTAATAATGCCACAACCTTCTTTAATATCATCAGTAATGATGTTACCACCAAATGGGATCACAGCAGTGTGACGAATAATACCATCGTAGAAAATAGCCACGTCAGTTGTTCCTCCACCAATATCCACTAAAACAACTCCTGCTTCTTTTTCTTCATCACTTAACACCGCATCAGCACTTGCTAATGGCTCTAAGTGTAAATCAACCGTTGTTAATTTTGCTCTATCTACACATTTAAAAATGTTTTTCACAGCACTCACTTGTCCTGTAATGATATGGAAATTTCCTTCTAAACGAATGCCTGAATGTCCGATTGGATTACGGATTCCGCTTTCGTTATCAATAATATATTCTTGAGGAATCACGTGAATAATTTCTTCACCTGGACTCATCACTAAACGGTGCATGTTATCAATTAATTGATCAACATCGTTTTGAGACACTTCTTCTTCTAATGATTTACGAGTAACCATGCCACGGTGTTGCATACTTTTAATATGCTGCCCAGCAATACCAACGATTACTTCTTCAATATCAATATTTGCTTTATCACCAGCAATTTTAATAGCTGCTTTAATTGACTCAATAGTTTGCTCAATATTAGCCACTACACCTCGGTGCACGCCTAACGATTCAGACTTACCAATACTTAAAATTTCCACTTTACCGTGATCGTTTTTATACCCAACGATAGCGGCAATTTTAGTTGTTCCAATGTCAAGACCTACTACTAGTTCTGCATTTTCTGGCATTTGTTTTTGTGTTGGTTTATTGTCCATAAACTTATTTTTTAGTGCAAACCACTTGGTTTTTATATTTTATATTAATCGTTGAATATTTATTCCAACCATCTGTTTTATTTAATCCGTCGGTGTAAAATAATTTTAGCTTGTCAAACTTCTCTTGAAAGTCTTTGGCTTCGCCAAAAATTATTTTATGATTGCCAATAGAAGGATATAACTCTAATTCCTTATCTGGCGTTACATTTATTTGATGTATCAGTCCTGCTAACACTGAGTCTTTGGCAATAAAGGCAGAGATATTATAAATATCATCTAGCACACTTACTTTGCTAAACACGTCGTGCTTGGCGATGTCGTTTACCGAAAACTGATAACGTGAAGCAAATGGTTCGATAATGTGTCCAGTTGCAATTAATACACGAGCTGTGTATTTATCGCTTAAAGGCATTAGTTTTGATTTGTCATCAATGTAGTAACTTTCACCATCCATATTCATTACTCGAACTAATGGTGTGCGTTGTGTTACATCAATGGTTACATCTCCATTTACATCTACAGTAATGTCAGCATTTTCAACAGCAGGGTGAGAGTTCAAAGCTTTCTCTAAACTATTCACATCAATGTTTTTTAAAGAGGTATGTAAAATAGAATCATTTCTGTCTTTAAAAAATTCTTTCACATCCTCTTCATCAATAAAGGTGTTAACCTCTGTGTTGTTTACCGACACGTATAAGTTTTCAGCGACTACGTTTTTTTCTTTGCCAGTGGCAAAAGCTAAAGACGCTAGTAGACCTGATAATCCAATAATCCAAAGAACGATAACTAATATTTTTCTAAAATTAATTTTTTTCATTTTTGTTTTTGTACTCGTCATTGCGAACGTAGAGAAGCAATCTCAAATCTAGTACAGATTGCTTCGGTCGTTCCTCCCTCGCAATGACGGAACGTTTCAAAACTTTATTTTTCCAACTTCTCTTTTAATAAATCTTCAATCGGCAAAATCAACGTGTCTATATCTCCTGCACCTAATGTCATCACTACTTGTGGTTGATGTGTTTTTAAAAACTCAATCACGTTTTCTTTTTTTACTAAAAACTTGTTTGCGCTTTTCATTTTATCTAACAACATCTGCGAATTGATTCCTTCAATTGGTTTTTCTCTGGCAGGGTAGATATCTAACAACACACATACATCCAACAAATCTAAACTCTCTGCAAAACCATCAGCAAAATCACGGGTGCGTGAAAATAGATGAGGTTGAAAAATGCCCGTCACTTGTTTATCTGGATATAATTGTTTTGCTGCCGTTATAGCAGCTCTTAATTCTTCCGGATGATGAGCATAATCATCTATGTACACAACCGATTTTGATTTTACTCGGTAATCAAATCTTCGTTTCACTCCTTTAAAAGAACGTAAGGCTTTGTTTATCACATCGCCCTTAATACTTAATTGTTGAGCAACAGCAACTGCTGCAATTGAATTTTCTACATTGTGTAAACCCGGTAACCCAATGGCTACGTGGCTTACAGACTCTATAGGACTGATGATGTTATAACAAAATTCACCATCAGCAATGTGTATAGAATCAGCAGAATATTCCGTATCTAAATTTAGTGAGTAGATGAGGCGTTTAACCTTGAGACTCAAATCGTTATCAACATTTTTTTTAACAATCAAAAAACCATCTTTTTGAACCTGACCAGCAAACTGAGTATACGTTTGATGCATGGCATCCTTATCGCCATAAATATCCAAATGATCGGCGTCAACACTTGTGATGACAGTGATATAAGGATGTAAAGTTAAAAAGGAACGATCGTATTCGTCAGCTTCAACTACAACGTAAGCATCCTTATCGTTAGCGTCTCCCAACAATAAATTGGTATTATAGTTTTGAGAAATACCACCCAAAAAGGCGAAACAATTAATGCCTGCTGTTTTTAAAATATGAGTCACCATGGTAGTAGTGGTTGTTTTACCATGAGTACCAGCAATGGCAATGGTGCGGAACTGTTTTGTGATTTCACCTAATACCCAAGCACGTTTTTGCAATTGGTAACCATTTTCTTGTAAGTACACAAACTCGGCGTGGTCTTTTGGAACTGCAGGCGTGTAGATGACTAAAATGTCTTCTTTGTTATATTTTGAGAATAGCTCTTTTACCAAATCAACATCTTCGTTGAAATGTAATTGAGAACCTTCAGCTTGTAATTGTTTCGTTAAATCGGTTTCTGTTTTATCGTAACCATAAACGATTTTGCCGTAATGATTAAAATAGCGCACCAAAGCACTCATACCGATGCCACCAGCACCTAAGAAATAATATAGTTTATAGTCCAAGATATTCATTACAAAGTGTAGTTGGCTAATTTTAAAACTTCGTTGGCAATCATACTCGTTGAATTAGGTAATGCTAGCAGTCCGCAGTTTTTACTTAGTTCTTGTTGTAATGATGTATTATTCACTAAAGCAATAGCTTCCTTCATTAAGTTAGTTTTTGCTTGATCATCTCTTACTAAAATGGCAGCTTTTTTATTCACTAAAGACATCGCATTTTTTGTTTGATGATCTTCGGCAGCTGTTAATAATGGTACTAAAATGCTAGGCTTTTGAACGATGCATAATTCGGAAATAGCACCTGCACCAGCTCGTGAAATGACTACATCTGCAAAGGCATAAGCCAAATCCATGCGTGTAATAAAATCAACCGCTCTAATATTTTTGGATTCGAAATTAGAAGTTTGTTGTTTCGCTGTTTCAAAATATGTTTTACCTGTTTGCCAAATTAGTTGAATGTTGTTATCGGCTAATTGTTGTAAGCCTTCACCCATCGCTTCGTTAATACCTTTAGCACCAAGACTTCCGCCAACAACTAAAATGGTTTTTCTGTTTTTATCTAATCCAAAAAATTCAAACGCTTCATCACGTTTAGCGGCAATATTTGTAATATCTTGTCGAACTGGATTGCCAGTTAAAATTATTTTTTCTTTAGGAAAGAATTGCTCCATGCCTTCGTAGGCTACACAAATCTTACTCGCTTTTTTTGACAATATCTTATTAGTAATACCTGCGTAAGAATTTTGTTCTTGTAATAATGCTGGAATTCCTTTTGAAGTGGCTGCTTTTAATAAAGGACCAGAAGCGTATCCACCAGTGCCAACAACAACGTCTGGTTTAAATTCACTCACGATTTTGCGAGTTTTTAAAAGCGATTGAATAATTAAGAAAGGCAATTTTAAATTAGCGAGTGTGAATTTACGTTGCAAACCAGCAATAGGAACACCAATAATTTTGTAACCAGCTGCCGGAACTTTTTCCATTTCCATTTTGCCTAAAGCACCCACAAATAAAATTTCAGCATGAGGTACTAACTTTTTTATTTCGTTGGCAATTGCCACAGCCGGAAATATATGACCTCCTGTGCCCCCTCCACTTAATATGACTTTTAATGGTTTCATTTATGGTTTTGTACTCTTTTTTTTGTTCTGTCACATCGAGCGAAGTCGAGATGCAGTTTTGAACATCATTTGTTCTCGACTCCGCTCGAACTGACACAATGTTCTACTCAGTAATCACTTCTTGTTCTTCTTTTCCTGTGTTATCCTCGTTTGATTTACTTACACTTAAAATTATACCAATAGCAATACAAGTAAACCAAATAGAGGTTCCTCCCATACTTACCAATGGCAGTGGTTGACCAGTCACGGGAAATAAGTTAACCGCTACCGCCATATTAATTAATGCTTGAAATACCAAGCTAAAACTTAAACCAACGGCCATCAATCCGCCGAATGTTTTTTCTGAATCTCGTAATATTCTGATGCCTCTAAATAATAAAATCATGTATAAGAATAGCAATGCAAATCCTGTAAACAAACCGTACTCTTCAATAATAATGGCATAAATAAAATCGGAAGAAGCTTGCGGTAAAAAAGCACGTTGTGTACTTTGCCCAGGACCTTTTCCAATTATACCTCCAGTAGCAATGGCTATTTTAGCCTGTTCACTTTGATAATTGCTTTTCGAATCACCTTTGCTAAAGTTTTCAATTCGAGCTTTCCAAGTGGCACCACGTGGTATTAAATCAGGAAACTGGTAAATGATAACTCCTAAAAATAAGGCAAAACCAATACAAGCACCTAATATATATAATATGAATTTTACTTTTACTCTTCCTACGAACATTAAAAATAAACAGTTTGCAAATAATAAAGCTGCTGTAGAAAAGTTTGCGGGGAAGATTAATAAACAAATAAACCCAACTGGGATTAATAAATATTTAATGAGTGATTTAAAATCTTCTAATTGGCCTTGACGAATGGTTAATGTGCGAGCAACAAAAATTAATAAAATAATTTTCGCTACATCAGAGGATTGAAATGTTAACCCTAACCCTGGAATTTCAACCCATCTGCTAGCTTCACCAGCACTTACACCTTTCAATAAGGTAAAAAGTAATAATGGAATCACTAAGAAAATGCCTATTTGTGCTACTTTTGAAAATATGGTATATTTTAATTTGTGAACGATATACATAATAAAAATACCTCCAAAAATTGTGACAGCATGTTTTATTAAATACGCAAAAGCATTTCCTTGTTTATATTTATAAGCTAATGTTACAACGGAACTATATACCGCCAAAATAGATAGCAACGACAATAGGAACACTATTGCCCAGATAACTCTATCTCCTTTTAAGTATGATAATTGTTTCATTAGTTTATATTTTGTTTTTTAACCGCAGAGAGCGCAAAAGTTTTTTCGCAAAGAACACAGAGAGAATGTTTTCTCTTCGTCTCTTAAATCTCTTTTGTATCTTCAGTCTCTTTAAGAACTAGTTCCTTGAATTTATTACCTCTGTTTTTGTAATTATCAAATGGGTCGAAGCTTGGACACGCTGGCGAAAATAAAACCGCTTGGTTTTTAATGGCCTTTGCCTTTGATACTTCTACAGCACTTTCTAAATTATCAGCTACTATTACCATCACATGTTTATTAAAAATGTTTTTTATTTCGGCAAACCGACGCCCATAATAAATAACAGTTTTAATGTTATAGTAATTGATATTGTTAAACCACGAGTAATCTGTTTTTAAATCATCTCCACCTAAAATCAATACTATCTCTGCATCTAAAGAGTTAATACTTTCAACAGCATGTTTTGCATTTGTTGCCTTTGAATCGTTAATGAACGTGACGTCATTTATAGTAGCTACAAATTCAAAATTGTGGTCTGTTTCCCTATTAATAGAAAATGTTTTTTGACCTAATGCAATTTCTTTCATGATTATAGACCTCTTACAGCAGATTTAAATTGAACACCTCTATCTTCGTAGTTTTGGAATAAATCAAAACTTGCACAAGCTGGAGATAATAAAACAGCATCACCTTTAGTTGCTAATTTGTAAGACATAGCTACAGCTTCAACAGCAGAACCAGCTTCCATGATATTCTCCACAGAACCTTTAAATGCTTTGATGATTTTTTTATTGTCAACACCTAAGCAAACAATTGCTTTTACTTTTTCTTTTACTAAGTCAAGTAATTCATCGTAATTGTTTCCTTTGTCTTGTCCACCTAAAATTAAAACTGTTGGTTTTTGCATACTTTCTAAAGCATACCAAGTAGAATTAATGTTAGTTGCTTTGGAGTCGTTAATGAATTCGATGCCATTAATAGAGGCAACAAATTCTAAACGGTGTTCAACATTTACGAAGTCTTCTAAACTTTCGCGGATAATGTCTTTACGTATGTCTACGATACGCGCTGCCATTGAAGCAGCCATTGAGTTGTAAACGTTATGTTTACCAGCAAGAGCCAATTGTTCTAGGGTCATAATTAAGGGTTTAGGGTTATTATTATAATTAAGGGTTATTTCATTGTCTTGTAAAAAAGCGCCATTGCCATCTATCTTTTTTTTAATGCTAAACGGAACACGTTCAGCTTTGATAGGGTGTTGTTGCATGTATTCTTCCATCACAGCGTCATCTGCACAATACACAAAGGCATCTTTTTCAGTTTGGTTTTGAGTAATACGAAACTTTGAAGCCACGTAGTTCTCAAATTTGTAATCATATCTATCCAAATGATCTGGAGTGATATTTAATAAAATGGCTACGTCAGCTTTAAAATCATACATGCCGTCTAATTGAAAGCTGCTTAATTCTAAAACATAGTAATCAAAATTTTCTGTTGCTACTTGATAGGCAAAACTCTTTCCTACATTACCACCTAAGCCAACATTGTATCCTGCTTTTTTAAGGATGTGGTAAGTGAGTAGGGTAGTGGTGGTTTTTCCGTTACTACCAGTAATACATATTTTTTTTGCATTTGTATAACGTCCTGCAAATTCTATTTCAGATATAACAGGAATGTTTTTCTCTCTTGCTTTTTTAAGTAATTCTACTTTATCAGGAATGCCAGGACTCTTGATAATCTCTGTTGCATTTAAAATTAAATCCTCAGTATGAGCACCTTCTTCAAAGGCAATATTATGTTTTTGTAACTCTGATTTATATTTATCTTGAATCAAACCCCTGTCGGATACGAATACGCTAAAGCCCTTTGACTGTGCTAATATTGCACTGCCAACTCCGCTTTCGCCGCTACCTAATATCACAATTCGTTTATTCAATTTTATCTTATCTTAATTTTAATGTTACAATGGTTAGTGCTGCTAACATGATTCCGATGATGAAAAAACGCATCACGATTTTGGATTCATGAAAACCTGATTTTTGATAATGATGATGCAAAGGCGCCATTTTAAATAAACGATTAGCCTTAGCGAATTCTAATCCGTGTTTTTTACGTTGGTATTTAAAATAAAATACTTGCATGATCACTGATAAGTTTTCGATTAAGAACACTCCACATAAAATAGGAATCAATAATTCTTTACGAATAGCAATAGCGAACACCGCGATGATACCGCCTAATGCTAAACTTCCTGTATCTCCCATAAACACTTGTGCAGGATAAGCGTTATACCATAAGAAACCAACACATGCTCCAACAAAAGCAGCCATAAATACCACCAACTCACCAGTATTTGGTATGTACATAATGTTTAAGTAATCGGCAAAAACAGTATTACCACTTACGTAAGCTAAAATCCCTAAAGTGGTTCCGATGATGGCACTTGTTCCTGCCGCTAATCCATCAATACCATCTGTAATGTTAGCTCCATTAGAAACTGCGGTTACAATTAAAATTACAATGGGTATAAAAATTAACCAGCCATATTTTACAGCGCTATCTCCCATAAAAGATAACACACTCACGTAATCAAACTCATTGTTTTTTACAAATGGAATGGTTGTCTTAATCGTTTTTGTTGGAGTAGTAGCGTATTTTGGTAATGCTAAATCTTTTTTTGCACTAATAGCTTCATCAAACGAATAAGCGGCTTGTTGATTGGCGGTTACACGTTCTTTAATCACCACATCTGGGTGAAAGTAAAACACGGCGCCAACTAATAAACCAATACCAATTTGTCCAACTACTTTAAATTTCCCTTTTAAACCTTCTTTGTTTTTCTTAAATACCTTAATGTAATCATCTAAGAAACCTATGCAACCTAACCATACTGTTGAGATTAACATTAATACAATATATACGTTATGTATTTTAGCAAATAATAAAGTAGGAATAATGATAGCTGCCAAAATGATTAGTCCACCCATGGTTGGTGTTCCTGCTTTTTCATTTTGTCCTTCTAAGCCTAATTCTCTGATAGTTTCGCCAATTTGTTTTTTGCGAATGAAATTGATAATACGTTTTCCAAAAACCATGGTAATAACCAACGATGATAACAGTGCTAAGGCAGCTCTAAAAGAGATGTATTGAAACACTCCTGCTCCAGGAAAGTTAAAGTGTTGATCTAGGTAGTGGAATAAATAGTAAAACATATTATATCTCTAGGGGGTTAAAGTTTTCTTTTACAATTTCAAAATCATCAAATGGGTGTTTCACCCCTTTTATCTCTTGGTATTTTTCGTGACCTTTTCCTGCAATTAAAATAATGTCACCTTCTTTAGCGAAAGCAACGGCTGTTCTAATTGCTTCTTTTCTATCGCTAATACGTAATGTTTTTTTCATTTCCACAGGGCTAATTCCTGCTTGCATTTGATTTAAAATAGCTTCTGGATCTTCGCTACGAGGATTATCGCTTGTTAAGATTACTTTGTTGCTATACTCACAAGCTATTTGAGCCATGATAGGGCGTTTAGCTGCATCTCTGTCTCCACCACAACCAACAAGTGTAATGACTTGCTCGTTTCCAGTTCTAATATCTTTAATGGTTTCTAAAACATTTTTTAAAGCATCAGGTGTATGAGCATAATCAACAATGGCCACGATGCCATTTTTAGATTTGATGTATTGAAAACGCCCTTCAACAGAATTTAAATTACTTAGTGTAGTTAGAACTTGAACTTTATCTTGTTTTAATAATAAAGCAATGGAGTAAACTACTAATACGTTATACGCGTTAAATGAACCAATTAATTTTACCCAAACTTCTTGGTTATCGATACTTAACAATAAACCGTTTAAATGATTTTCAACTACACGGCATTTAAAGTCAGCGATTGATTTCAATCCATAAGAATACTTTTTAGCCTTGGTGTTCTGTAACATCACTGAGCCGTTACGGTCATCTTTATTCGTTAAAGCAAAAGCATCATCTTGTAGATGATCAAAGAACATTTTTTTAGCTCTGATGTATTCTTCAAACGTTTTGTGATAATCTAAATGATCGTGAGTAATATTTGAAAATGCAGCTCCTGTGAATTTTAAGCCTGTAATTCGATGTTGAACGATGGCATGTGAGCTCACCTCCATAAATGCATACTGACAGCCAGCTTCAACCATTTCAGCTAGTAATTCATTTAAAGCTAAAGCATCAGGTGTTGTATGAGTTGAAGGAATAACGGTTGTATTGATTTTATTTTCTACAGTAGATAATAAACCCACATTATAACCCAAGCCTCTAAATAAATTAAATAATAAAGTAACGGTTGTTGTTTTGCCATTTGTTCCTGTAATA
The DNA here is from genome assembly GCA_044238845.1 of Bacteroidia bacterium. Taxonomy (GTDB): domain Bacteria; phylum Bacteroidota; class Bacteroidia; order B-17B0; family Aurantibacillaceae; genus UBA4416. The sequence continues at coordinate 27,197 of JBIICN010000031.1, forward strand.
CCAACTAATTTTAATTTCTCAGAAGGATTGTCGTAAAAATTGCAAGCAATATATCCTAATGAAGCTGAAGAATCCAAGACTTTTACATAAGTAATATTCTCTTTTATAGTTTCAGGTAAATCTTCACAAACAACGGCCACAGCGCCATTTTCAATAGCTACTTCAATATAATGATGTCCGTCGGATGCTGTTCCTCTTGTAGCAATAAATAAAGAATCTTTTTTTACTTTACGAGAATCAAACGTTACAGATGAGATTGCCACATTGGTAGAGCCAATAATTTCTTCTAATCGTGTTTTATATAATATGTCGCTTAATAGTTTCAATTTCACTTTTAACTTAGTATGAGTGTTATTTTATCTCCTTTATTAAATTTTTGTCCTGCTTCAATTGATTGTTTTTTAACTGAGCCCATTCCGTATAGCTTTACGTGAAAACCTGAATTCTCCAATAAAAACAAGGCATCTTTAGCAGATAAGCCATTTAAATTTGGAACAATACCCTTTTTCAACTGACTCTCTAAATTGTTTGTTTGTAATGAAATACGAGTTGAGTCAGAAGGATTTCTTGATACGTAGCCATCTTCTGTAGCATTAGATTTAGTAGGTAATTTTAAAGCCTTTGAAGCAATTACCATTTCATCATTTTTTGATTTAATACTTCCTGGAGCTTTGGTTAATAAATTTTGTTTGTTATTAATTGGTTCTAAAAAATCTAAACTACTTGAGTAAACTTTTTCGGCTATTTCTTTAAATACAGGACCTGCCACTAAACCACCATAATACACACCATTACTAGGCGAATTGATTACCACAATGCATGTATACAATGGTTTATCTGCGGGAAAATAGCCTACGAAAGACGCTTGGTAATTTCTTTCTCCCACAGGGCCGTATACTGATTGACCTTTTACAACTTTCTTCCCTATTTTTGCAATTTGTGCAGTCCCAGTTTTTCCGCCTACTTTAAATGCAGTAATATTTAATCCTTTTCCACTTCCGTTTTCTACTACACCTTCTAGCATTGCTTTTGCTTTTTTCACTGTAGAAGGTTTTACAATTTGTTCAGCAATGACTTCTGTAGTGAATGTTTTTACCGTTTTACCATTGTGTTTAATTTCTCTTTCAAAACGAGGCTTCACCATTTTTCCATCATTGGCTATGGCATTATAAAGAGTTAGCGTTTGCAACGGAGTAATTAAACTCTCATAACCATAACTAATTTGAGGAAGAGATAAACCAGACCAATCTTTACTTTTTGTTTCTTTAATTAGAGGATTAGCTTCTCCTGGAATTGCTAAACCTAATTTTTCATTCAAATGAAATGATTTTAATTTATCAATGTATTGTTGAGGATTTTTTGAATAGTACTTTACAATAGTTTTAGCAGCCGCTACGTTTGAAGACACTTCAAATGCACGTTTTAAAGTTAAGATTGCTGACTCTGGTGTATGAGAATCTTTAATGGTTTTATTGTAGTAAACTACTTCTCCGTTGCCAACTTGTATTTTTTCATCTAAACTTAAATTGTAGTCATCCATCACTGCTAAGTAGGATGCTAACTTAAATGTAGAGCCAGGTTCGGTTGCATAACCAATGGCATAATTTAAACTTTCAGAGTAAGCACTAGAATCTTTTCCATCACGTGTTAAATTAGCAATGGCTTTAATTTCACCTGTTTTCACTTCCATTAAAATGGCGCAGCCATGTGATGCTTTATTTTTAATTAACGTATTCATTAAAGCATTTTCAGCGACATCCTGAATATTGATGTCAATGGTTGTATACAAATCACTACCATCTTTTGGTTCAACCTCATTCTCATCATTAATAGGACGCCAAACATCTCCAGCAATTTTTTGCATTAAACGTTGTCCACTTATACCTTTTAACAATGTATCATAAGCGCCTTCTAATCCTACTGGCTTTACTCCTTCACGAGCCATGCCAATGGTACGAGCCGCTAACATTTTAAATGGACGCTCGCGTTTGTTGGTTTGAAGGGTCACTAACCCGCCACGTTTTCCTTTTTTGAAAATCGGAAATGTTTTTAATGTTTGTAAATCTTTAAATGGAACGTTACGTTTTAAAACCACATAACGATCGCCGCTTTTACGCGCCTTACGTAATAGTTTAATGTATTGTTTGGCCGATTTATCTTTAAATAAATCAGCAATCATAGTGCCTAATGAATCAACTTTTGCTTCAAATAATTTTTTATCAATAGATGGAGCATTAATATCTACAGCTACTTCGTAATAGGGCAGAGAAGTGGCTAGTAAGTTACCATTGATGTCAAAAATGTTTCCACGTACTGCTTGAATTTCGTGAACTTGTGTATTAAATGCCTCTGCCTTCGCTTTCCATTCGGCACCTTCTTTAAATTGGATAAGACACATTTTATAAAAAATGGATATAGCGAACACACATAAAAATATGTACACTAAATACGTTCTTGATAATATGTCTTTTTTGTTTTCCAATTAATTATTATTTCACTTCTGTTTTTACACTATCCATTTCAATTTTCATTGGTGCCACCACAGGCTCTTTTAAACCTAATGGCGCCACAGCTTTTGCTACTTCACTTTGTTTACTAACAAACATTAAATCAGACTTTGATGAAATAAACTCTGTACGTAATTCTTTTATTTGGTTACTTACTTTATTTACTTCTCTAATTTTATCATCGGCGTAATATCCGTTGGCGATGTATAAAATTGCGATTAAACCTAAAAACAAAACAAACGGAATGTGTTGCACCGCTCTATCATCACTTAAAAACGAACCGCCAAATATTCTCGAAAGTCCTTTAGCTAACACACCTTTCTTTCCAGGTTTAGAAGGCTTCGAAATAACTTGTGGTTCTTCCTGTTCCACTAGTTCTTCTAACTCTTCTAGTTCTTCTTCTTTTGGTATGTCTCTAAATTTGTTTGCCATCTATTATTTAAGATTTATGATTTGAGAAATATGATTTTTTTCTCTATTCTTAAATCTGAATTCTTAATTCTTAATTCTTTCCGCTATTCTTAATTTTGCGCTTCTTGCTCTTGAATTTCTATCTATCTCTTCTGCATCTGGTACAATTGGTTTTGAGGTTAAAGACTTAAAGTATTTAGTGATTTTCCCAAATACAATATCTTTCTCTTCAACTCCTTCAATATTTCCCGATCTAATCAGATTCTTTACTAACCTATCTTCTAAACTATGGTAGCTCATGACTACTAATCTTGCATTAGGTTTTAAAAGAGTTACACATTGTGTTAAGCATTCTTTTAAAGCTTCCATTTCTTGGTTCACTTCAATGCGAATGGCTTGATATACTTTGGCTAAATATTTTCCCTCTTCAAATTTTGGTGTGCAAGGTCTTATCACTTCTTTAAACTGAGCAGTTGTTTCAATACTCCCGTTTGTTCTAGCTTCAAAAATGATGTTCGCAAGTCTAAAAGCATTATCTACTTCACCATACTCTCTAAACATGGCTGTAAGCTTTTTTACATCATAAGTGTTTAATACTTTTTTAGCTGTTAAATCAGATTTCTGATTCATTCGCATATCTAAGTCGGCATCAAATCGAGTAGAAAAACCACGTTCACCTTTATCAAATTGATGAGAAGAAACGCCTAAATCACCTAGTATGCCATCAACTTGAGTAACTCCATATAATTTAAGATAATTGGAAATGTACCTGAAATTGTGTGGAATAAAAGTTAAACGTTTATCATCAGGTATATTTGCTTTGGCATCTTCATCTTGATCAAACGAAAACAATTTACCTTTTGCAGACAGATGTTTTAAAATCTCTTTCGAATGTCCTCCGCCACCAAAAGTTAAATCCACATATATGCCATCTGGATTTATGTCAAGGCCATCTATGCAAGGTTGTAAAAGAACGGGGATGTGATAAGGAAGATTACTCATCGTCTCCATCATTAAAATTTAAGTTCCCTAAAACATCTTCAGCTAATTTTTCAATATCTACATCTTGAGATAAGAATTGATCGTATAATTTTTTATCCCAAATCTCAATCACGTTATTACTTCCCAAAACTTTAATATCAGTAGTGATATCTGCATACTCTACTAATGGCTTTGGTAATAAAACACGCCCAGTGTTATCTGCATCGGCAGCGGTTGCACCGCCAGTAAATTTTCTAACAAAAACATCGTTTGCTTTTATCAAACGATTCAACTTGCTCAATTTTTTATTTAGTTTATTCCATTCGTTAATTGGATAAAGCACTAAACATTTTTGATGAAGATTTCGGTTGATGACAAATCCTTTATCAAACACCTCTTCCAGCTGTTTCCTGAGGATAACAGGAAACATAAAACGCCCTTTCGCATCTACTTTACAATCAAATTCTCCTATAAGGCTTGTCATTGTTGGGTTTTGTTTGAATCGAGTCAAAAATAATTAAAATTTTACCACTTTCTACCACTTTTAGCCATTATTTACCACTTTTGTTAATAAATTGAAATTTGTTAATAGTTATGAAGCGAAATAATTAGTATTTGTTTTAGCCTAAAAAAAACAAAACACATTGATTTTGCTATAGTTTTAGAGGGTTAGCTTAAATTGAATTATTTCAAAAAAGATGATTTTGGATGGTTGAGATATTAACAATTATTTTACCTTTGTGACCCTTGCTATGGAAAACAAAAAATTTATAGACGTTGAGAAAATTTTACAGGAAAAAGCCTATAAACTTTACAGATGGTTGCCTCGTTTTGCTATAAATTGGTTTAAGAAGACATTACATGAGGATGATATTAATGAGGCTATGGTTCATTTAAAAGATGACGAAGGCTTAGAGTTTAATAGAAAAGGACTTGAAAAATTAGGCGCTAAAGTAGAGTCAGTGAATTCCGAATTGGTGCCAAAATCCGGTTCTGTTATCATTGCCGCTAATCATCCTTTAGGTGGGTTAGATGGTATGGCTTTAATTAAATCTGTTGGAGATATAAGACCAGATGTTCGTTTTTTCGTAAACGATATTTTAAAAAACTTAAAGAACTATGGTGAAATATTTGTCGCTGTGAATAAAGTGGGAGCTTCTTCCACGAAATCTTTGAGAACCATGGAGGAGGTTTTTATGACGGAATGTGCCGTATTGTTTTTTCCTGCAGGATTAGTTTCTCGTAAGCAAAACGGACTTGTGAGAGATTTAGCATGGAAGAAAAGTTTTGTGACTCAAGCTATTGATCATAAACGCATGATACAACCTGTTTTTATTGAAGGAGAAAACTCTAAGTTCTTTTATAATTTCGCTAACTTTAGAAAAAAAATAGGAATAAAATCAAATATTGAAATGTTGTTTTTGCCAGATGAAATGTTTAAAGCAAAAAAATCAACTATTCGTATACATTACAGTAAACCTTTTGATTCCGCTATTTTGTCGGATCGCAAAACACATAAACAATGGTCGGATTTAATTTATCAATATATTTATTCACCTGATTTCATGAAAGGTATTCCGTTTGAAGATTATATGAAAGGTAAATAAGTGATTTTTTTAGAATAGAAGATTGTAAATATTTAATGACGGTTTAATATATAAGAAAAATAAAAATCTTAAATCTTAAATCTTAAATTTCAATTAGCATGGTAAATATTAGAGTAGGTTTTGGTTACGATGTTCATCCTTTAGGCGAGGGTAGAGAACTATGGTTGGGCGGTATTAAATTAGAATTTGATAAAGGTTGTGTAGGACATAGTGATGCTGATGTATTATTACATGCTATTTGCGACGCTCTTTTAGGCGCTGCCAACTTACGCGATATTGGTTTCCATTTCCCAAATAACAATCCGAAATATAAAGGGGCTGATAGTAAAATGCTATTAAAAGAAGTCGTTGCTTTGTTAGATGCAAAAGGTTATGGTATTGGAAACGTAGATGCTACTTTAAGTTTAGAAGCTCCAAAAATAAATCCTCATATTACCGCTATGCAAGAAGTATTAGCGCCAATTATGAATATTACCATAGATGATGTTTCTATTAAAGCTACTACTAATGAGCGTTTAGGTTATGTTGGTAGAGAAGAAGGCGTAAATGCTTTTGCAGTGGCCTTAATCTATAAGAAATAGTATTAAAAAGTCCTTTCTTTATTTCTCTAAGTTTTCTTTTTTTTATAAATACCTTTTTTTAGGTATGGTGAAACATCTTGTTATCATATACTTTTGACTCGTATTTATAATCAATCTAAATAAAAAAAACTATATATGAAATTATTATCTAAAAAATCACTATTAATAGGTTTACCTATTTCAGTTATGCTTTTAACGACTTCTTGTAAAAAAGACACTGTTGAGCCAGAAGAAGAAACACCAGCTCCTAGTGGACCAACTTACAACATTCCTACAACATATAACTTTACAAGTGCCGATTTTACAAGTTCAACTCAAAGACTTTCGATGTTGGGAGAAATGATTACTTATATTAGATCTACGCACACGACGACACAAACAACTCAGCCAACAATACTGGCCCAAAAACTAAAAGATATGTATGGTAATGCAAATAATCAATTTACATTAAGTACGTTAAACACTTCAGGAATTCAATTAAAAGATAAGACTGATAACACATTTTCATTTCAAACAATACTTGAAGCAAGTTTTGATGATGCAGAGCCAGCAAGTAATACAGCAGCTACTAATCCTACAGTTTCTTCAGCATCTAACGGTGTTAAAGGAAAATTGGTAACGTCTACTCGTGCTATTTTAGTGGATGCAAATGGACTTGAATACAAAGAGTTAGCAGAAAAAGGTTTAATGGGTTCCGTACTTTATTATCAAGCGATGACCATTTTAAAAAATATTGCTACTTATGATAATGTGACTAAAGTAAACGGAATAACAGCTCAAGAAAAAGCTTGGGATGAGGCTTTTGGCTATTTTGGTGTACCTGTTGATTTTCCAACAAATATAACTGGATTAAAGTATTGGGGAAGTTACTGCAATTCTGTAAATGTTGCTATTGGCTCCAACTCAACTATTATGGATGCCTTTTTAAAAGGTAGAGCAGCTGTTAGTAATGGTGATGCCGCAAGACGTGATTCAAATAGAGACTTAGTGATGGCAACATGGGAAAAAGTTGTTGCTGCTAAGTGTATCAGCTATTTAAAAGGAGCGAAAAACAACTTATCTGATATTTCTACTTTACACCATAATTTATCTGAAGGATATGGTTTTATAAAAGCGTTTAAATATAATCCTTCTAAAACTATTTCTGATCCAGACATTGCATTACTAGAAGGTTATTTAGGGACAAACTTTTATAATTTAGTACCTTCAAATTTGGATAACGCTATTAATAAGTTAGCCGCAGTATTTAATTTAAATGCGAGTTTAATTCCATAATAATAAATCAAAAAGGAAGTGTTTTGCTTCCTTTTTGATTAAAATACTGATAAAAATCATAGAATAACATCATAAATACCTCTTTTCGGGTATTGGGTATCTTTCGATAAGGTTGCAAATTTACGGTTCTATTTATTTTTATAATTCATGAAAAAAATAACATTATACTTTTTATTAATTACGCTTTATGCATTTCTTTTTTCTAATTGTAAAAAGAAAACAACTGATGAAGAAGTTTTAGAAGAGTCTTTTGATAAAAGCGGAATGCTGATAAATTATGCAGATAATGTTATTATGCCAAATTTGAATATGGCAAAAAATGCTTTGGATTCATTTGTAATGTCTTATAATGATTTTAAATTAACAAAAAACACCGCTAAGTTATCTGTTGCTAGACAAAAATTTATTAGAGCATATGAGGCTTTTCAATATATAGGCACGTTTGAATACGGTCCTTCTGAAACTGAGTTTATTCGTTCTAATTTTAATACCTATCCATGTGATACTAATCAAATAAAAACAAACATTAATTCAGGAGTTTATGATTTTAATGTGATTTCAAATTTAGATGCAAAAGGATTTCCTGCTATAGATTATTTACTATATGGTAAATCTCAAACAGACGCTGCTATAGTTGGTTTATTTGATACAGATGTTAATGCTGTGAATAGATCAAAATATGTTTCAGATTGTTTAGCAGAAATGCAAACGAAATTAAATACAGTTATTAATGGCTGGAACGGTGGTTATAAAAATACGTTCATTTCATCTAAAGGTTCTGAAATTGGAAGTTCTTTAGGAATGTTAGTGAATCAATTAAACTTTGAAATTGATTTATTAAAAAATGGAAAAATTGGAATTCCTCTTGGTAAAAGATCGTTGGGCGTTCAGTTACCTGAGAAGTGCGAAGCATATTACGCGCAAAATTATTCGGTAGATTTAGCAAAACACTGCTTGCAAAATATAGAGAATGTTTATTTAGGACGTTCTATTACTGGAGCAGATGGATTAGGATTAGATGATTATTTAGATGCTTTAAAAGCTAAACATACTTCAGGAACTTTAAATGCAGCAATTAAAAATCAATTTGCAATTGCAAAATCTAAATTAGCATTAGTGCAAGAGCCTTTATCAACTTCGGTGATGACAGATGTTGCAACTGTTGATGCAGCTTATATTGAAATTGTAAAGTTGTTGGTATTGCTTAAAACAGACACTCCTTCTGTTCTAGGAATTGTAATTACATATCAAGATGGAGACGGTGATTAATTACATTAAATCATATTTTTATAAATCTGTACACATTGCTCCTCTAGCTGTTTTTAGAATAGCGTTTGGCGTCTTAATGTTAGTTTCTATCATACGTTTTATAGCAAAAGATTGGGTTTATAGCATGTATATAAAACCCAAATTATTTTTTCCTTATTATGGTTTTGAATGGGTGAAGCCACTTGGTGAAACTGGTATGTATGCTGTTTTCATCATCATGGCATTAGCAGCTTTATTTATTATTCTTGGCTTGTTTTATAGATTTTCAATCATTCTGTTTTTTTTAACTTTTACTTATGTTGAGTTGATTGATAAAACTAATTATTTAAATCATTACTACTTTATTAGCATTATGAGTTTGCTGATGATTTTTTTACCAGCTCATCGTTATTTTTCGCTAGATGTTTGGAGAAATAAAACTATTCAGGTAACTCAAATTCCTAATTATTTTCTTTTGATTGTTAAGTTTCAGGTGTTTGTGGTTTATTTTTTTGCAGGAGTAGCTAAGCTAAATTACGATTGGTTGTTTAATGCTATGCCTCTTAAAATATGGCTTCCAGCACATAGCGAAATGCCTATTATTGGAAGTTATTTGACAAAAGAATGGGTAGCTTATTTTTTCAGTTGGTTTGGTTGTATCTATGATTTAGCCATTCCATTCTTTTTATTCATGCCAAGATTTATAAAGCCAGCTTATTTTTTTGTAGTTGTTTTTCACTTAGCAACTTCCTTATTTTTTAATATTGGAATGTTTCCCTATGTAATGATTTGTTTAACGACCATCTTTTTTAGTGAAAATTTTCACATACAATTGATTCAGAAATTAAAGATGCTTTTTAAATTAAAATCATCACTCACTGAAAGTATAGTGTATAAACCAAACGCTTTATTTGTAAAGGTTCTTACCGGATTAATGTTACTTCATTTTTCAGTTCAATTAATGCTTCCATTTAGATATTTATTATATGATGGAGAATTATTTTGGACAGAGCAAGGCTTTCGTTTTTCGTGGCGAGTGATGCTAATTGAAAAAGCTGGAACCGCATTTTTTTTTATCAGAGATAAAAAAACAGGTAAAGAAATGGAAGTAAGCAACAGTGAATATTTAACTCAAATGCAGGAAAAAATGATGGCAACTCAGCCGGATATGTTGATTAACTACGCGCATTTTTTAAAGCAAGAGTTCGAGAAAAAAGGGTTTGAGGACCCTGAGATATTAGCAGAATCATACGTGACATTGAATGGAAAAACTAGTCGATTAATAGTTGATAAAACCACTGTGTTGAGCAAAGAAGAAGATAATTTAAAACCTAAAAAATGGATTATTCCAGCATCAAATAACAAGTAATGTTTAAGCGTCTCTCCATATTGTTTTTATTATGCTGTTACAATGTATTGTTAGCTCAGAATACATATACTATTAAAGGTAATGTGTATTTACCTAATGGCGTTGCTGCGGCAGATGCTCAAGTAAGTTGTGATAATCAAAAAGCTAAAACAGATATTGCGGGATATTTTATGTTGCCTCAAGTTAAAGAAGGAAGTGTTCAATTAACTGTTTTTTTATCGGGATATAAAAATCATATAGAAAAATTAAAATTAAATTCCGATACAACTTTATTAATTCAATTAGATTCATTAGGGAACACATTGACAGAAATTATTGTCGAATCGGAGAAAGATAATTCATTTGGTATTGGCAAATTAAATAATGTGGAAGGTACTTCTATTTATGCAGGTAAAAAAAGTGAAGTCATTTATTTAAATGATATGAATGCAAACTTGGCAACTAATAACTCTCGCCAGGTGTTTGCTAAAGTGGCAGGGATTAATATTTTTGAAAACGATGGAGCAGGTATTCAATTGGGTATTGGAGGTAGAGGATTAAATCCTAATCGTGTTTCTAATTTTAATACCCGACAAAATGGTTATGATATTAGTGCTGATGCTTTAGGCTATCCTGAAAGTTATTACACGCCGCCAACAGAAGCCTTAGATAGAATTGAAGTGATAAGAGGCGCTGCTAGTTTGCAATACGGAACACAGTTTGGTGGCTTTATCAATTTTAAATTTAAAAAAGGGCCAGCCGATAAAAAAATACAATTAACATCTCGTCAAACATATGGCTCGTTTGGATTAATTAATTCTTTTAATAGTATCGGAGGAACAGTTAAAAAAATAAACTATTATACATTCTATCAATACAAACAAGGAGATAGCTGGAGGCCAAATTCAGAATTTAAAATGCATACAGCTCATGCATCAATTAATTATCAGGTGAATTCAAATTTTAAAATTACAGGTGAATACACTTATATGACTTATTTAGCTCATCAGCCTGGAGGTTTAACGGATAAGCAATTTAATTTAGATCCATCAAAGAGTATAAGGAATAGGAATTGGTTTAAGGTAAATTGGAATTTAGCATCCTTAAGTTTAGATTGGAAATTATCGCCATCTGCCAGAATTAGTTGGATGAATTTTGGGTTAATTGCAGAAAGAATTACGGTAGGTTATCTCGGGCAAATCAATAGAGCAGATCCTTTAACAGAAAGAGATATTTTAGGAGATCAATATAAAAATTTTGGTTCTGAATTACGTTTTTTAAAACGCTATGAATTGTTTAAGAACACGTCTGTTTTTTTAGTTGGCGTTCGTTATTATCAAGGAAAAACCTTCAGAAAACAAGGCTTGGGTGACACAACTTCTAAAGCTAATTTCAGTTATTTAAATCCTAATGATTTAGAGCATAGCGATTATACATTCCCTAGTAGAAACATTGCTGGGTTTTCTGAAAACATTTTTCAATTAACTAAAAAATTAAGTTTAACACCTGGTGTTCGTTTCGAATACATTTCTACTTCAGCTGCAGGATATTATAAAGAAACGAATAAAGATTTAGCAGGTAATATTATTTTAGATTTAAAACGTGAAGAAGAAAGAAATAGTAATCGTTCATTTTTATTAGGCGGTTTAGGTTTGTTATATAAGCCAGTAAGTAAAGTAGAGTTGTATGCTAACTTTAGTCAAAATTACCGCTCTATTAATTTTAATGATATGCGCGTGGTAAATCCTAATTTTAAAGTGGATCCCAATTTAAAAGATGAAACAGGATATACCGCTGATGGTGGGATTAGATTAACGTTGAAAGATTTATTATACTTAGATTTTAGTGTGTATTATTTAAGATATAACGATCGTATTGGAACAGTATTAAAAGAAGATGAAGCAACCTATGTATTGTATAGATATAGAACAAATATTTCGGATAGTAGAAATATTGGCGCTGAGTGTTTTGGAGAAATTGATTTAATAAAACTATTTAAAAAAGAAGCCAAGCATAAGTTAAGTTATTTTGTGAACGCTTCGTATACAGATGCTAGATACATTAGTAGTCAACAAAGTGGATTTAATAATAAATTAGTTGAGTTGGTGCCGATGAGTATTTTAAGAAGCGGCTTAACCTATAAATACAAAGGATTTAGTACAACTGTTCAAGGTTCTTATACTGCCGAACAATTTGCAGATGCTAGTAACTCAAAATTTAGTACCAATGCCATTACCGGAATTATTCCTGCATATACCATTTGTGATTTTTCTGCTCAATACACCTATAAATTTTTCAATGTATCGGCAGGTATCAATAATTTTTTAAACGAAATATATTTTACTCGTCGTGCAGAGGGTTATCCCGGCCCAGGTATTTTACCATCCGATCCTCGAAATTTTTATGTGACTTTACAAATTAAATTGTAATCGCATTAATCTTTTCTTTCCTGACACAATTCTACTAAAACACCATTGGTGCTTTTTGGATGTAAAAAGAAAATCAATTTATTGTCAGCCCCATGTTTTGGTTCTTTGTTCAATACCTCAAAACCTTCAGTTTTTAACCTGTCCATTTCTTGATATATATCATCAACTTCGTAGGCAATATGGTGAATTCCTTCCCCTTTTTTATCAATAAATTTAGAAATAGCACTTTCGGGATTAGTAGCTTCTAAAAGCTCAATTTTAGTCTCCCCTAACTGAAAAAATGACGTGCTTACGCCTTCACTTTCTACAGATTCTACCTTATAATGGTCCTTTCCGAAGAGTTTTTTAAATAAATCGTTAGAGTTTTGAATGCTTTTTACAGCAATCCCAATATGTTCTATTTTCTTAATCATAAGCGCTATTTTGCTCAAAAATAACAGATTTTTGGCAATTTGCTTAAAACTAATAAATCCTTATATTTGTACCCTAAATTTATAACAATGACACAAGCATTAATCTTAGGTATGTTAGGCGGACTTGGAGCTCCTGAAATCATCATTATTTTAGTTATCGTTTTATTATTATTCGGAGGTAAAAAAATTCCTGAATTAATGAAAGGATTAGGAAAAGGGATGAAAGAATTTAAGGATGCTAAAGACGGAAATTCTTCTGAATCTACTGACTTAGAAAAAAAATAATATTTATTGAATCACATTTTAAAAGCGTCTTTCTATGTGATTGACGCTTTTATTATTTAATATATAAACTGTGTATACATTTACAACTATTAAAAATCTTCATGCTGATTTAAATTCAGGAACAATTTCTTGTATTCAATTAGTAGAAGAATCAATCAAAGCCATTGAAGCAAAAAAACAGTTAAATGCTTTTTTAGAAGTGTTTACTGATTCTGCTTTAAGTCAAGCAAAATTAGTGGATGAAAAAATTAAATCGAAAACAGCTGGTAAATTAGCTGGCGTTGTGATTGGTTTAAAAGATAATATCTGTTATAAAGGTCATAAGGTTTCTTGTTCATCAAAAATATTAGATGGCTTTGAATCTTTATATTCATCTACAGTGGTTGAACGTTTATTAGCGGAAGATGCAATTATCATCGGCCGCTTAAATTGTGATGAATTTGCAATGGGAAGTAGTAACGAAAATTCAGCTTTTGGTAAAGTGTTAAATCCATTAAACGAAAAAACAGTACCAGGTGGTTCTTCAGGCGGTTCTGCAGCAGCAGTTGCTGCTAATTTATGCCATGTTACTCTAGGTTCTGATACAGGTGGTTCTATTCGCCAACCAGCTTCGTTTACCGGAACAGTTGGATTAAAACCTACTTACGGAAGAATTTCTCGTTGGGGATTAATTGCTTATGCTTCTTCATTCGATCAAATAGGTCCTATCACAAAAACAGTAGAAGACGCTGCTTTATTATTAGAAATTATGGCAGGTAAAGATGAGTATGATACAACGGCTTCGCAAAAAGCAGTTGGGCAATATGTGAATGCTTTATCTGAAAACAAAAAATATAAAGTGGCTTACTTAAAAGAATGTGTAGAATCTAACGGTTTAGATCCTGAGGTAAAAAAACAAACTTTAGCCGCTTTAGATAAATTAAAAAATGACGGTCATA
>JBIICN010000122.1:0-3448 GCA_044238845.1 Bacteroidia bacterium
TGCTTACTTAAAAATACAACTTTCTGCGCAGCAGGCAAAATGTAAGCAAAAAACTTATACTTCCGCTCGCATAAGGCAAAGGTGCTGTTATGTTTCAGTGCGCCCTACTTAGTTTACACACAGGTAGGTGTCCGCATATTTTTTATGAGGTTAGTTGGTCAGTCTGCCGAATGTTTATTTTGGAACACAGTTTTTAGTTTTTACTGTGCGATAGGGAGGCAATTTGGAAAATTGCTTGTTCTAATAGCACCCACAGGCGGGGAGGAAATTTTGCAAGCTTATTTGGCGCAAACTAAAATTATTGCCTTTGAAAATAAGCGACCAAATGTGCTTGCAAAATGTGCGGTGGCTTGTACACAGGTAAGCACACTTAGGTCTATGCGCACAGGTCGGAAAATTGACACGGCAGTCAATTGTTTGCCTCACTGTATTAATTAATGCCGTAAACTTCTGAAACTAAACTATCTATTTGTTCTTCACAATGCGCAATTCTTGAATTTAATTGATCAATTTTATTTTTTAATGATTCTCCAGTGATATCATCTTTAAGTTTTAATATTGTATCAATATATTTAACTATGTCGTCGTGTAATTGCCTAGATTTTTTGTTTTTTAAATCAATTACAGGAAGTGGTAATTTTTCTAAATAGCTGCCTTTTATTTTAGGAAAAGTTTGTCTTTTGTCAGAAAAATTTTGTTGCCAAAAATCCGCCATAAACTTTGAATTTAAAATACCTAGTATAAATTTTAGGTTAATATCAGATTTTACTTTTGGAGCAATCATAAAAACTGTATTTAAGCAGCAATAACCTTTTAAATCTATGGCACAAATAGGATGTAAGCCTATTTGTCTTACAATTATTTTAGGATTAGCATTGTGAATAGCCTCATCCCAACAACCTCCACTTTTTGCTTCTCGGTTAAAGTATGCTAACATATTACTATACTCCATATTGTATTTGCCAACATTTTTGCCAGTATAACAAGGTCTATGAAATTTAGTAATTAATTTTTTATCATCTTTTGTAATTACATCGCCAAGAAATTTTTTTCTATCTCTAAGTTGCATTCCGAATTTTACTGAATAGCTATCACCAAGATTGAAAGTTGGAACTTTGAATTTTATATTTTTGCCTGTTGATATAAAAATTTTTCCCTCGTTTTCTAAAAAGTTATTTTGGTCAAAAATAATTTTTGAATTTTCATTTAAAGATTTTCCTTTCCACTCTGAATGTATAAAAGAAGATTTTTTCTTATTTGTGCTCTTCGATAAAATAGATATAGTTGTGTCTACCGAGGCACCAATAAATACTTTCCCTGAAATTACATTTAATTCATTTATGTATGATTTCTTAAGAATTGTTTCTCTAAGAGAAACAAGACCGTTATTTGATAAAAAGTTGCTCGGTGTAATAAAACCTAATTTTCCATTTTCTTTTAACAAATGGATTCCTCTTTCAATAAAAAGGTGATATAAATCTATTTTATATGAAGCGCTCGAATATTTTTTTCTGAAATACGAAATCATGTCGTCGTTTCTAAATTCGCCTTCTAATAAAACATATGGAGGATTACCAACAACAATATCGAAGCCACCGTGTTTAAATACTTCTGAAAATTCTCTTTTCCAATTAAATGGATTTCCAGTTTTTTCATCTCCAAAATCTAATTCACTATCGTGATAATCATGATCAACTAAGCTATTGCCACATTTGATATTATTATCCAATGTTGGCAAAACACGTTCGTGGAAAAACTTTAATTGATAGTCAATAGTGCCTTTAGTTTCTTCTTCCATACACTTTAGCAACAAGCTTAATTTTGCCACTTCAACTGCATTAGAATCTAAGTCAACACCAAATATGTTATTTGTTAAGATTCGTTTTTTTACTTAATTAGTTAATTTACCTACAACGTTTAATTAAGGAACTTTTTTTCCATTTCGTTTAAGTTCTGTATAGTAATCTAAATGATAATTTAAAAGATAGCTATATGCACCAATTAAAAATGATCCACTGCCGCAGGCAGGATCGACAATTTTAATTTTACTAATATCCTCTGGTTTTTTTCCTTTTATAAATGGTTCTATTGTTTCTTTACAAATATATTTTACAATTTGCTCTGGCGTATAAAAAACACCTCCTGCTTTTCTCACCTCAGGTTTAGGTTCTACTTTTGCATTTTGTCCTTTTGTTAGCCGAATAATACTTCCTAAAAATTGTTCATAAGCATGCCCAATTATTTCGATTGGGATGACATCGAACGCATAAGAAGAATTTGGATAATATAAGTCATTAATGATTTGTGTTAAAACTTTATTTGGAATAGTAATAGTTTTCGAAATGGTATCTACCTTTTTAAAATCAAATAATCCGGCATTATATTTTTGTTCAGACTTGTCAAATATCCTTAGAAGCTCTTCATAAATGTTTTTAGAATTTAAAATAGATTTTAATTGTTCGTATGGTTCAATATCTTTTGATTCAGCTATTCGTAGAAATATAATTCTATCTATGTTTTGCTGAACGACAAAATTTAATTCGGCTTCTGTTAAATTTTTATTTTCCTCGTTTATTTTTATGGCTAAATGTTTACGCCAATTCTCCAAGGAATCTAGAAATTTATTATCTACAGTATCCTTACCTCTTTTATCGGTTTTAGCGTAAACATCTATACTTCCAGCGTATACGTTATCTTTATGAAGTAAGTCCCAAATATAATCGAACTTTTCTTCATATTGTTTATATGTAAAATAGTCACTAAGGCATTTAGATGTCTTATCTGAAGCTTTTGGTTCAATTGTAGTTTCGTAAATAGCAAACTCTTCAAAATCTGTAACAATTGCAATTGCATGTTTCGCGCTCCAGCCATATCTTCTAATTTGAAAAGATGTACTACTATCATCTTTGATATTTATTACTGGTTTTTTTGCATCAACAAAAAATATTGTATTTCCATCTTTTCTAAAACCATAGTCAGGTTTTTTGTTTTTTCTTTCACCTCTTTCTTTTACAGTAACGTCTGTTTCATGAACTATTTCTTTATGACTTTCTGGTAATACAGGATCTTGATTGTCCATGTTCCAGCCTAAAGCCTTAAAAAATGGGTTAATATATTGAATACGGGTTTCAGTTTCACCAAATTTATTAAGGTCTTTAGCTGAAGCAAGATTATTTTCAAAATCTAAAACCAATTTTTTTATAGCCTTTAATGCATTTTCTTTAGTCATTGCGTATTATATTATATGAATTAAATATACCTTAAAAATATAAAGTTTTTATATCTATATTCAATACTAGACTTTTTTATATAAACTACTTCCTAACAAAAATACCGTACGCCCGTGGCGCGGTGTGCCGTGAATCATTATCAGTTGTAGGATAATGAATGTTGAATAAAAGATGATAGTAGGTCTATCACAATCGCCGAACATACGGAGGTTGTAAAC
>JBIICN010000123.1:0-3352 GCA_044238845.1 Bacteroidia bacterium
TTTACAACCTCCGTATGTTCGGCGATTGTGATAGACCTACTATCATCTTTTATTCAACATTCATTATCCTACAACTGATAATGATTCACGGCACACCACGCCTTCGGCAGCTCGGTATTATTTATATAATAGAGTAAATAAACATTCAATTTATCTTTCAGATATAAACTTTGGGTTGTACCTTGTAATTATTAAAACAGAAACACTAAATGCCAAATTTATTAAAGAGTAAATATTATGTTTTATTAATTGTTTTATTTTGTGCAAGACTAAATAGTCTTGCACAAAATTGGCAAATAGTAGGTGGTGGCTTAAGTTCATCTGTAGGTGATATGAATATTGATTCCACTACAAATTCCCTATATATAGGCGGTAAATTTAAATATGCCGATACTATGGCATGCGATGGAATGATTAATTGGGATGGAAATTATTTTAATAAGTTTCATTCACTTAAAAATACTTGGAATTGTAATTGTTATAATTCAAGCTCCATAATAAGGTGGCAAAATAGATTATTTATGGCAGGTAATGACTTTCCATATAATGGTAGAACAGAATATTTATTTGAATATGTGAATAATATTTGGCAGCCAAGTTGTACTATGGGTATAAATAGTAATGGTATTCAGAGTTTGAGAGTAATTAATGGTAATTTATTTGCATTGGGTCTTTTCGATTCACTCTGCAATCAAAATATACAATCATTAGCTATTTTTAATGGTTTTGATTGGAATGTATTTAGTCCACCAAGTCCCATTGTTTATAATCCAAACATTAGTACGCCGAGTTATTGGCTTTATACGGGTGAATATTTTAATGGTGAATATTATTTTGCAGGTAATTTTACTAATGGAGCGTTTAAAGAAATTATACGTTGGACAGGCACTCAGTGGTCTTCACTTCAAAATGGAGTTCGCGGAGGCATGGCATGGGTAAATAGCCTTAAATCCTATAAAGGGATTTTATATGTAGGCGGTTATTTTTATAAATCCAATGGAAATGCAGCAGATTGTTTAATGGCGTGGGATGGACAAAACTGGTTTAATCCTTTTCCCGATTTTACTTTTATTGATGCCGTTAATGATTTGGAAGTTATAAATAATGAATTATACATTTCTGGTAATTATGTTGTTCCTGCTGACAATGATTCTAATATGTATGTATTAGCAAGGTTTGATGGCTGTGATTTAAAAGTGTTTGGAGGGAGTTATAAATACCCAGATTATGAAAAAGCTCCTTTGTGCTTGGCAGGATTAAATGGCAAAATATATGCAGCAGTTAACGACTCTTTTCAGCATAAATCGGCAAAATATTTAGTTTCTATTCCTGATACTGTTAGCGATATAAAAACAATACACGTCTCTCCTTGTTTAAATTTAGTAAATGAACTAAATGAATATAATTCTATAAAAATTTATCCCAACCCAACATCCTCAATCTTAAATATCAATGATGAACAAAATCAATTTCAAAACGCTATTATTAAGATTGAAAATTATTTAGGTCAAAAAGTATTATCAGTTCCTTTTTCAGATCAAATTGATTTATCTAATTTTTCAGCTGGAATGTATTTTTTAACAATACAAGATAAATCAAATAAAAAAACAGTTAAGATTATAAAACAATAATCTAATTAGGCGTATCACTTCAAGTCCTAGTTCCGTTATCAGTTCACTGTGGTCTTTACGTTACAATCCCTAACGCGTAAAATCCAAACCTACTCAACTAAACTTTATATCTATTTAAGTTTCATTTTATTCATTTTTATAAATTATCTATCAAACTGGTAAATATGTCAGACAATATTTTGTGTTCTTATCGTCTATTCATTTGTACTTCATACATGTTTAATTGTTCTTGTAATCTATTTAACTATTTTAACAATCGCGTTGAGTATTTTAACAATCTACTCGTCTATACTTGTCGTCTATTTTTTTGTAGACCTTTATAATTAATGTTTTTAATAAATCTACCTGACAATACTTCAGACTGTAAATTCTGTTCTTGTAATCTATTCGTATGTTCTTGCTTTCGTATTCTATGTTCTTGTAATCTACTTCCCTGTTCTTGTTATCTATTCAACTTAGGACAACTTCGCAAACTATCCAAGCCCATTTGCAAAACACACAATTCAGCCCTGCAATCCAAATTTTGCAAAAAAGCTTGTATAGTATTCTCACGCTCTGGCAATTTTCACAAATTGCTTTGGGTGGCATTCGGTTTCGGTCAGACATAGGAGTCTTTTATTAGTAATAGTTTGTTTCTGTTAGCTGTTTTTTCAAACTTTGTGGGGCGCACAAGTTATAACCGCACCTAAAACTTATGCGGGCAGACATCAAAGCATTTGCAAAGTCAAGGTCGCTTCGCGAAAGACAATCATTTTGCATTGCAAATGCGTAGAAACATAGTATCTTTATTTAAACGTTTCGGTAGACGAGTGTTCCAAAACCGCACAAGTTCTAGCTGCAAAACGTTATAGGTAAGTGGTGGACGAATAAACTGTAATATGACATCTCAACAAAACATATCGGCAATTATTCTTGTAACAGGACTCTTTTACTTGTTCTCGTGCAGCGACAAAAGCCAACAAGCCGACACAATAATCAAATCGGACAATAATAAATTTCCAGTCGAGTATGTCGGCGACAAAATACTTGAATACAATAAACCTATGGTTCCTCCAAAAGGTGGACCCGCTCACCTATCAGACACTTTCAATCTTTACAAACTCGTAAATAAAAGTTTAGACACTATTTGGGTAAGCACACTCAAACATAGTCAAGACACTTCTTGGTATTTCCTTAAAGACACTTCAGTCAAGACAATAACCATGGGTAAAATTAGCTATCGTTATCTAGACAGAAAAGAATGGGTTTATCCTTCCGAAGGTAATTGCTGGGGCAATTGCGACTTCCGAGTACACCTTTTTCCCAATCAAAGTTTATTATTTATTATGGGAGCTAAAGGTTTTTCAGACTTTGACAGCACAAAGTTTAATATACGTATTAAAATAAAAAAAGGGCTAAGAACAATTGACTCAACTGTAACTAAAAGACTAGTTCTAAATAAAAATCATTTTGTCGACGACACAACTAAATGGACAAACTAGATGCACCTGTGTGTCACCACCAACCTATAACACACGGTTTATTCTATTTGGGCATTCGGCTTCGGCATTTGCAAAAGCAGTCGCTCCCGCGAAAGGAAATTATTTTTGCTTTGCAAATGTCTAATAAAATTATATGTAAGCTTCCCTATTCTTGGGCCAATTTAAAGGAGAAAATTATTAACTTTAAAATTGCGCAAAATGAAAAAGACACTGTTTACAGAAAATCAAATTATTGCTATG
>JBIICN010000140.1:0-3350 GCA_044238845.1 Bacteroidia bacterium
AAACCTGTTGCACCTGTTACTGTATAAACTGTAGTAGCAGTAGGAGTAACCACAACGTTAGTTCCTGTTAGTGTTCCTGGATTCCAAGTATAAGTTGTAGCGCCACTTCCAGTTAATGTTGCAGAAGAGCCAGCACAAATAGCTGTTGGATTAGAAATTGCTATTACGGTCGGAATTGGTGTTACTGTTAAATTAATGGTGCGAGTTGTACTTGCACATCCAGATGCACTTGTTCCAACTACACTATAAACTGTCGTTGCTGTTGGTGTAACTGCAATAGTTGCTCCTGTTAATGAACCAGGATTCCATGTGTATGTGCTTGCTCCGGTTCCTGTCAATGTTGCAGATGAACCAGCACATAAAATAGTAGGGCTACTTGTTGCAGTGATAGTAGGAATTACATTCACAACTAAACTAATTGTTCTTGTATTTGAACATCCTAAAGCAGTCGTGCCAATTACTGTATAGGTAGTTGTAACTATTGGAGAAACAACCGTAGTTGAACCTGTTAAAGCTCCAGGGTTCCAAGTATAAGTGGAAGCGCCCGAACCAGTTAATGTTGCAGAGGCTCCAGCGCAAATTGCAGTTGGACTAGAAACTGCTGTTACAGTTGGGTTAGAGTTTACAGTGATAGAAACTGTACGAGTATTAGTACAAGAACCATTAGCTCCTGTTACTGTATAGATTATTGAAGTAGTTGGTGTAACTGCTACAGTAGCTCCGGTTAAAGCACCAGGGTTCCATGTATACGATGTTGCGCCAGATGATGTTAAAGAAGTTGATGTTCCTGCACAAATGGTTGCAGAAGTTGCAGAAGCAGTTACAGTTGGAGTTGTTGTTACTGTTAATGATAAAGTTCTTGTATTCGTACAACCTAAAGTTGAAGTGCCAACTACTGTATATATGGTAGTTGCTGTTGGTGTAACCGCAACAGTTGCTCCTGTTAAAGCACCTGGATTCCATGTATAAGTGGAAGCTCCTGTTCCTGTTAAAGTTGCTGTATTACCTGAACATAATATCGTTGGATTAGAAACCGCTGTTACTGTTGGAGAAGGGTTAACTGTTACAGAAACCGTTCTTGTATTAGTACAAGACCCGTTAGCTCCTGTTACAGTATAAATAGTTGTAGCAGTTGGATTGACAACTGCAGTTGTACCCGTTAAAACGCCAGGATTCCATGTATAAGATGTTGCACCTGTTCCCGTTAAGGTAGCTGAAGAGCCTGCACAAATTGCTGTTGGACTTGAAACCGCTGTTACAGTTGGAGTAGGATTTACAACTAAATTCAGGGTGCGAGTTGCACTTGTACAACCTGCGGTGTTTGTTCCTACAACACTGTAAACGGTTGTAGCTGTTGGAGTAACGGCAATGGTTGCTCCTGTTAATGCACCTGGGTTCCATGTATAAGTTGAAGCACCAGATGTTGTTAATGTTGCTGTACTACCTGAACATAATACAGTTGGGTTACTAACTGCTGTTAAAGTTGGAATCGGGCTTACTTGTAATGTAACAGTTCTAGTATTTGTACAAGAACCATTGGATCCAGTAACCGTATAGGTAGTTGTTACAGTTGGAGAAACAACAGTTGTTGAACCTGTTAAAGCACCGGGGTTCCAAGTGTAAGTTGAAGCGCCACTAGCAGTTACTGTACTACTGCTTCCTCTACAAATTAAAGTAGGGGAAGAAGAGGCAGTTACAGTAGGATTTGAATTAACAGTTAAAGAAATTGTATTTGTATTAGAACAAGTTCCAGTTCTTCCGATGACTGTATATATAGTAGTGGCAGTTGGAGTCACTATTGCTGTTGTTCCAGTTAAAGCTCCTGGATTCCATGTATAAGTAGTTGCACCACCTCCTGTTAAGGTTGCAGAGGAGCCAGCACAAACAGCTGTAGGACTTGCTGTTGCATTGACTGTAGGGTTAGGAGTTACCACTAAATTTAAAGTACGAGTGGCAGTACAACCTAAAGTAGTTGTTCCAACAACAGTATATATAGTAGTTGCTGTTGGAGTTACTGCAACAGTTGTTCCTGATAAAGCGCCTGGATTCCATGTATAAGTTGAAGCGCCTGTTCCTGTTAATGTTGCAGAACTTCCAGCACATACTGTTGTTGGATTAGCTACAGCATTGATTGTTGGGTTAGAAACAGTTAAAGTAACGGTTCTAGTATTTGTACAACCAGCCACAGATCTACCAGTAACGGTATAAGTAGTTGTAACCGTTGGAGAAACAACAGTTGTTGAACCTGTTAAAGCTCCTGGATTCCAAGTGTAAGTGGCAGCGCCACCAGCAGTTAAAGTCGCACTGTTTCCGCTACAAATTAAAGTAGGAGAAGAAGACGCTGTAACAGTAGGACTTGGATTAACAGTTAAAGAAATTGTATTTGTATTAGAACAAGTGCCAGTTCTTCCGATGACTGTATATATAGTAGTGGCAGTTGGAGTCACTATTGCTGTTGTTCCAGTTAAAGCTCCTGGATTCCAAGTATAGGTTGTTGCGCCGCTTCCTGTTAAAGTTGCAGAAGAACCAGCACAAACAGCAGTTGAACTAGCTGTTGCATTAACTGTAGGATTAGGAGTTACTGTTAAATTTAAAGTTCTAGTTGCTGTACAACCTAAAGTAGTTGTACCAACTACAGTATAAACAGTTGTAGCAGTTGGTGTAACGGCTACAGTAGTTCCAGATAATGCACCTGGATTCCAAGTATAAGTGCTAGCACCACTTCCTGTTAAGGTTGCAGAGCTTCCGACACATAAAGTTGTTGGACTAGCTACCGCATTAATAGTAGGATTTGAAACTGTTAATGTAACGGTTCTTGTATTTGTACAACCAGCCACAGATCTACCAGTAACCGTATAAGTTGTTGTTACAGTTGGAGAAACAACGGTTGCTGAACCAGTTAAAGCACCTGGGTTCCAAGTATAAGTGCTTGTTCCGCCCGCAGTTAATGTAGCACTACTTCCTCTACAAATTAAAGTAGGAGAAGAAGAGACTGTAACTGTTGGACTTGGATTAACCGTTAAAGAAATAGTTCTTGTGTTAGAACACGTTCCAGTTCTTCCGATGACTGTATATATAGTAGTGGCAGTTGGAGTAACCACTACGTTAGTTCCAGTTAAAGCACCTGGATTCCATGTATAAGTAGTTGCACCACTTCCTGTTAAGGTTGCAGAGGAGCTAGCACAAACAGCTGTAGGACTTGCTGTTGCATTGACTGTAGGGTTAGGAGTTACCGTTAAATTTAAAGTACGAGTGGCTGTACAACCTAAAGTAGTTGTTCCAACAACAGTATATATAGTAGTTGCTGTTGGAGTTACTGCAACAGTTGTTCCTGATATAGCACCTGGATT
>JBIICN010000139.1:0-3342 GCA_044238845.1 Bacteroidia bacterium
TGAGGCGGCCCAGCGCGAGCTGGACAAGCAGGGGACGCAGCAGCAGATGGAGCAGGCCCGGCAGAATGCCGAGAAGGGCGACATGGAGCAGGCAGCGGAGCAGCAGAAGAACGCCTCGCAGAACATGCAGCGTTTTGCACAGCAGATGAAAGACCTCAAGCGTGACATGAAGCGTCGTGGCGCCAAGGAGGCCATGCGGCAGATGCAGCGGTCGATGAACGACATGCTTGACCTATCCAAGCAGCAGGAGGAACTCCGCGACCAGGCCAACCAGCTCGACCAGTCGAGCTCGCAGTTCCCGGACCTGGCGCGCAAGCAGCAGCGCACGCGCGAGGCCATGCAGAACCTTACCAACAGCATGATGCAGCTGGCGCAAAAGAGCATGAGTGTAACCCCCGAAATGGCCGAGGACATGGGCAATGCCTTGCAGGGCATGCAGGAAGCTATGCAGAACCTGCAGGAGCGACGGGGTCAGCAGTCGGGCCAGAGCATGCAGAAGGCCATGAGCTCCATGAACTCCGCCATCCAGAAGATGTCGCAATCGCTTGGCCAGATGATGGCGGGCGAGGGCGAGAAGCAGGGCGGACCGGGCGGCAGTCCGGGCATGGGCAAAGGCAAGGGCAAGAGTCCGTTCCAGCAGTTGCAGGAGCTTGCGGACCAGCAGCAGAACATCAACCAGGGCACGCAGCAGATGGGCCAGGGCGGCCAGCAGATGAGCGAGCAGCAGCGTGCCGAGATGGGCCGCATGGCCCAGCAGCAGGGCCGCGCCCTGAAGGCCATGGAAGAACTCGAGCGCGAGGCCCGCGAGATCAGCGGACCGAAGAAGCCGGTAGGCGACCTTAGCAAGATCGCCGAAGACATGCGCGAAGTCATGAGCGACCTCCAGTCCGGCTCGGTCAACCAGGACACGCGCATGCGGCAGGACCGCATCTTGTCGCGTCTGCTCGACGCCTCGCGCAGCATCAACGACCGCGACTACGAGAAGACGCGCGAAGCGCGTGTAGGCCAGGACACAAAGCGTAAGAGCCCCGACGGTTTGGACTACGAGCGTCTGAAGGCCCGTCAGCGGGCTACCCGCGAGATGCAGCAGCAGCTGCGCGACGCCTACACCAAGGACTACGAAAACCTCATCCGTCTGTACTTCGAGGCCCTGCAACGACAGGGCGGAGTCCAGCGATGAAGCTCGTACTGCTCCTCCTGCTGCAGACCTCTACCAGCGTCCTCGGCATGGGCCTGCTCACCATGGCTCTGCACGGACGACCCTTCACCGCAGGCAACATCCTCACGGCCCTCACCGGCTGGCAGGGCATCAGCGGCGTCGCCGCCTTGTTCGTCTCCTTCGTCGTCCTTGGCGCTGTGGTCTCCATCGCCAAACTATCGACCTACATCCCGCTCTCCACGGCCATGACCTTCGCCTTCACCGTCATGTGGACGTTGATCATCGACCGTCAGATGATCACCATACCCACCATCATTGGCATGTTCCTGATCATGGCCGGCATCACAACGATCGCGATGGGGCGATAGGGGGGGCATTCGTGATGTGCAGGCACCTCCGTGCCGATGATTTCGCGCACCCACGGCTGAGGCCGTGGGCTGATATGGGCCGACGATCAATTGGCGTACCGTTCGTTTGTTCGTGTCAAACCGATACGTCATCGTCATAATGTGATGCGTCGCCGTCATCTCCACCAGGTAGATCATTTGTCGACCCATATTAGCCCACGGCCTCAGCCGTGGGTGCGCGTGGATGCACGTGGGTATCCATGGATGGGATGTCCATGTCAGCGATTGTGTACGCATCGACGATGATAGGGGTGCGACCCAACGTGGTCGCCCCGGCCCAACGTGGCCGCCCCTACGATCACATGAACCGATGCATGTTCGCCCCGACGTCAACCACCGCATCGCATGTTTATCACATCATTTTCCGTGATGTTACGCAGCCGATGCCACCGCAGATTTGTAGCTGTGACATTACTATCGTCCAGATGAGGGTTTCATCAACCATGTTGTACGTCAATATGTGCGATGAGGTCAGCATGTGCGGGTTAGGAGTGAGGAACGCTAGAGCGTCACGGTCATTTAAACGCAACTGATGTTACACCTTTCGACCTCAATAGAGAAATCATCCATGGACTTCAAAGATCAGATTCGGCAGTTGGGCGAGCGCGTTGCGCGTTTGAAGGACAACGTCAAAACGGAAGAGGCAACTAAGAATGCGCTCATCATGCCTTTTCTTCAGGCATTGGGGTATGACGTTTTCAATCCTCTCGAGATCGGGCCTGAGTACGTAACGGATATTGGCACCAAGAAGGGTGAGAAGATCGACTATGCGATCTTCAAGGACGGACTGCCTGTGATCCTGGTTGAGTGCAAGCATCACGAAGCCAATCTGGACCTGCATGACGGCCAGCTTCTTCGGTACTTCCACGTGTCGAAGGCCAAGTTCGGCATTCTGACCAATGGCATCACGTTCCGGTTCTACACGGATCTGGCTGAACCGAACAAGATGGACGAGAAGCCGTTCTTGGAGTTTAAGATTGACGCCATAAAGGAAGCGCAGATCGAGGAGCTAAAGAAGTTTCATAAAAGCTATTTCAATCTTGACACGATCACTGAAACGGCATCGGAACTCATGTATCTCGGAGAGATGCGAGCGGTTATTCAGCGCGAGATCACTGACCCTTCCGATGAACTGACACGATACCTGACCAGGCTTGTGTACAATGGTTCTGTGACGCAAAAGGTGCTCGACCGTTTCCGTGGGTTCGTGAAGCAGACATTCGCACAATACATCAATGATGTGCTAAATGAACGTCTGAGCCTCGCCATCAAACAGCAGGACAGTGTCGCGGAGGCAACCGCTGCAGTGCCTGTGGAGTCTACGGCATCCGTTGCTGGCATTGAGAAGCCGAAGCTTGAGACAACGCAGGAAGAGCTCGAAGGATATGTTATCGTCAAGTCTCTGATCCACGATCTGGTCGATGTCAAACGCGTTGCGTATCGCGACCAGCAGACATACTTCACGGTGTTACTTGATGACAATAACCGTAAACCGATATGCCGTCTGTGGTATAACACAGCCAAGAAATACGTTGGCACGTTTGATGCCGCCAAGGTCGAGACCAAACACGAGATCGCGTCAAACGATGAGCTCTACAAGGTGAAAGAGCTTCTTCGAGCAACCGTCAGCGGATATGAGAGTCAAAACGCGCCAAACCTTGCCTGACCACGAGGTGGTCATGAGTCGGTTCAGTGCGTATCCACGGCACACTGTCTTCAGGGTTTCAAACATTGACGCTTCGACGAGGTCGCCCAATTTCTGCGGACGGGCCGTGC
>JBIICN010000033.1:0-38955 GCA_044238845.1 Bacteroidia bacterium
AGTCAGGGTTTTTATATACAGCCCTTGCAATTAACAGGCGTTGTTTTTGTCCTGTACTAATACCAATACCTTCCATTCCTATTTTAGTATTATATCCTAATGCTAAAGTTTCAATAAAATCTTCAATATTAGCTACTTTTACGGCGTGTCTTAATTTATCTCTATCAATAATATCAACGCCAACAGCAATATTATTAGCGATAGTATCACTAAAAATATATCCTTCCTGCATTACAACGCCACACTTATCTCTCCATGCAGAAGGAGAAATAGTATTTAAATTAATTTCATTAAGTTTAATTATTCCTTTAGAAGGGGCATAAAATTTCATAAGTAATTTCATTAAAGTAGTTTTTCCACTTCCACTACTACCTACAATTGCAGTAATTTTATTAGAAGGAATTATAACTGATAAATCTTGTAACACAAAATCATTACCAGCTCCCTCGTATTTAAATGATAAATCTTGAAGGTTAAAAGATAAATTACAGTCCAAAATAGTTATCTTATCTGTATCAATTGGTTCTTCATCATCCTTGTTATGAATTTCACCCAAACGCTCTAAGCTCAATTTCGCATCTTGCCATGTTTGAATAAAATGTACCATTTCTATAACTGGAGCATTCAATTGACCAATGATGTAACTAATTGAAAGCATCATTCCTAATGTTACTTGTCCATCCAATACTAATTTAGCAGCTAAAAACGTAATTATAATGTTTTTAAGTTCATTAATTAGTGATGAGCCCGAATTTTGAATAGTAGTTAATGATAAATTTTTTAAATTAATTTTAAATAATTTTGCTTGAAGTATTTCCCATTGCCATCGTTTTTGTCTTTCTGCATTATGTAACTTAATTTCTTGCATCCCATTAATCAATTCAATAATCTTACTCTGATTTTGACCTCCCTGCTTAAATCTTTTATAATCTAAATCAGCTCTTCTTTTTAAGAAAAAGATTATCCAAATAAAATAAATGCAAGAACCGATTAAAAAAACAGAAAATATTTTTAGATTATACCATGCCAGTACACCACTGAAAATAAAAAAATTAAATAAAGAAAACAAGGTATTAAGAGAAGAACCCGTTAAAAAACTTTCAATACGGTGGTTGTCGTTAATTCGTTGCATTATATCACCTGTCATCTTTGTGTCAAAATAATTTATAGGTAATTTCATAAGTTTAACAAAAAAATCACTTACTAATGAAATATTGATACGACTACTTATGTGCATTAAAATATAGTTTCTAATTATGTCTATGGTTGTCCTTCCAAAAAACACCATAAGTTGGGCAAAAAGTATCAAATAAATAAAACGAACATCTTTATTCTGAATACCAATATCTACAATACTTTGAGTTAAAAATGGGAAAATTAATTGTAATAAACTTCCAGCAAGTAAACCTATTATTAATTGAATGATAGGTTTTTTATGTTTAAGTAAGTACGAAAAAATAAAAGAAAAATTTTTCTTTTCTTCTTTCGAATTTATTTCGTCTGAATTAAATTCGTTAGTAGGTTCTAATAATAATAATACTCCTTCATCTATACCATCACTTACCCAATGCTTAATAAATTCGTCCTTATTATATTTTAATAATCCATGAGCAGGGTCAGCAAGAAATATGCTATTATTTTTTATTTTATAAATTACGACAAAATGGTTTTGTTCCCAATGAGCAATACATGGTAAAGGCACATCTTTAACCAATGTTTCAAAGGGTATTTTTACACCTAAAGTACGGAAATTTAATTTTTCAGCCGCATCACTTAATCCTTGAAAATTTGTTCCTTCTCTTGTTGTTCCGCTTAAATTAACGATGTTTGCCAAACTATATAGTTTTCCATAGTACTTAGCAATCATTCGCAAACAAGTTGCTCCACAAGTCATTTCATCTGATTGAGGGTAAAATTCAAATTTCTTCACAAAGCGCATTTATTATTAATTAATCATTTAAATTATAATATTTAATCGTTTTTTCTTTTAAGTCATTTTTACTCCAATCTTCCCATTCATTAGTGTATGGACTATATCCACATTTCAATGGCTTACTATATATATTCTCAGGCTCATCTATGTAAGCTCTACAATCAGAACAAACATGTCTAAATTCACAATCTTTACATGTTTCAATATTATCTTTTTTTATTTCCCAAAGCTTTCTAAAATTGATATTATTAAAAACTTCTTCAATATCTGTAGTGAGTATGTTTCCAAAATGCTCTTGCATACTTGGGCAATTTTTGATATTCCCATTTACATCAATACTGATTTTTCTGTTAAGGCAAGTATTATAGTGTTGAGATTCAAGAAATAAAACACGATTAGCTATAAAATAATTTGGATGTATAATGCCACATTTATTTACTGAAATATTACCTTGTAATAAGTAAATTTTCTTTATAAAATTATGACCACATTCTATGATTTTTTCTTCAATATTACCTAATATATAAATATCAAATAGCCTATCGTTACTTAAAATGAATTTTTCAACATCATTAATTGAATCGTAGTGAACATTTTGAGCAATTATCTCAATTGATTTTAAAACCGAAAAGTCAAAAAAACAAACAACTTCTTTAATTATATCCAAATGTACAACATCAAAAAATCTCAGTTGTAATGAAACTGCATTATTATTATTTATAAACTCTACTATTTTATAAAAATCAATTTTAGTAGAATAGTCGATGATTATGTTAGACACTTTATGAGGATATACAAAACTACTATCAGAAGCATTAAAATAAATGTATTCACTAGAATTGCTTTTAATAACATAACCTTCCTTTGTCAAAAAGTCAAAATACTCGTCAATAGTTTCTTTATGTAATTTATACTTATCTCTAATAGAATTAAAACTTGACGGCAAGTCCTCGTTAATTAAATTCGCTAAAGAAGTAGGGATTATGTCGTATTTATTATTTTTTAGGTCGATTATCAAAGCTCTATTATAGCCAGAAACTATTTTGCAATTTGACGAAAGAATATACCAAATGTCATTGTTTTCGTTCATAATATTTTACTGATTGGCTTATAAAATGTATGCGTGATAAAAGTTTCTGTCTTATATTTTGAGCATTTTACTGCGGTAAAAAAGTTTTTATTCGGTTCTAATTTTGTTAACGAATAAAATCCTAGAGGAAGAATTGTTTCAACCGTATTTTTATTTACTTTTTCTTTTTTCATGTCTTTTTATTATTGAATTAGCTAGCATAAAATTTATATTGTAATTACATGATGATGAAATTAGTCCAAACTGACCAGTTGGATTAACTTCTAAAAAGTAATATTTATTATCCAAACTTTTTATAATATCAATAGAACCAAAAGTTAATCCAATATTATTCATAAATCTACTAATATTGTGTTCAATTTCTTTTGGGAGTTGATAATTCAATATATTGTTTGGATTTTCATAATCATAGTTCCTGAAATCAGTTTTGGTTTTATTACTATCTTGAGAGAGGATTGCAGCGGAATAGCATACTCCTTCAAGAAAAATCACTCTTATTTCGTATTTTTTTTCTATTTTTTCTTGAACCAGACTTGGTAAAAATTTGCCAACAGCTTTTGTTTTAATTGAATTAACATCGCATGTATAATTTATAAAAATATTCTCATCATCTTTAAACAAATACGTTTCAAACCCTTTAGTAATTAAATTAGATGATTTTTTTTGAATTTTATTTAAATCTTCGAAATTATTTATAAGAAATGTTTGCGGGATTGTTAAACTTGCCTTTTTTGCTTCAATTAATTGATTATACTTAGAAATAATGAGTTTATCATAGCTATTAAACCAAATCTCTTTAGGGAATATATCTAACAGATTTTTATACATTATTTGAACTTCATTTTGGGCATGTTCTGAATAAAACTCCTCCAAATGGATTTTAACTTTAGATGACCATTTCCACATAAACAAACAACTAACTTCATTAATATCAATCTTTAAATCCCGTATATATAACTCATTATTATTCAAATCAAAATAAAACTTCTCGTTAACAAAATCCTCTTGTGATAATTTTATATAATTTTTAAAATTTAAAAAATTAAATATCTCCTCAATGCTCAATATCGTATTGTCAGAAGTGTTTTTACTAAATAAAATAACCATATACTTATAAAGGGGAATAATAAGACGTAGTAAAATACCACTGATTGTTTTTAAAACAACATTGAAACAGGCTTCCGTTTTTTGTTGTCAAATTTAATATTGTTTTTCTCTGATTAGAATTAATCGGATTGGTCATATAAAAATCTAAATTAAAATCTTTTATTATTTCCATATATGAAATTAATCCATTAATTATATCTTCGTTAATTCTACCTTCTAAATCAATTGATTTCAATATTTTTTTATCGACTTCATTACTATCATTAAATAGAAAAAATTTAGTAATAAGCAAATCGTATTGTTTTTCATCAATTAATTCGATTGCTTTAGTAATAAATAATTTTAAACTATCTGATTTATTTAACTTTTTATTGTTTTCTCTTAATATTTTTTTTTGAATTTCTTTTGGCATAGTTTTTAATTTATAGAAATCACTTTTGTCTTTTTCAATTATGTGATTAATGTAAATGTCACTATAGCATAAAACATTATTATTAGAAATACCTGTTTTTCCTATACTTTTTATTTTATTTTTTTTAAATATTCTAATTTGGTTAAGTTTTTCTTCACTAAGCTTATGTTTATACATATAAATATACTTAGTTTTATCAAATTGGTTATTGGCAGTAAGATAGATATTGTTATTGTGAATTTGAAACTCATATCCAGCAATATTTGAGGTAAGTGTAAAAACTTTATGAATATTAGCTTTCATAGAATTTGTGATTGCATAAATCGAATATGTTATACTATCCTGATTATATTTATTAAATGTTAAGAGATATAATTTTTCGGTTTCAAAATCTACTACTAAACTTGCGAAATCTTTTTGAATTGACTTGGTAAGTGAATCGTAAAGAATACTCTTAACGACTTCAAGATTTTTGTTTATAATATCAATTTTATACTTACTCGATTCTAAACGAAGAAAAGTAGAATCATTTAGTGAAGTAATGTAAGCATTTGTAGTAAAATCTGAATGATGAAATAAATTGCTTTTGAAATATAACTGGCAATTTGTGTTAATAATATCTTTATTAAAGTAATATGGAGCAACGCTACAATTAATAATATCAAATTGCCCACATTTTAATGATTTTGATGCAAATTTTTTAAATAAATAATTATTAAATATCGTATCTAGCTTAGTTTTTTTTCGTTTTACTATAATATCATTTAACTTATGAATATCATAATGTAACTTTTGATTAATCGTATCAACATTTATTATTATAGAAGAATTGCTGTCTTCAATTTCAAATAGACCTAATGAAAATGAAGTTTTGTTTAACTGATTAAATTTACCAAATAAATTAAAAAAGGCTGATTTGTAGCTATATGTTTTTTCATTATAACTATATTTATTATCTGCTAATGTGATTTTAGGTATTTTATTTAAATTTATAAAATCTAAGGTTAAACCTGTTTTAAATTCTTTCAAATAAAGTACACTTTCCTCTTTGCTAAGACATATATAAATATCATTTGTTATTTTTGAGAAAAAGTCTATCGACCTTTCATCGATTCCCGTGACAAAAGTTAATTCATTTGATAAATTATATATCTGTGAAAGTTCATTATTATAGAAATAATCCTTAATTGGCTGCGAAAAAGAAGTCTTTACTATAATTACTAGCAATAAAACGAGGTATTTCATAAGAATGAAAGCAGGTAATACTTAAATTACCTGCTTTAGTTTGTTTTTTAGAATTAATTAACTTATAGCCTGAGCAGAAGAAAATTCTCCTACTAACTCATAACTGCCGTCTCCTGATACAACCATTGGAGCGGGATCGCCATCTCCAACAACTACATCGTCACCATAAACTATACCAAGAAAAACTTTACGGTATATTTTATAAGTACCACATTCAAATTTACCTTCTCTAACTAATTTATACTTTCCACCTTGGATATTAGTTAAATCTTCTATTTTATGTTTATTTAATTTTTCCATTTTTTATTTTATTTAAATAATTAATAATTTACGCTAATCCTCCGTCTTCTTCCGAATACGTATTTCCTGTTTTTATACCAAAGATTATCTGTTCGAATATACGAACAGTAAAACATTGACCATCAGGACCAACGCCTCCGTTAAGTGTTTTAAGTGCCCAACGACCGCCAGAAACACTTTTCATTTGAGACTCTGATAAAGCCTTAAATTTCACAGAATTTAATTTTTCCATTTTTTTAATTGTTTTTTAGTTAATAATTACCTCACTATTGAGGCTTGGCAAATATAACGATTAATGATATAATATATTGCTTCAATCGTTAAAAAAAATTAATTCATCTAAAACTTAGCTTTGTAAGAAATTTTAAAAATTGTGCTATTTTTACTTAAACAGACATTAACGTTTCCATATTTAGCGGTTTGTTTAATATCTCTATTTTTTTACTTTGAGCCTCTTCAATTTCATCAGGACTAAAAAAAGCAGAAAGTAAAATCACTTTGCCGTGTTTGGTATGTAATCCTAATGTATTGAATTTGGCAATAAAATCAAAACCATTTAATACAGGAATATTGTTACCTACAATAATTAATTGAAAACCCAAGTCCGTTTCTTCCAGAAAACGTAAAGCTTCATCTGCCCTTTTAAAAGTGCGAATGTTTTTTGCTCCGCAGTATTCTAAGGTCTTTTGATTGATAAAATTATCAATTTCAGAAAAATCAATAATTACTACTGAATTAATCTTAGCCATTTTAATTGCTTAATACGTTATTAAAATCCTTACTATACTTTAAAATTTCTGATACAAGCTCCGAACCAAAGTATTCGGCAATCAATACAGTATGGCATTGGTTGGAGCATTCAATGATAAATTGATGCCCCATCACTTCATCATTCAAATAAATCTTTGCACAACTGCCCATTAAACCTCCTTTGCTGATAATGGCTTTTAAAATATTTATCCTTTTACTCGCTTCCATATCTTTAGTAAATAGAGATTTTTCGTTTCATTAATCAAATGTAAAATTAAAACATTTCATGTCATATCTGACCTGATTAAATATTAAAAATATGTCAGATTTGACATGTGGCAGTAAAACCAAAAATATCCGATTTACAACAAATAGGCATTAATATTAGACGTATTAGAACCGAAAAGAGCATTTCCAGAGCGCAACTGGCTTATGAAATTGGCTCATCCGAAAAACACCTTAGCCGTATTGAATTAGGAGAGGTAAACAGCGGAATAGTAACCTATCTGAAAATTGTTCGTGTGTTAAATATCTCACTTGCGGATTTAATCTATAAAGTGAAAATTTAATCCTGTTTATTGACCTAATTATTTGCTATATTTTGTAGCTAACTATTGCTATAAAACGTAATATTTTGAAAATCAACACCCAAATATTTTTCAAATCTCGTAAAAGCAATTACAGGGTTTATTAAATTTACTATACAATTAACCCCCGAACCTTAAAAAAAACAATTTGTCTGTATATCAATTAGTTACACTATTTAATTAAACTTTTAATGTAACTTATTGTGTAATATTGCAAAATAGTTATTTATCTTTGTGGGGTAGAATTATTAGAACAGGATTAAAAATGGAAACAGTAAAAAAAGTAAATCCGCACATGATAACCATTGCCAGAGAATCTCGTGGAATGGTACATTTGGATATAGCGGAGAAATTGAATGTAACAAAACCAACAGCATGGCGTTGGGAAAATGATGTGTTTGGTATTAGCGAAGACGTGATAGAGAAATTAGCAAAAACCCTGCATTACCCAGAAAGCTTTTTTTACCAAAAGGGCGAAGTATTACCCCTCTCATTAAGTTACCGTAAGCGTAACGTAGTTGCAGCAAAACTAATATCGCAAATTGAAGCAAATATCAATATCTCTCGTTTAAATATAGAACAGTTATTAGATGCTATAAAGTACGAGGATATAAAACTACCTATACTGGATGTAAATAAATACGGTACGCCACAAGAATGTGCCAAGCAATTACGCAAATTGTGGAAGCTTGATAAAGGGGCAATTCAAAACTTGAGTGAAGTGTTAGAGAAACACCTTATACTTTTAGTGAGTTTGGATTTTAATACAGAGCGTGTGGATGCCAGATGCACAATGGCATTAGATAAATTCCCTATCATCATAACCAATAAAAGTTTATTGGGAGATAGGCAACGATTTACATTAGCATACGAGTTAGGTCATTTGGTTATGCACCTATATACCTCTCCTGCATACGATAGAGATTTATCGCACGAAGCTAATTTATTTGCCGCTGAATTATTAATGCCAGAAAAAGAAATTTACAAAGACCTCGAAGATTTAAGTTTACCAAAATTAGGCGAGTTAAAACGCAAGTGGAAAGTATCCATGCAATCATTGGTTTATAGGGCATCAGATTTAGAAATTTTAACCGATAATCAAAAGCGCTATTTAATACAACAATTCAATCAACAAAATATACGTAGAAGAGAGCCTAAAGAATTAGATATTCAAGCAGAACAATACAAACTGGTAAGGGATTTACTAACTCATTACCGTACTAAACAAAAAATAAGTATCGCTAAAATGGCTTCGTTTCTTCATCTTGAACAGGAAGATTTTTTGAGTAGATATAGCAATTAAAAGTACATATAAGCGTTTAAATACATTAAATAGAGAGAGAAGATGAGTACAGTAATCAGATTGGTAATTAAGCCATACACAAACAAGGAACTATCGGTATTTTTCAATGCCAGCGACAGAACTTTTAGACGAGATATGGCAAAGATTAGACACCATTTAGGAGAAAGAAACGGACACCGTTGGAGTGTGAACCAAGTAGAGAAAATTATGGAGCTTCTGGGAAGACCTTATGAGATTATTGAGAAATAGTATCCAGCTTATTTATTGCAAAATTAGTGCTGCCAGTTTGAAATAGACTGGCAATTTTATTTATCGAAAAAGAGCCTTAATAGCCTAAAAAAAGCAAAAAATATGTATTTTAGTGTTTAAAAGCTTAAAATTTATGTCAGTAAAAAATTACATTTTATTATTCTTAATAGTTCAATTTGCAAACGTTGTAAATGGTCAATCAACAAGCGTATTTGATGCAAATTATTTTAATAAAGAGAATACAACGCCACCAATTAGAGTTGGTAAAGGTTTTCATATCAATGATATTTACAAGCAAACAAGGGGTTGTTTTACTACCGAAAGTTGTAAAGAAGAAAATTTAAAAGCACAACAGTCTGGTGGTAAAAAAACAACGATTAAAGTCTATCACACACAAACTAATCAAGAGTATAATGTGTTTAAAAGAAAAGGGGCATCTGGAAAAGTAAGTTTTTTGAATTTATTTTCTATTGGAGGTCAAAACCTTGAAGAATATGCAAATAAAGAAGTACAGGATTTAGAAAGAATTATATTTAATGCTAATGTAGATTTTGGGACATATCACTACACTAATGACCTCGCATTAACAGACGATGCAAAAGCTTTAGTCGCATCCAAAAATCTTAATGATTTTGTAAAATTTTACGGAACACATTATATCAATGGGGTAAAAAGAGAAAGCAGCATCAGTGTTATTTTAACTAAACAAAGCAGTAAAAGTGATGAAACGAGCAGTACATCAAATTCTTTAAATGCTAGTGGAACAACACCTTATAAAGCGTCTGGTTCGTTTGAAGTAACAGATAATGATTGGATTAACACTCAATTATTTAGTAATAAATTTACCGCATCTATTGAAATAAACGGCCCTTCAATTGAACAAAGCTCAATACAAGGAGAAATCAATAATATCATTAATGGCAGCAGTGATGACAAGGTAAATGCTATTTCAAAAATTATTGAAGGTGTAATGAAAAATATATCTGACCCTAAACAAAGTATCATTACTCAATACTACTATGCTCCATTTGATTTATACGGGCTTGAAGGAATAAACTGGGATGAGAAAAAACAAAACATGCTTAGTAAAATAAACGAAGCAGTAGTAGATGTATATTCATCAAAAACACTACTTAATGAATTAACAACCGAATCTGGTAAAAATCAATTAAAGCAAGAATTAATAAATCAAGGAGTAAGTAATGATTACCTACAAAAGTTTATGAATAAATACAATCAAGCACTTCCTACATTTCAATCCATTCAAGCTAAAGCCGATAACTACTTACAAGAACTTGAAATCAGATATGCAAAATGTGCCGATGTTTATTGTACAGATAAAAACGTATGTTGCAATAATGATGCTTATTTAGCTGAAATCGCAAATTACAATTTCACTAAAAAGATTGATGATGAGCATGCTAAGCTTATTGAAAGCATGTTAGAAGTTGCGGTAGAAATGAATAAGCCTGAATGTGAAAAACAACAAAAAGGCATCATCCGTATTAAAAACTTTTCATCAAATCCCTACACGATTTATCAAGGTAACAAAGCTATTGATGTTATCAAAGGAAACACAACACTTACTTATAATGTTAATATGGGGCAATACAACTTTAAAGCAGTTCAAAATTCGGGATATGTATTGTACCCAACAGAAAATATAAGAACAGCAAATATTAAAAATGTGTGTCAGGAAATTACATTAAATATTGGATTTGAGGATTAACAATAGTTTTAACAAAGAGTTTAAAAAAAACCTGAAACTTTTTGAGAAATTTCTACATCCATTATTTTAATTAGTATAAAAGAAACCATGAAAGCAAAAGAAATAAAAATTAAGCCAGAACTATTGCACCTTGACCAAGTGATTGATTTTTTCGATAATATCCTTGGTGTAGTTCATTTACCCTCAGATAAATCAGGTAAAATAGACTACGATAATCTAAAAAATTTAATTTCTGAATTAAAATTTACACCAAACATTTACGCTTTTTATATCAAAGAAAACAAATCAAAAGCTTGGCATTTAAAATACATAGGTCAAAGAAGCTCTAAGGAATTTAAAAATAGAATGCGAGAACATTTTTCAAAACACCATGAAAAAACAGGTTCAAAATTAAAACAAATAAATGCTGCTATTAAAGAAGGTAAAGATATTGGAGTGAAATTTTTAGGAGTTCAGCCAGAGGGACTAAGAAAGTATTATGAAGAAGAATTGATTAATCATTTTCACAAAGACTTAGAATGGAACGACCAAAAAGGGAAAGGAAAAAGTACTAAACGAAAAAAATAGTTGTAATTTTAAACTTTCATATTTTAAGTTTTAGCCAATTGTTAGAAATAGCAATCGGCTTTTTTATTTCAATAAATACTATATTGGTGCTACATTTATCTAGTAATAAATTTAAAAATGATATACGTCTATAAATTATTTAATAATGATGGCTCAACTATTAGTTATACTGATAAAATGTTGTTATATCCAAATTCACGATTTAGTTATGATAATAAAAACTATATCGTGAATGGACACAAAAGACTAAATGAAAATGAATATAATATTTCGGCAACTGAATTAGAAGACAACTCAGTTAGTAATGACTATAAAAAAAGATTCATTAGCTTCTTTAAAGAACATGGTATAACATTTAATGAATATGATATTTGTGAGCAAAATATCAGCGATTCTTTTTGTAAATTATTTGAAAAAGATTTTGAAATAATTAAACAAGTGAGTGGTAAACATTATAATGGCAAAAATCTTTGTATTGATTTAGTTCTAATACCAAAAGATACAACGCTAATAAAAAATAAAAATCTAGTATTTGGTATTGAAATTAAAAACCCTTTTACTGCTAATACAAAGGGCAGAATGAAGCAGGATTTGTTGGCTCAATGTTTAGATTATTCTGAAACTGATTTCATAAATTATAAAGATATGATAGTGCTAATCTGCCCAATCCCTCCAAAATATGAGTATGAACATAGTATAATGAATTTTTTAACTAGATATAATGTTGGTCATGTTTCTTTTTCAAAAAGTAGAATGTATTTTAAATTTGGAGACCAAACGCTTTGGAATAATGATAATGGCTTTGGGAACTTAACGAAGGTATCTATGCTTAAAAGAAAAACAGGAAATAGAGCGTATAAAGCGAAATAATTAATTTCATTGTTAAAAAGCCGATTGTTAGAAATAGCAATCGGCTTTTTTATTATCCTAATTTATTATCCTCAATTATATTGAATTCCGAAAATACATCTTGTAACTCATCGTAATTAGCAGGATTGACACACATAATTACATTTGGATAATTAGTAATTTCTTTTTTCAATTTAGAGTAAGTGTCAACTATGGGATACATCATCAGAATAATACTTTCATAAGGATAAAAAGCACTAAAATTACCAACAGATTTTATCTGTAAGCCACAATTCTCAAATGGGAAAGCGTTTCCTTTAACTTGCTTCAACACTTCCTCTAATGGACTATTACACATTTCACAAATAGCTTCCGCTAATTGGTCATATACCATGTTCTCATAGCTGGGAACAATCATTTTAATATTCCTCAGTTTCAAAGTATCACAAAGAATTATTGCTTTAGCAACACCAACAAAGAAAGATTTTTTACTCGGATAGCCATTGAATATGTATAAGTTTTGTTTCATCATTCATTTTTTTAAGTCGATAAATATAATAAATCCATTTTTTGTCATTTTCTGATAAAAGTTTCACAAAAAATATCAGGACAAGTTAGGACAAATACGGTCAATTACGGTCAAAAAATCAACAGAATTTAGTATGCGGACAAATGCGGACATTGACCTTTTTTAGTGTTGCACCTTTGTATCGTCAAACGGCAGAAGCCTTACCAGCAAAGAGTATAAACGATAAAAAATAAATAAAATGAGCGCAATTAAAAAAACAAATTCAGCAAACGGAAGCAAATTAAAAGCAAATTTAAGAGTAGTAAAAGGTGGTTTATATCCTTACTCAAAAAGAGAAATTCTCATCGAAAATTTATGGTTGTTTTGTCAAGCCTCTTTATGGAACACACAACTATTTTCCGAAGATGACATTACAGAATTTAAAGCACTATTATCAGAACACTTTAAAGGAAGTAAGAACAACGAAAAAACATTTAAGCAATTAATTGAGCGTGTATGCTTGGCTAAACGTTACCTAGCACGTAGAAAAGGACGTTACATTTCAAAACCGATTGATTGGTTAAATATCAATTACAAAAACGGATTAGCAGGAACGGCTGGTTGGTATGCCGTAGTTGAAGAACAACGAAAAACAGTACCACACTATAACGAGGGTATTAGCTTACTGGCAAAAGCCGTTTACAAATACTGCGATAAAAAAAATGTGATTGAAGTTCTGCAATTCCGTAAAGAACTCATCCAATTAAAACAACATGATTTAGTGCAAACCTACATGAACACTATCATGCACATTCAGTATTTCAATTTCTAAATCAAAAAATAATTCATCTATAAAAAAAGAAACTATGTCAACAAAAGTAATCGTATTAGAAAAACCATTCAACCTTAAACCATACAGCCGTAAAGAGTTAGCAGGCATTATGCAAATCTCAGAATACATCTTAAAAAAATGGGCTGAAAAAATTGAACCAAGTATTGGTAATCCAGTAGCAGGCATGTACAGCACGATTCAAGTAAAATCCATTGTAGAAAAATATGGTTTACCAGCTCAAGTAGTCAATAATAACCTACAAAACGCAGCATAACAAAAACAAATTCACACAAAACGAATAAGACACTAAAATACGGTCAGCACGCTAAAAGCCTTGCTAATCTTTGTACCCGATAAAAATAACAACAATAAAAAAAAGGAGGACACATGAAAACAACAGAAGCAGTAGCAGATAGCACCTCGCATACCTTTTTAACAGGAGCAATCCTCTTTGCCAATTTGGATTATTCGGGCTTAGCGGATTATTCAGTAAAGGCAGTCGTAGGCGGAGCAATCTGGATGGCATTTAAACTAACAGGAGATTATTTCTCCAACAAAATGAAAAAAAAGTAAAAACACAAAACAAAAAAAGAAAATGGCTAACTGGAAAAAAATAGGAATCATATCAGGCATCGGTGCAGGTGTAGTTGGTTTAGTAACCTATGTATCCAGATTGAACCGAGCGCAGACACAATTAGAATCCGTTACCACCGCCAAAATATATTCACTCAAATTAGACGGCTTAACTATCAGAGTAGATGTACAATTAAAAAATCCAAGTCGTAGTTCTTTCAATATTAAATTTCCGTTTGTAAAACTTGTTTACAAAGACAAAGTGGTAGGCACTTCACAAGTCATTGATAAAAACATTAAGATACCAGCATACGGAGAAGCGAACATCGAAAGCATTATGATTAAGATTCCAGTAACAAGCATTTTTTCGATTGGTGCAGGGCTTGTCAAATTGCTAGTACAGAAAGTAGCCGTAGTGATTTCAGTAAAAACAATTAGCACCATTGATTTAGGCTGGAAGAAGCTGCCTTATGAAAAATCGGATGACATGACTTTACACCCAAAAGCATAAGAACATGGAGAGCAAAACACTAAAGAGTATAAGAAGCGGAGAAGAGTACGACCATTTGTTCCCGAAAGCAAAATTGGAAGTCATCACAAAAAAGAAAGGCGCAACGGTAAGCGATACAGTTAAGTTTATTCCAAAGGTAGTTAGGGAAACCTTATGGCAAACAGAACGCATCGCCCCACAATTAAAAGGAGCAACCATATACGACACATGCAGTAACATCTGGCACTTTTTGTATGAGCATGTGAAGTATAAAAAAGATGAAGATGGAAAAGAACAAGTACGTTCCCCAGCGAGGTTATGGCATGACCGCTTTCGGGGAGTGGATTGTGATTGTTTTACAACAACCGTACTAAGCCTTTTGCAACACCACAACATCAAAGGCGTGATGCGAATAACCAAGTACAAACAAAATCATTTTCAACACATCTACCCGATTGTACCAATAGGGAATGGGAAATACATTACGATAGATTGTGTAGTGAATGAATTTAATTACGAAGAACCATACACCGAAAAAAAAGATTTTATTATGGATTTAGAATATCTAAACGGAACAGAAGATGACAACAAACTAAACGGCAATGTGGACGCACAGGATCTGTTTGGTTGGAATGACGAAATGGGAGATTTAGGGAAACTCTTTAAACGTCGCCAAAGCACTTCTGCAATGCCCGAAGGGAATCAGGGCGGAAAAAGCAAGAAAAAAGGATTCCAAAAGTTCAAAACGTTCGCTAAGAAAGCTCTTAATGTTGTCAATAAAGCAAATCCCGCAACTGCTTTACTTCGTGCTGGCATCCTTGCCTCCATGAAACTCAACATTATGAAAGTGCCACAAAAATTAAAGTGGGCGTATCTAAGCGAAGCAGAAGCCAGACAAAAAGGAGCTGACATGAGCAAATTCGACAAGCTGAAAAAAATCCTTTACAAAATGGAACAGATTTTTTTCACGGCTGGCGGTAAACCAGAGAACCTCAAAAAAGCCATTCTAACAGGCAGAGGAAACCGAAACAAAGAAGTCAACGGATTAGGATTAGTGGACGGCTATGAAATTGATATGTCGGGTATTAATGAGAACTCCAGCCTACCAACACTTTTAGGCGCAACGGTTTACCAAGATGAATTTGTAAATGGCTTAGAAGGTACTGATGGATTAGGCTCAGCCGTTGCATCTGGCGCAG
Organism: Bacteroidia bacterium; assembly: GCA_044238845.1. Classification (GTDB taxonomy): domain Bacteria; phylum Bacteroidota; class Bacteroidia; order B-17B0; family Aurantibacillaceae; genus UBA4416. Next base: position 15,724 of record JBIICN010000033.1, read on the forward strand.
CTATCGCATCAGCAACAACCGTAATGACTGCTATTGCAGCACTCTTAAAAGGCGTTGGAAATTTATTCCCGAATAAAAAGAACAATGCCGATTTTAAAGATGAAGGTGGTGGTGGTGGCGAAACATCAGCCGATACATCAGATAGCGGTAGTGGTGGCGGTGGTGGCGGAGAAGATGCACCGACCGCAAGAATCAATAGCAGTTCAAACAGTGGTGGGTCAAGCAACAGCAGTTCATCTGGCGGTGGTAATGACAGTTCTGAAAGTAGTTCACCTCCTGCAACTAATAACAGCGGTAATACCAACATGCAACGTAATGATTCGAGTAATTCTTCTCAGGATAATAGCAACGCAGAGGAGAATAGCACAAATGGAAATGCAAATAAAAATGGGGATGCTGGTGGTGGTGGAGAACAGAAAAAGGGCTTTAAAGATTTTTGGGAGAACAACAAAAAATGGATGAAGCCTTTAGGAATTGGATTAGGTGCTGCAACGGTCATATACATTGGTTATCGAATGGTTAAAGGAAACAAAGAAACTGGAAGCACTAAAAAACCACAAGCCGCATTGAATGGCATCAGAAGAAAACGCAGAAGACAAACAAAGGGAAAGCACAGAGGACAACATGGAAAAAAATCAAATGTCGCTTTAATGTAAAACAGAAAAATTAACCCTTTAAAAAAAAGAAACATGAGCAAAAAGAAAAGTAAAAAATCCAGTAAAGCGAAACAAGCGCATGTACTGGCATTAACCAAAAAACTAGATACTAAAGGCGACGCTAAAAATAGTGCCATTGAAGCGTTGAAAGATTTAGCAGTAGGTGTTATCGGTGGAGGGGTTGCGGGAGCAGCCATTGGTAAACCCTCACTTTTGGTTGGGCTGGGAACATCGCTCATTGGGCATTATAGCGGAATGCCAATGGCAACAAGCTTTGGACTAGGTATGATGGCTTCGGGAGGTTATCAAATCAGTTCAGGTGTCAATGGGCTATCAGGCATGGACGAAGTGAAAGAACGTATCAAATCATTTGGTACAAATATCAAACAACGTTTATACCTCGATAAAATCATCAAGCCGAAAGCAAAATCCGCAGAGGATGGCACAAACGGAATGGGAAACGTTCAGTATTTTAAATACCCCAAATCCGAAACGCAAGAACTCGATATGGGTTCGCTGGAAAACATCGAGAAAGAAATCGCTTATCTCGGTGAGCAATATGAACGCAAACAAATGTCTGGAGCATACGATGATATGTCAGGCATTGAGGATGAGAAAATTTATTAATCCTCAAAAACCAAAAAGGGGCTGTAAGCCTTAACGTTCCTAATAAAAATCAATACAGTTTATGTAAACCCTATTTCAGATAATTAGTGGTACAGGAAAGCTACGCCCTTTTTAAAACAAAAAAATAAACCAAAGTAAAACCAAAAAAACAGAAAATTATGTTAGACGTATTAGAAGGAGTAGAAGAATACAACAACGTTGGAGCCTTATTAGGATTAGATGGCTTAGAAGGTAACGATGAGTTACTTGGCGCATTACGCAGAATGAATCCGATTAAACGCTTACGCACCATTAACAAGTTAGCCAGTTCGGGAGCAGTTAGCAGAGGGTCACGAGCTGAAATGGAAAAACACTTTGCCGAGTTACCAGCACACATCAAAGAAGGTTTAGCAAAAGGCGATTTGCGTTTAGCCGACACCGTGATTTACAGCATTAAGCCTGTGAGTTCCAAAACGATTAAAATGTTTGAAACGCAGGATGATAAAGAAATCGGATTACGCAACGTGTCGAATGCAAAATTACCAAAGAACCAAGCATTCTTAGTAAGTGGTATTGTGTTATTAGCTGGTGTTGCTGCCGAAATGTCAAAAGACAAAGTGATGGCAACAAAGTTCGGAGCATTAGAAGATTTTGCACCCATCACAAATGGAGAGTTCTCATTAAAGAGCAACAAAAAACAAATCGTTCCAGAAACCAGCAACAACGTGTTCAAAACAAGTAATATGCACAACGTGCCATTGGGCTATTACAAGTTAGCAAACCCACGTTTAATCCACGATGACATCTTAATGGAATTTACCGTTGAGTTAGGAACGATGGATGGCTTAGACCAAAAGACCCATTTGTTTGTGGGCTTACACGGAACCATTACTACTCCATAGTAGGTAACACACCCAGAAAATAAAGTCCGCTGCAATCAGCAGCGGACTTATTAAAAACAAAATAAATAAAACACCATGTTAAAGCCAGTAAAAAAAAGATTCGATATACAAATTACCACTGCTAGAGAAGCTGTCAACAAATCATTTGAGTTGGATAAAAACATCGAAGCGATTAAAGGTGTATTAGTGACATCAGATAAAGATGATTTACTGTATTACAGAGGAACACAAAAAATTGAAATCAACAACGCTGAGTTTTTTCCTGATAATTACGAAAGTAAATTATTGATGTCTGGCATCAATGTTTCGCCAAAGCAACGCTACTATGATATTGGAAGTGTTAGTCCGGGCAATGGAATCATTAAACTAAGCTATACTGACAATGAAGATGGGCGTACTCGTTTTGAACCATACCGAGTGTCGTTATATGTGGATTGTGAAATGGAGGATGCGTTATGATACAAGAGCAAGTTATAATCACACCCATCCTCATTACCAAAGCTGGTCAGGTAAAACATTTCCAGATTAAACTACCAAAGACGGCTAAACGTATTATCGGTGTAGAATTAGGAGGAAGACTATTAGTTACTACGAAAGAAAAAGAAGTAATGCAAAAAGCTGCTGCTACTTCTGAATTTCAAACTGAAATACATTCAGTAAGTGCCGTAGAGCAAAATAGAGAAAACTACTTTAAACGAAGTACTGTAATTGGAGAACTAAAATTACAAAGCTGTGAAGAAGCTAACATTTTTTACTCTGGTCATTTGCAATCGGATAACAATATGGGCTATGGAGATTTTTCTCAAAATAGATTCTGGAAAGTAAATCTATTTACACATCAAGCAATGGCATTTGAAGAAGTGGTGATGGTAGATGCAGAAAGTACCATTGTGCAGGGAGTTTATAAAGACCGATTAGGGGAGCAACAGGAAACAAATGTCAATTACCTCTTAAATGTTTATCTGTGGTATCAACGATAACAAAATCTAAAGACAACAAAACATGAACATAGCATTAGCCTTAGAATATATCCCACGCCGAATGAAAGAACTCGGTTACGGCTCAGACTACTACATACGCTTCCGACACTTTGTGTTACAGCCAAGCGAGAAAATAGAAATTGATGCCTATAACCAATTCTATATTCTGGTAGAAGAAATCAACGATGCGAGTGTGATGTCTGACTTTGGATTATTTGATATAGCAGAAGATAAGACTAATGAACAAACCTACGAGCATCAGGGAGAAATCAAAATCAACAACTACGCTAACAGAATTAACCATATCCGATTCATACAAGTCATTCCAAAACATAAACCAATACCAACTACAAAAGAATAAATATTATGCCTATTCAATTTGACAATTTCGACCAGAACAAAATCGACCGTTTAAAAAATCACTTAACTGCAATGGCAGAAAAAGGAAAAGCAAAGTTTTACGAAATTTTTGTAGACACTTTAAAAGCTGTTATCAAAACCGATGAAGTAAGTGACTTTGACAGCTACGAAGATTACATGAATGCTGATACCGAGCAAATCAAAATCATCATTTATAATTCTGCACAATCTCCACGTAACGACCAATTTGTTTTTCTATTAAAAGCACGTAACCGAGAAGAAGCCACAAACTTAGGTTTAAGCGGTATGCCGATTAAAAAATTCTCTCGAAATAATGTGAACGAATGGAGAGAGGAACAAAAGTTTAAAGGCGAACAGCATCACGAAATTTCTCGATTAAAACGTGAATTGGCAGAGCAACGCAGAGAACTGGAAGACAAAGAAGAATACATCGAACAATTAGAAGACCTAATAGAGAAAGCAAAGAAGAACGGGAATAAAATCGGTGGCGTTCATTTAGGAGATGTGTTATCGGTTGCGTTTGAAGGATTGGTAAGAAGAAATACACATTTGATTTCTAAAATACCAGCCGTATCGGGATTAGCTGGAATCATTGAACAGGATAATCAACGTTTAGAAATTGACACTCAAAAAACCACGCCAGAAACAGAGGTAAGTTTTAAAAAGAAAGAAGCCTCTACTAATCAACCAGTATTGAACGAACAAGAACAAGCCTTTATCAATCTGTTCAAAGAGTTAGAAAAACAATTTACAGAAGATGAAATGGGCTTAGTGATGGAAGTGCTGGATGAATTAAGCAAAGACAAATCACAGTTACAAACGGTGTTGGAATTACTAAAAGACAACGAAGAACAAAACGAAGCTTAAAAGTTTAACCATTTAAAATTGATAATCACATGACAAAATTTAGCTACGAACTGGAGATAGCAGCCAGTAAAGAAAGCGAAGCAGAAACCAAAATAAAAGCCTTAACGGTTTTGGCTTCCAAACTGAGTGCGAAAGAATTAGAAAAACTCGCACACATCGTAAAGAACGACCCAGTAAAAACAGCAATGGCAAAACAGGCATTAGGCGTTTAAAAAATCAATCAGGTAGTAACAAACATGCAAAAACCCATTCCATATAAACACAGCAAGTCAGATAAAAATGACGAGATGAGCCTGAGAGAAAAATTACTCTGGTCGGTTCTTGGTGCTGCTGGTTTGACTGGTTTAGCGATAGTGGTTAAAAAGTTTGTCATTAATAAAATTGAAGATAAAGCACATGAAAAAAGTTTTGAAGACGGCACACCACAAACCATTGCCAAGCAAATCAAAATGGCTTTTGAGAATGATGGTTATTGGGGAACAGATATAGTAACGTTGAGAAAGGTATTAACAGAAATAAAAAGTAAAGCACAACTAAAAAAAATATTTGATGCTTACACAAAAGAATACCAAAAAAACCTATACAAGGACATGAGTGATGAATTGCAAACGAGTGAATATAACGAAATGCTGCAAATCATTGCTGCCAAGCCCGACAAAGAGGGACAAGCATCGACAACCAACCAATACACCGCATGGGCAAAACGTTTGAAAGCTGCTTTTGATAAAACATACGGCTTTATATCTGGTACGGATGAGAAAGCTATTAAAGCTGTATTTAATGAAATCCCCACTCAAACGGCTTTTATACAAGTAGGCAAAGCATACTACAAAGAGTTTGGAGAGAATTTAATTACAGTATTAAAAGGCGAATTAGAAGTATGGGAATACGGGGACTATATGAAAATCATTACAGCTAAACGAAAAGCATAAATCATAAAACGATGAACAATAAAACGAAAGATAAACAAACGAAACCAGCCGAAGCCAAAAAAGGCAGCGGTAAAAAATGGTTGTTATTAGGGTTGAGTGTGGCTGCAACAGGGGCGTTGAGTTATTTCGGTTTTCAATATTGGAAAAAACATAAACAAGGAGAAGATGAGGGCAACAATAACATGCCAGATACAAATGAAGAAACTCAATCAACTTATGTTCCGCCAAAGCCGAAAACACAAACCAACGCTATACCAAAAGATGCGTTTCCATTAAGCAAAGGAAGTAAAGGGGCAAACGTCAAAGCCTTACAGGAAGCATTAATATCCAAGTACGGAAAAGCTATTTTGCCTAAGTACGGCGCAGATGGCGACTTCGGCTCTGAAATGGTAACAGCTTTAAAAAAAGTTGGCTTACCAGAAAGTGTGAACGAAACAACCTTTAATCTTTTGGTAAAAGGCAGTAGTCCAGACCATGCAACGGTTGCCAAAGATTTGTATGCAGCAGCATTGACAAAGAATTTTAATAAAGCAATGAGTTTATTAAAAACGCTTCGCAACACAGAGGACTATAAAGCAGTCAGCGACACCTTTGTCAATTACCGCATCGGAAGCGTAAGACAAACATTAGTCAATGGTATGTTGAACAGCTTTACAGATGCCAAACAAAAAGATGCCATCCGTTTAGCCTTTTCTAACATGGGTTTAAAATACGATGGTAACAAGTGGTCGTTAAGTGGGATTGATGATGCAAAATTATTAATCACGATTCAGGATACACAAGTTTGGAAAAATCCCAGAGCATCGGTTCGAGTGCCAAGAAACATGGTATTGGGTAAAGCCATTACCACTCGTGGAGCTTACACACTTTTTGAAAATGAAAACCAATATTTTTTGGTTCAAACCCAACACATCAAAGAACACAACTAAGAACGCATTATGACAACAACCAATAATAAACGTAACATCAAATACATTGTAGTGCATTGTACAGCTACACCAATTAACACAACTATTGAAAGCATTAAACGGTACTGGAAAGAGGTACGTAAATGGGGCAACCATGTAGGCTACCACTACATCATTGAAGCCGATGGAGATATTACACAACTGTTAGCTGAGAATAAAAACAGTAATGGGGTTTATGCTCACAACAGCGAGTGTATCAATATCGCTTACATCGGTGGAGTTGATAAAGCTGGTAAACCAAAAGATACTCGCACCAAATCACAACAACATGCCATGTTCGATTTGATTGTGAAACTAACTGAAACCTACAAAGGAGCAAAGGTTCTTGGACATAGAGATTTCCCGAATGTAGCCAAAGCTTGTCCCTGCTTTGATGTAAAAACTTGGTTAGCCAATTACACACCAGACATTGAACCTAATATCTAAACAGCAAAAAGTCACTAATCAAATGAGCAAAGAAGTAGAGGATTTTATTAAAAGAAATGCAGCCGATGTGATTCGTAGCGTGCAAAAAACAAGCCTCTTTCCTTCTGTAAAAATGGCTCAAATGATTATTGAAAGTAGTGGCAAAGATGAACATGGAAAATTTGGAATAGGTAAAGGTTTAGCGGTTAGAAAAGCAAAAAATTATTTCGGTATCAAAGCAGATAGGAGATGGAAAGGAAAAAAGATTGCACTATCAACCCCTAGAGATGGAAAGCCAATAAGTTATTTCCGAGTATATCCAACTGCACTTGATAGCATGAAAGACCACACGATTTTTTTACTAGCTAATGCACGATACAAAGCCAATGGTGTATTTACATCCAAAACTCCTGAGATGCAAACAGAAGCTTTACAAAGGGCTGGATATTCAGAAAGCCCAAATTACAGCAAAGCACTCAGAGGATTAATATCGGCTTATGGATTAAAAGAACTAGATAAGAAACAAGCACATGATGATTTTACCATTTGGTATGTATTAGGAAGTGCTGTGGTTTTAACGGCTACTGCCTTTGCCTTTAAAAAAGAGATAAAAGAAATATTAAAACTTAAAAAGCCATGAACATCATTAAGTATCTAAAGGAACTACTAAAGGACAAAACCAATAATTACAGCTTGAGAGAATTTGTGATTGCCATTTGTGTGATACTGATTGTTTCTAGTTGGTTTGCCCAACTGCTGTTTAAAGTTCAAACTCCAGAGTACATGTTTTATTCCATAGTGAGTTTAATAGCCGCTGGATGCTTCGGTTATAGCATCGAAAAACCAAAATCAAACGAGTAATAATAAAATTAAAAAATCATTTATGAGAAACGTATTTAAAAATTTAGGAATTGGCTTCGGCATTTTTGCACTCATTGTTTTAATGGGAACATGTATCTGCAACCATAAGGAAACTCCAGTAGTCGTCCAGCCCGATAACAGCTATATCAAGGTGTTAAAAGCAAGACAAACAGAGTTGGATAGTGCTTACCAAAAACATGTTCAGATTCTGAAAAGAGAAAAGGATAGTTTGACATTTCTTGTTTCTGAAAAGAAAAAATCTTTGTCTATCTATCGTTACAAATCCAATGAACTAGAAAATCAATTACGAGCAGCACTCGCAAAAGTGGATAGTTCAAATGTATTAAACGATAGTATCAGTCCTTTAGCAGAAACCTATTTTGCTATTCAACTGCAAAGGGATTCCGCTTGTAACGAGAGTATCAGGGCATTAGAGATTGTCGGATTCAAACAGGATAGCGTGATTGTGTTTCAGAATTTAGAAAAGGATAATTTGAAAGCCCTTCAGAAAGAACAGGAACAAAAAGAAATCTACCTAACCCAACAATTAAATACAGCCTACAAACAACAAAAGAAAGATGTTTTAAAAAGTAGGATTCTCACAGGAACATTGATTTTAATATCTGGATTTACAAGTGCTTTATTAATTAACCAAACTCTAAAATAAACAATGAAAGAAAAAACGTTAGTGTCCACGTTCACATTAATCGGTTCTCTGGCCTCTTACTACTATGCCAAAACACATGTTAAAGATGCCGTGCCTTATGTAATGATAGGCGGCTTTGTGGGGGCTTGGGTTGGAGAGATTATCGCACAAGTGACCGTAAGAAAAAACAAAGAAGACGAAAAATAATACAAACTCATAAACATTAAAATAATGGAATCCACAGCAATAGCAATAACAAATAATGGCGTAAGCCTTAGAATTAAAAACGGAACGTTGATACGCAACATTATGAAATCTCAAATCATTGAGATAGTAGTTGTTAAAACAAACATCATCAAAATTGATATTGGTAAAGGGGCTTTATACAACGTCTTCATTCCTTATGCAGATGTAGCCGTTCCTGCAACGGCATCGCCAGAAATATTAAAAGATGCGATTAACGATATGTTGGCTGCAACAAGCATTTCAGGAAGTGCAACGGAAGAAAAACAGATTGAAGAAATCGCTAAACTCAATGAACTGAACGAGCAAGTAACGAACATTAGATATGCGGTAAGCACCTTAGATAGTAAAATTTTCTTTGAACCAGTTTTAATTGATGAAAGCAATCCGAACATTATTTACAAAGGCTTCGCCAGCCCAGCAGCGAATCAGCAAGAGGCAGTATGGGCAATTCAAAGAATTAGCAATACAGGGGATGTCTGTTCTTATCAGTGGGCAGACGGAAACAAAGATTTTGATAACATCTGGAATAACCGCATTGAATTATTATACGCATAACATGGGATATTTTTTAGACCTCTTAACAGGAAAGCTATTTAATTTCAGAAACGCTAAAGGCTCTGATATTAATACAGGAATATCCGATAGGTTAATTGTTACACCAAAATCCTTAGTGGATAGCGACCAGTTTAGTAACACCAGCATACCGCTGGTGTTACCTTCGGTTTTTAAAACTAAAAGTGCTTTGTTTGTGCAAAACAGCCATGTGTTTGTCATACCTACCAATGGCTATTATTTCCTCAACAGAAAACAAAAAATCAAAACACAGTTATTTGCTTATGCTATTGTAGATGCAGGTTTAGTTGGCGAATTGTGTATCGTAGATATTGCCACGAACAGCATGGTTGCTAATTCAGCTACTCAATTTAAAAATTCAGCATACAGTTGTATTGCCAGTAATAATTCAATTGAACTGGAAGCTGGTAAAGCTTATGCAATAGCACTTCGCAGAGTGTCGGGAAGTTCTACAAAATTTGTTTCAGTTCGTGCAGCAACATTAACCTTAAAGTTATTGAGTGTATAATGGACGTTAATCGAAATATAAATTCTCTTTTAGGTTTGGGGCAAAAAATACTTGCCCCAAACCTTTTGGAGTTTGTAACCTATATGGAAAGAAGTTTGCGTATAAGTTACAAGCATAACAAGCGTAGCGTTGAAGCTCTCGCTTATTCGTTAAAGATTGATGACAAAACAGAAATTAAAGAACTAACAGAACTTGCTATCGTAAATGTTGCCAGAGAAATTGCACAAGGTAAGGGAACGACCAGAGAAAAATACGAACGTATTGTTGAGTTATACAATAACCAAATGATTTTATCTCATCGAACATCACAAAGTATTTTATTACAACAATATTCTACACCAGCTCCAATCGGATATTTAATGGGTGTGTATTGTGGCTTAAACCACTTACATCAAACAGGAGGTTACGCATTTGAACCAAGTGCTGGAAACGGCTTATTGACCATTGCAGCCAAACCAGAGCGAGTGTATGTGAATGAAATTGACGTTGTCCGCAATCGTAATTTACAAACTCAGGGTTATGCCAATGTATTTAATCGTGATGCTACTACTCCATTTTCTTACATAGATTTAAAGGCAACCTTTCAAGCTGTATTAACTAATCCTCCTTTTGGTGTATTAAATAAAGCAATTGATTATAATACGTTTCCCATTCGTGTCCTAGACCATTTAATGGCTTTACGTGCTTTAGATACAATGGCAAATGATGGTAAAGCAGCTATCATCATTGGCGGTCATACTCGCTGGGACAAACTCGGCAGAATAGAAAAAGGAAAAAACCGCATCCTGTTTAACTATCTGTATCATCATTACAATGTGGTTGATGTGATACAGATTGACGGCAACCGATTATACACCAGACAAGGGACTGGCTTTCCAGTTCGCTTGATTTTAATTGATGGCAGAAAAGATAAACCACAAGGTGTTGCACCGATTTATAATGCCTCCATTGATAATGTGATTCGTTCTTTTTCGGATTTGTACGATAGAGTTATCGGAACGGATAATGCAGAGATAGACGTTGCACCAGCACAAAACAAACCAAACATGATTGATATTAAAACACTAGAGCAAGAAGCTCTTGATATAGAAAAATTCTTTTTAGGCGATGAATTAGGAATGCCTTATACACCAGCATCAAACGCCTGTGTCGTGTTAAATACACAAGTGCCAGATTCAATGGGATTTGAAACACATGCAGCTCTCTCCAGAATTAAATCAGAGGTTGGTGGTAACATGGATAATTTTGTAAGAAATCGTTTAGGCTATGGCTCTCATAAAGATTTATGCCATGCGTTATCAGCCGAACAAATTGATGCCGTTGCAATGGCGATTTACAATATTGAAGCCAGAGGACAAGGAATGATTATTGGCGACCAAACAGGAATTGGTAAAGGTCGTATTGCAGCAGCGATGATACGTTATGGCGTAAAGCAAGGTATGAAACCAATATTCATTACCGAGAAAGCTAATTTATTTTCTGACATCTATCGTGATTTATCCGCTATTGGTTCAGCACATTTAAAACCCTTTATCATTAATGGCAGAGAACCTAAAACAGATATTAAAGATGAAGATGGAAATGTGATGTATCAGGCTCTTGCAGCTTCTGAACAACAAAGTATTTTTCAAACAAATGAAATTCCAGCTAATTACAACTTTGTGGTAGGTACATATTCTCAGTTTAATTCTCCCGATAAAAAACCAGAGAAACCAAATTACTTAATGCACATCGCCAAAGGTAATTTGTTGATTATGGATGAAGCCCATAATTCAAGTGGCTCAAGTAATACAGGAGAATTTATGCAACGTGTTGTAAGCCATACAAAAGGTGTGGTATTCTTATCAGCGACCTTTGCCAAACGTCCCGATAACATGCCTATCTATGCGATGAAGACTTCTATTAGTGAAGCGAACTTAACTCGTGATGAATTAGTAGAAGCCATTACAAAAGGCGGTGTAGCCCTGCAAGAAATCTTAGCAAGTCAATTAGTAGCCGAAGGGCAAATGATTAGACGTGAACGTTCTTTTGAGGGTGTAGAAGTCAATTATCTCTCCCTAGATAAATACGAAATCGAACACCGCAGAATGGCAGATGGTATCACACAAATCTTGCGTGACATTATTGCGTTCCAAACAAACTTCATTGACAAGCAAGTAGATGAACTGGATAAAATTGCAGCAGCAGAGGGAAAAGAAGTTGAGTTACGAGAGGGGACTTCTCAAGCGGGAGTTGACAACATTCCATATTTCTCAAAGGTGTTTAATGTGATTAATCAAATGTTGTTTAGCATCAAAGCAGAAGCCGTTGCAGAAAGAACCATTGAGCGTTTAAAAGAGGGTAAAAAGCCTGTGATTGCTTTTGCTTCTACAATGGGTAGTTTCATTGAGCAATTAGAAAATGAGAACGGATTAAGTGTTGGGGATGGCGATTTAATTGATACAGATTTTGCCGAAGTATTACGCAAAGGATTAGACGGCATTATGCGCTATACCGAAAAAGATATTAATGGTGATTCTGTTTTTAAACGTTTTGAATTATCTGAACTAGGCGAAGATGCCCGAATAGAATACAACCGTATTTTAAACAATATCAACACGGTTAGTACAGGAATATCCATTAGCCCGATTGATGTCATCATTAAAAAATTAGAGAAAGCTGGTTATATCGTTGCTGAAGTAACAGGACGTAAATTTTCTGTTCAGTTAGATGCAAGTGGTCAAAAGGGATTGGTAACTACTCGTAAACGCTTAAACACAAACGATGCGTTTAGAATGTTCAACAATAACGAAGCGGACGTACTAATGATTAATCAATCAGGAAGTACAGGTGCATCGGCTCATGCTATTCCTACACAAAAAGTACCTAAAGAAGATGTGAGGCAACGTGTGATGATTGTCTTACAAGCGGAGTTAGATATTAATACCGAAGTTCAAAAACGTGGTCGTATCAATCGCACAGGACAAATCTTAAAACCGATTTATGATTACATGATTTCCGCTATCCCAGCAGAAAAACGTTTAATGATGATGTTACAAAAGAAATTAAAATCATTGGATGCAAATACAACCTCTAATCAAAAACAAAGTACCAAGATTTTAGATGTGCCAGACTTCTTAAATAAATATGGGGACAAAGTGGTTAAAGAATATTTGATGGAGAACTTGGAAGTAAACGATTTATTGAATGACCCATTAGGATTAAAAGGCAAAGGTGGCGAAAGCGATGAGCATTTAGAAGATGCAGCGCATAAAGTATCTGGGCGTGTAGCTGTGTTATCTACTCAAATGCAAGCGGATTTTTATTCTGAGATAACAGAGCGTTACAATGACTATGTGGAATACCTCAAACAAATTGGAGAATATGATTTGGAAGTAGAAGCCTTAGACCTCAAAACAGAAACCATTGAAGAAAGTATCATTAAAATGGGTAAAGGTGGCGAGAGTGCATTTGGAGAAGATAGCATCTTAGAAAAAGTAAAAGCGAATATTTTACGCAAGCCATTTTCAAAAACTGAATTGGAAAATTTATTAAAGGAGAGTTTAAACGGTAAATACCCAGAGGAAAACAAACGCAGCTTATTAGATGATTTTACAAATGCAATGGCTGAGCGTTTGCAAAATGAAATAAATGCCTCTGCTCAAAAGTATGCGGATTTAATTAAGGATATTCCAAACGAAAAGAAAATAAAAAAGATTTTAGAAAGCAATGGCGAAGCTGCTCAACGACATGCCATCAAGGAACGTGAAACCGAATTAAACGCTGCTCACAAATTAGCGGTAGAACAATTACATAAAACCTACAAATACAAACAAGAATACTTACAACGTATTTTGAATTTCTTTACGATAGGCAGAGTATTATCTTATCCAGTATTCACGTTTGATAATGGTCAGGAAACCATTTTTGCGGTTAGCTTGGGTGTAATGATTGATAAGAAAAAGAAAAATCCGTATGCACCTAGTGCTATTAAAGTTCGTTTAGCAATCGCCAGTAGTAACAAGTATATCGCTATGCCAGCCAGCTTTAATGAGGGCATTTCTAAAATCATGGCTGCAAGTATGGATAAGAAAGAGATGTCGCAAGAAGATTTATTGATAGAATGGGATAATGAAATCAAACAAAAAACAAAAGACAGAGGGATTCGTTACATCATTACTGGAAACTTGTTACAAGCTTTTGGAACAGAGAGCGGAAAATTAGTAAGCTATACAACGCAAGAGGGACAAACCAAGAAAGGGATTTTGATGCCAGAGGAATGGCAGCCTAAAGATATGGGGCAACGCAAAATTACCGTTCCAATTATCAAAGCTTTGCCTTTATTAAAATCAATGAGTAATGGTTCAGCTATGTACGCATCAAATGAGATTGCTTTTTTTGAAGCTGGGGATAAATACAGAATCATTGTGCCTTTATCTCGTTCCAGAGGTGGGGATATTTACACCGATAAGGATTTAATGGCATTACTTACTAAGGGCATGTTTGAGAAAGCTTCTGATAAAATGGCGGGCTATTTACCAAAAGAAAATATTGAAGCCTTTGCAACCATTCTACAAAACAAATTCGGGGTAAGTGTGGCTATTGGTATGAACCAATTATCCTTAGTGAAAAGTGATACCGTCAAAATATCCACCCGAAAGAAAATTGTATTACCGCCAGAGGATAACGATATAGATGAAGAGCGCATCCGCATTTTAGAATTAGAAGCTGAAGCCTTAATCCTTGAATTAGAATTGATATAACCATTAAACGATACGACCCATGATAACCATTGAAAATTATAAAGACACCGTTAAAGGCATTAACTTTTCTCAACTGCCTGTTACCTTTTGGAAGGGGCATGACTTCGTTCAGAAATCTTCTGAGAATTATAGCAATTGGGATGCTTACCACAAAAACGAAACCATTAAACGTGTGATGGATGCTTATTTTGCTAAACTAGATGAGCATTTACAAAAGCACCCGATTAAAGGCAAAACCATTCTTGCTCCTGTTGAACATTCTGAACCCGAAAAAAAGATAGAAACAAAAACGCCTGTACAAAGAAAAGCACCTATACATAAAGCTAATCAAACTGAGAGCCATGATGATGATACGGATTATTCTTTTGTGGAACGCATCCCAGAAGAAATCCGTTTCATGAAACGTTATATTTCCATGAATGGTAAGAAAAAAACAAAAGAAGATTTGTTACGTTTCATAAATGCTTTACATCGTGCCATCATTGAAAAGAAAGTGCGTAAATCTTCGCCATACTCCAAACAAATCGAGTACATGCAAGACAAGCTTGTGAAAACGTATAATGCCATGACAAAAGCTCTAACCGTTGAGATTGGCGAGAAAACCATTTTAGAATTTAAAGGCTTGATTATGCAAGAAAAGGTTATGCCATCTGTTAACCTGATTAAACGTTACATTAACTTAAACGGTAAATACAACGTTAAGGATAAAGCTAAATTATTAATGGATGCCATGCAACGTGCTTCTAAACTGAAAAAAGTAACGAAGACGGATAAGTATGCTAAGTTATTAGATACGATGTTTGCTAACCTTAACGCATACGTTAAAAACAAATCTCAAAAGATATTGAGCATCCAGCAAACGGAATTAAACGGATTGAATGGTGTGTTAGGTTGTGCTTGTGAAGTGAATGGATTAGAGGGGATTGAGGAAGTAAACGCTATTGAAGAAATAGAAAGCCCTGTTAACGAAATTCCTGGTGTTATGAGTAGTATGGATTTTAGAAACGTGCAATTTAAAACATTGGGCTTTGTGGGTAAGTATCGTAAATTGATAGGAGATCCGTCAAAGGGTTTTAGTGTCATGGTGTATGGTAAACCGAAAATGGGTAAATCATTTCTTTGTGTGGACTTCGCTGGGTACTTAGCCAGAAATCATGGCAACGTGCTTTATGTGGCTAAAGAGGAAGGTTTAGATATGACTTTACAGGATAAGTTAAAAGCCAAAGATGTGGCGCATCCTAATTTATTTGTAGCGGAAGAAATCCCCAGCGATTTAACGCCTTATGACTTTATCTTTTTTGATAGTGTTAATAAGCTTGGTTTATCTACTGGCGACCTTGAAACGTTAAGACATAATTACCCATCAAAGTCGTTTATTTACATTTTCCAGACCACTAAGGAGGGTAATTTCAGAGGAGCTAATGAGTTCCAGCATGATGTGGATGTCGTTATCCAAGTGCCAGAAAAGGGTTTAGCTGTGCAGAATGGTAGATTCAATCAAGGAGGGGAAATGAGGATATTTGAGGAGCAGGAATATCGGGACGTAGCTTAAAAAAGTGGGTAAATCCCACTTTTTTTTATTAATTTGTAACTAAAAAATATCATGGATTTAGTTCCAATCTTATATAATCTAATTTCTAAAAATCTTAAATGAAAACACAAATATTACCAACGTTTAAAGACATATTTCCAGAGGAGAAACAACCTACCATTCAAGAAATTGTAGCAACAATTCCAACTGATATTCTAATCAAAGTCTCCTCTTATATAAATGCACAACTTTATTTTTCAAAAGAAAGGCTAAAAACAGAAATTAAAATTTTCATTCATCTCATAGAAAGAATAACCGACCATAAACTAAGGAATGCTCCACATAATAATTTAATGGCGTTTAAAAATAGACTAGCTGAACAGGAGATAGCTATTTTCCCTTTACCACATACTTTAAAATTAATAGAACTTGCCTATCTTTCAGATTATATACCAAATCAAGGAAAAACAACTCCAGAGCAAGATTTAAACATTTTAAAAGCTCTTCTTATAATTAATTCTGGAGCCAATGATAAGACTATTCAAATTTTTGACGGAGTTGATATGTCAAATGACGAATCAGTTTATAAAATATTCTGGGCATCATTACTCCCTAATTCTACCATTCTCTTAAGAAAAGATTTAATTCTATCCCTCTATAAATCATTGAATTTTTTTAAATTTCTAAAAAACAACTATCCAACATACTTAAATCAATATTTGGAGGTAAATCAAGTTGATGTTTACCAGAAAATACCAATCAAATTATTTGAGTTGTATTCTAATGGATATAATAAAGAGCAGGATTTTTTCTATTCATATTTTAACAAAGACGTAATTTCACAAAATCAAATAGTAGCAAATTTGTCTTTAGATATTAAAAATTTTTCAAGAGACGAGTTCATAGCAAAAAAAATGCAGATGAATTTTAAGGGAATCAGAACTTTTCCAGTTTTGAAATCTGAAAAAGAAGAATATAATATTAGTAATTGGAATTTTATAATTGAAAAATTTTATGAAGGTCTAGTATTTGATTTTTATAATAAAACTAATATTAAAGACCTCAAAGAATTAAAGAGCTTTGAAGATTATAAAGGAAAAATGGGAGACTATTTTGCAAATATATTCTTTATGAATTTAATGAAGGAAATGTTTAATCATCATCCAATTATCTGTTTAAAGGAAAAAGAGAGGAACCAACATTGCGATTATGATTTTTATATTAGAGTAAAAAATAACGTATTCTTTTTTGAGTTTAAAGATATTTTATTTCCGATAAACGAATCTTATGAAGATATAAAAAATACTATTGATAAAAAGCTAGTAGATAATAAAAAAGGGATTAAACAAATTATTAGACAAATAAAGAATTTTAATCAAGACTCTACTGTTTTTGATGATTTAGAAAACGAAGGTATTTCATTAAAAGATATTAATATTTACCCAGTTTTAGTTTATACCGATAATGCTTTCGGTATGACTGGCATTAATCATTATTTAAACAATCTATTTGAAACAGAGGTAAGCAAGGAACTTAAAAATAAAGAATTTAGCGTAAAGCCTCTAGTATTAATGTCATTAGATTTTTTGATGGAAGAGTATGAGAATTTTAAAAGTGGAAAATTCGATTTAGTGTATATTATAAACCTATATTATGATTTGAGGAAAGAGAACATAAAAATATATGAACAAACTAAAACGCCTATAACTTTGCAAAATGCTTTTGAGGGGTTTGATGTAGTTATAAGAGAAAAGATAGTTTCTAATTCTAAAGACCTTCTTAATGGTTACTTTTATGAAAAAGTTATAGAAGACTTTAAACCTTTTCTTCAATAAGAATAAATGGAATCCTCGTTTAAACTTTCATTACAAAATATCAAAAAACTTGACAATTGTTTTTATTCTGTAAAATAGGTATTTATACATATTTCATTGATAAAAAAACTGTTTAGTTTTAGGATAACTTAAAATTAAAAACAAAATTAATTATGATACAATCTATTGCTGACCTTTTAAATGAATTCATAAAACAAAACGTTGAAGTGCTTAATAAAGAAGAAATCAAGCATTCAACCTCGGTAGGAGATATGTTTGAGGGACTTACTCAAGAAGTTTTGAATCGTTCTATTTTTCAAGACCTAAACCTTAAAGTAGTAAAAAATAGCTTTATTTTAGGGTGTAAAAATGAATTTGATGTTTTGCTTGTTGAGGGTGATGGCAGAAATATGCCATTCACAAACCGTTATGAGTTCAGACCTGAACAAGTAATAGCAATTTTACAGGTAAAAAAGAATCTTTATTCAAAAGATATAAGCGAAGGATTTACAAATTTACAGTTCATTATAGACCATTATGAAAACAAAAAAACAGAACCTTTTATGTACAAATTACATAAGGATAGTTTTCGTGCAATTTGTAGAAAAGATATTGATGCCTATAAATTAAAAGAATTAACATTAGAGGAAGAATTTGTTTATTCTACTTTAGCCATTGAAGCGCAACTACCAGTAAGGATACTTTGGGGATTTAATGGATTTGCAAGTGAATGGAATTACCGTGAATCATTTATAGAATATCTGACTAAAAATTTAACTACTTCTGCGAAAAATAAAATACCGGGGTTTGGCCCTCATAATTTCCCTAACCTAATTATTTGTAGAAATTTTTCGATGATGAAACAAAATGGAATGCCATTTATAAGTCCTTTGAATGAAAAAAAATGGTGGCCATTTTATGCTACATCTTCATACAACCCAACTTATTACATTTTAGAAGCAATCTGGACAAGATTATCTTATAAATATGAGCAACTTCCAACAAGTATTTTTGGTGAAGATTTGACAATGGAACCAGCTACAAGGTTTTTAGATTGTAGGATAAAAGAATTTAACGGGGGCTTTGGATGGGAATACGATTATTTTGCAGCAACCGAAGAAACACTTAAAGAAAATACAAATGTTGTTCAATGGGAACCTGTTTTTTTAGATGAAAAACAACACATTGTAATAACCGAGTTGTGTGAAAAGGGAGAAATTGATTTAGCAAATCATGGTGGATTAGATGTTTTTGTTATGGAAAAACAAAACTATTCATCATTAGACCATTTTATAGAAAAATTAAAACGCACAGGATTAGCATCAGTTGAAAATAACAAATTGAAATTACTTACCGACCTCTGTCAATGTGTAATTATGCCAGATGGTCGAACTGTTGCTGGGGACAATAAAACAGGGAGATTGACTCGTTGGGTAGAGAATCAGATGAAGAAGAATTCTTAATTATGAGTAATGCTAAACAATACTTAGAAGATATTCAAGGATTACTTATTTATCTAAAGAATAAGAATGGTTATGCGCCTTCAATAAAAGAGGTAATTGAAAAACAAGCTAAAGACCCTGTATTTTTTAAAACGATTTTTGACGATTATTCACAAAATCATGAAGTTGAGTTAAAAGATTATTTAATTGGTAGAAATCTTCGAATAAAAGAAACGTATGAAAATTCTTTAAGAGAGGTTTATGTACAATGTGAAACTGCAACCGATGAAGAATTTGAAAAAACACTAAAAGAAACATCAGAATTCCATTTAAACCTAATTTCAAAATTACCAACAAAGTTTCAAGAATTGTACTCATTTGCTACTGTTCATCATTTATTAACTGAAATTATTGAAGCTGCTTCTCATCTTAATTATAAAATTAATAAATATCCAATTATAGGAACAGTATCAAATCATTCCGTTAATTTAGGAACATTTACTCTTGAAAACGGAGAGCCTGTAATTATTGTTGATGAAGATTTTCTTTCTTTTATCCATCTTCTTTCAAAAATTTTTGTTCAATGTTTGCCTTTGGGAGATAAAGGGGAAACGGATTCTATAATAACAAGAAAAGATGAAATCATAGAAACTATTAAAAATAACCCTCAAATATTAATTTATTTCAAAGACTTTTTAAAAGCATATATTAATGGTTCTCCGAGAAAAGCGAGTCAATACTTTCTTCCACAAGATGCAAAATATATGCTTTGCACATTTCTAATGATGAGTGCTGAGTTTTTTGCAATAGGGCATGAAATAGGACATATTATTAAACACCATGATAATTCAAAGTTAAAATTTTGGTATTTTGGCAGAGAGGGGGTTACTTCTTTTGATGAACAAAATCAAGAAAAGGAATTTGAAGCGGATAAAATAGGCATGCACTTGGCTATGCAAGCAATGGCAAAGTATGATTTCCAAGCAGATTTTTGTTATATCGGAATTGAATGTTTTTTTATTGTAAACGATATTGCTTTAAAAGCTAAAAATATTGTTGAGAAAGGACATGAGGATATTTCAGGATATTTTAAAACACATCCTTCAAATCAAAAAAGAAAAGAAAAAATCAGAGCAGAATTATTGCAATTACTACCAGAGGAGGATATGAAAAATGCAACTTATTTACCAGATATTATTGATGAAACAATGGCATACCTTTGGGAAAATTCTAAAGAGGACTTTATCCAAGAATACACGAAAAGCAAGCCAAATTGAGCAAAAATGATGTGAAAACACCCTTTATCCCTTATCAATCAATAACTTGAGATTAGCTAAAGTCTTTAATTCTTCAAGTTCTTGGTTGGACATTTGGTCAGCTGGGTTCACAAGTATCTCCCAGCGGGATCACAAAAAGATCGGTTCTTTCGGGTAAAAATGATTAAAGCCTCGTAAAACGCAAGTTTCACGAGGCTTTTTTTATTTATCTATATCAAACCAAATCAATTCATTTCAACCTATTCGGTTACTAATTCGGTTACCTTTTTATTTCTCTATTTTCGTACCCGAATTTTACGTAAACCATTGATTCTATTGCTGTTCAGAAGAACAAAGTTTGCCAAAACAAACCAATTTATCAATGTTTAATCGGTTACTAAAATCGGGGCAAAATGAAAGTAAAACAAAACCTATCAATTCTTATTTGGGCTAACCTTTCTAAAAAGGACAAAAACGGCCTGCTACCTTTGTATGCTCGTATTACCATAGATGGTAAACGTGCTGAAATTTCTCTTTATAATAAAGTTCATCCTGATAAATGGGATAAAGAGAAAGCTAAAATAAAGGGCAATGATTTGGAAACTAAAACTTTAAACACTCATTTCGATAAAGTAAAGTCTGATTTGAATGTTCTCTTTATCAACCTGGGTGTCATACACGAAACCGTTAGTCCACAATTACTTAGCGATACTTATTTAGGAAAAGACCCGCAACCATTAGAAAAAACATTAATGGATGCTATTGAATACCACAATCGAAAGTTTAAAGAAAAAGCTGTGCATGGCTCTGTATCATTAAAAACGTGGACACGTTTCGAAATACTTAAAAACAAGGTACTTAAGTTTATGGTGCATAATTATAAAGAAAAAGACCGTAGGTTAAAGGATGTAAAACATTCCTTTGCAACTGATTTTGAGCATTACCTGATGATAAATGATAAGCTTGCATCAAATACCCTTATGAAATATATTAAAATGCTTAAAACCATTTTAAATATGGCAGTAGCAAATGAATGGATTAATTCTAATCCCTTCATGAACTTCAAATGCACCTACACTCCACCCGATAGAAATGTTTTAAATCCTGATGAACTAAATACACTTTTTCTTAAAGTGTTACCAAACAAGCGTTTAGAAGAAGTAAGAGATGTTTTTATTTTTGCTTGTTACACTGGTTATGCTTTTGCTGATATGGAACAATTTGAAGCTGATGCAGTTTCAGTTGGTATTGATGGAGAATATTGGTTAAAAACCAATCGTATTAAAACTGATTCAGCTGAAAATGTCATGTTGTTGGAAATTCCTTACGAAATCATTCAAAAATATAAATCGCACCCTTATTGCTTGGCAAACAATAAATTGTTGCCAATTATAAGTAACCAACGTTATAATGGATATTTAAAAGAATTAGCAGGAATTTGTAATATCAAAAAACATTTAACTTCTCACATTGCACGCCACACCTTCGCAACAACGGTTACACTAGCAAACGGAATTTCATTAGAAAGTGTGAGCGCCATGCTTGGCCATAAAAGTATTCGCACTACTCAAATTTATGCAAAAGTGGTTCAAAGCAAATTAAGCGATGAAATGAAGATGCTAAAACAGAAATTAAATCCCACAATCAATTGTGAATTAATTAGTTCGGCAGCTAGT
Organism: Bacteroidia bacterium; assembly: GCA_044238845.1. Classification (GTDB taxonomy): domain Bacteria; phylum Bacteroidota; class Bacteroidia; order B-17B0; family Aurantibacillaceae; genus UBA4416. The sequence continues at coordinate 37,716 of JBIICN010000033.1, forward strand.
AACAATTAGTAAAAATAAAAGTTATGAGATTATATCTCAACTATTATTTTTATGAAACAACATGCTGAAAACTTGGCTAAACGCCTTGATACAGAGTTTCTTGAAATAGAAACTTTGTATTTAGACAAATTGCCTATGCTATTAAAAAAGGTTGAAGTAGCAAATATCTTGGTTCAAGAACTTCAGCTACACGTTACTAAATACAAATTAATTAAGTCTGAGAAAGACCAAATTATTTATTACAAATATTGTTTACCCCTCATTCAAAAATGGGTATATGCTTATGAGTTCATTCATTCCATTGAAAAAGATGCTTTGCTTGGCACTCAAGAAATGAAAGCAGATTATTACAAATCTGCACTTCAAAAACTAAACTGCAGTTACAAACGCAGAACCAATGAATTCACTTCTATTCGCCAAAGCGACAAGCGTTTTGAAGCTACTACTCTCCTTACCTCTAATTTAAACAATGATATTATTGCATTATTTGAGGCCCATTTTATTGCTGAAGAATATTTGATCAATACCATTGCAAAATTAAAAATCGAACAACATACAAACCCGGTTTATCAACCTGGTCCCTCCAATTACAAATGGGCAAAATCCAAAACAGATTTAGTAGAATTATGCTACGCATTATTCTACGGCCATTGTATAGTTGATGCAAACACACAAAAACCAATTCAATTAACTAAGCTTACAATAGCTTTAGAAACTGCCTTTTCAGCCGAATTAAAAGATTACAAGCGCTTATTTTCAGATGTAAAAAAGCGTAAGATGAACGAATCTTTTACCAAGTACTTACAGCTAACCATTCAGCACCAAATCGAAATTCATTTCAAATAAAAAATCGTTCCACATGTGGAACGTGATGTGGAAAGAAACAAATTAAAGCACTGCAATTTTGCCTGCATAACATTAAAACAGGATAAAATGCAAATTGAAATTTTAACTAAAAACGACCTTAATCAATTCAAAACTGAATTGCTTGAAGAATTAAAAGTAATGATTAGCAAAACCAAGCCAGCTGCTAATCAACAAAAGGAATGGCTAAAAAGCTATGAAGTACGAAAACTTTTAAATATTTCTCCTGGTACTTTACAAACCATGCGCGTAAACGGCATTATTACTTTTAGTAAAGTTGGTGGCATATTTTACCACAGTTACGCTGATATATGTAAAGTATTGGAAGGTAAAAAATAAAGGCTTTGCAGATAAATTACATTAAACATTTAACAGC
>JBIICN010000124.1:0-3251 GCA_044238845.1 Bacteroidia bacterium
ATGTGTCTTTCGGTATGAGTGGACGAGAAATAATGCTAGGCGATAATAACGAGGTATAATAATCAGAATGTTTTTTTCGAGCAGCAATTAATTCATCAAGTTTTGGTAAATTACATAAGCCCATGGCTGCATGAAATTCACAATTTTTACCGTTAATGCCTTGCGTAAAATAATCATCTCCAACATGCCCAAATGAATGGTATAAAGTCATTAATTTTAGAATTTCTGGGTCTTTTGCAGTAACAGAACCTCCTTCTATGGTATGAAATAATTTGGTGGCATGAAAACTACAAGTGCTCACATCGCCATAATCAAAAACATTCTTGTTTTTATATTTTACCCCAAACGCGTGAGCTGCATCATAAATTACTTTTAAGCTATGTTTAGTGGCAATCTTTTCTATCTCTTCCACATCACATGGGATACCATACACATGTGTGGCTAATATGGCAGTAGTTTTTGTTGTAATTAAGGCTTCTATTTTTTTGGCATCTATGCAAAATGTTTCGTTTGAAATGTCGCAAAAAACTGGTTGACATCCTTCCCATAGCAATGAGTTTGTTGTTGCTACATATGAGAAAGGAGTAGTAATTACCTCTCCAGTAATATTTAATGCTTTTATCGCTAATTGAATGGCAATAGTGCCATTTGAGACAAATAGTAAGTTGTTGATGTTTAATTTTTCGCAAATATCTTTCTCCAATCGTTGAACTAAAGGACCTCTGTTTGTTAGGTGGTGATTTTGCCAAATACTATTTATTAACTCTGAGTATTCGTCAAGAGGTGGTAGGTATGACTTAGTTACATTTATCATAAAAACGAATCGATTACGCAATAAATATAACTAATATTAAGTTATTTTAACTCATAATTTATGTAATTATTAACCAGAAATTATTGATAATTAGATATAGTTAAAATTTATTTATATTTCAATATTTCACTTACTAGTGAAACTGCATCACTTACTAGATATTTGTCTACACTTATTGGTTTAATTGAATTGTATCAAATTGAATGTTTAATTTAGCCTTAAATTTTATTAAATGATGAAATCAATATACGTTAGCCTTTTCAGTATTGTCTTTGCTTACAATATTAGTGCTCAAATTCCTCCCTATATTCCAACAAATGGATTAGCTGCGTATTATCCTTTTGATGGAAATGCCAATGATATTTCTGGAAATAACAATCATGCTGTTTTAAACGGGCCAAGTTTAACATCTGATCGCTTTTCGAATTTGAATTCAGCCTATTTATTCGATGGATTTAGTAACTATATGTCTGTTAATTTAAGTAGTACCTTAACTGCTAGTTGGACTGTTAGTGGATGGTATAAAATTGAACCAGATAATTCGTTTAATTCTTATTATGCATTTGGTTTAGGATACTCACCTAATGCTAATGGTTTTGGCTTTGGCGGCACTAGCCATTCTTGTTACCCAATGAAGTATGGCATGTATGATGGTGGTAACGGATCGGGATGCAGCGCCTCAGAGAGTTTACACGGTTCTACTACTCCTGATTATTCTCAATGGATGCACGTTGTTTTGGTGAAATCTGGGAATAATTATACATATTATTTAAATGGAGTAAATGATGGAAGTAAAATTTTAGGGACTATGACCATCGATAATTTTGTAATTGGAAAAAGAGCAGATAATATTTTATTTTATAATGGTAAAATGGATGAGATTGGTATTTGGAATAGAGCGTTAACTCCTAATGAAATTGCTACAATTTACTCTGGATTAGTTTCTGTTTTCGAAATAACAAAAAACGAGACCGTTATAGTTTACCCAAATCCTACTAATAAAGCAGTCAATTTAAAAGTAAATAAAGCTTATTTAAATTTTGATTACATATTAACGGATGTTTTAGGGCAAACATTGTTAAAACAAACTATTGTAAATCAAGATTTAACTATAGATTTAGAAAAGTTTACGACTGGCTTTTATTTTCTAAATATACAGGGAATAGCTCCTATTAAAATAATTAAAGAATAGTTTTTTATTAATATTTAATATAGCATTAAAATAATAGTAAACATGTTACCTGATTTTTTTGTAAATTCACAACTGGAAATACAGCTTTAAAAATGACATATGCATTTTATTAATAATACTATAAAATACTTCTTAATAGTATTATTTTTTTTTTCTTTTGGAAAAGTAGTTCCGCAGTCCTGTCCAGGTTCACTTTTGTTAGATGCCAATAATTTGGCAGTTGATTTACCTTCTACTAATCAATATTATTCGGGAACAAATTCAGGGTATACCTGGGAATGTTGGTTTAAATTAAATCAATCTTTTGGAACGGATATGCGACCTTTAATTTGCGCTATAGACGGAGTATCATTTGAAGATCAATGGCTTGGATTTGGATGGCAAGGCGGATGGTTTAATGAGCCTGTGAGTAGATTAGTTTTTAAAGTAGATGGGCCAAATAGTACATTCCCAACTGGACCTAATTGCAGTTATGAGCCAATTGGAGGGTTTCTCGTTGGAACTTGGTATCATGCAGCGGGTGTTATGGATTATGTTAATCAAATTGCAAAATTATATGTAAATGGAGTGTTGGTTGATTCTAAACCTATTACTACACCTCCAATTACTAGAGTTATACCGACGCAATTAGGATTAAACTTTGGAGGAACTATTATGCCATTGTACGGTAATATGGATGAAGTAAGAATATGGGCCAGAGTATTATCGGCATCAGAAATTGCTTCGAACTATGATAAGTGCTTGTCAGGATCAGAACCAAATTTATTTGTGTATTATAGATGCAATCAACCGGGCGGTAGTGCGGTTTTGGATGCAACAATAAATAATAATACAGGTGTTTTTTCTAATGCTCCAAGTTGGTCTACACAACAGCCTATTATCACGGGAACCGCTTGCGCTTCTTCTTCTTCAAGTTTTTCGGTAAATGTAACTTCTATTTGTCAAGCTAATAATACAGCAAACGTTACAGCAACCGTTTCGAGTAACGCTATTAGCCCTACATTTTCATATTCATGGACAAATTCAAGTGGTGTAGTCATTTCTCAAACAAATAATACTACCGCGTTTTCAAATACTGTGTCAAATCTTGCAAATGGGTTATATACCCTAACAGCTCAAATGAATACTGCATGCGGTATAGTAACGTCATTAACCAAAACTCTCAGTATTAACTGCGCTCAAACCTCACTATGCTCTGGAAATCAAGGGAACTTTATCTTTTTTGAAGATTTTGGTTCAGGTTCC
>JBIICN010000076.1:0-11340 GCA_044238845.1 Bacteroidia bacterium
TCTCCCATTTTTACCATAAAGCGATTTTTGTATTGCTTATTTAAGTTTTGATACGCGTGGGCAATATCTTGTATGATGGACGCCTGAGATTGATTGAACTTTTTTAATTTTTCAATGGCTAGTCTTAAATCCTGGGCACCAATTGGTTTTAGTAAGTAATCAACGCTGTTTAATTTAAAGGCTTTAATAGCATATTCATCAAAAGCAGTGGTGAATATGATAGGGGTATCTAGTTGTATTTTATTAAATATCTCAAAACTCAAACCATCTGCTAAATGCACGTCCACAAAAACCACATCAGCCTTGATGCCTTTTTGAAATTCACTCACACTTTTTTTTACCGAATCAAAAGTGGCTATCACATTAATAGACGCATCAATTCGTTTTAATAGATTGCTTAAATGCTCAGCCGATAGCTTTTCGTCTTCTATAATGATGGCGTTCATTTGCTATGTAATAAAGGAATTTTAACCACAAAAGACTTTTCGCTTTCAATAATCTCCACGGGCTTATCCGTAAAATAATGGTAGCGATCTTTAATGTTTTTTAAACCCGTTTTGGAACTTGGTTCGGTGTTGGTTCGGAGTTGCAAATTATTAGTCACCACTAATTCATTTTCATAATTTGTAATGCTGACGCTCAATGGCAACTCTTCCGATATTTCGTTATGCTTAATGGCATTCTCCACTAATATTTGAATAGCTATGGGCGGTACTAATTTTTGCAAGGCACTGTTCTCCACCTCAATGGTAAATTTAATATTGGTATCAAATCGAATTTGCAAGAGATAGGTATACGAACGAATAAAGGTCAATTCATCTTCTAAGGTCACTAATTCTCTCTCCTTATTATCTAATAAATAACGATACACTTTAGATAATTGATTGATGAAATCAACCGCTTTATCTTGGTCTTTATAAACTAATGACGATAACACACTCATATTATTAAACAAGAAGTGTGGGTTGATTTGATTTTTTAAATTTTGTAATTGTGCTTGCACCACTTCTGTTTTATGATGCTCTATTTCAATTAAAGAGGCTTTCCAGTTCTTAAAAAACTGTGCGCCAATTTCAACCGTTAATAATATGAACGAAACCATCACGCCAATAATCATAGCGGTTGACATAAAAGCCGCTTTCGAAGCAACTGGTAAAGGACAAACAAATTCATTAAAAAACAACATCGAACAATAAATCACTACCGCACTATAAATCATACTGCTCAATAATTCAATAACGATACGTTTACTGGCATTGCCAACCCAAGGAAATTTTTGATTCAACCAATCATCTAAGCGCAAGTTACCTTCCCACACCAAAATAGTAATCACAATAGAGGTAAAGAAATCTAAAAACACATTATGATTTTCCTCTCCCGGTTTATTAATAAAATGGAGAAGAAAGGAAATTGCAATCCCCACCAAAAACATATATATAAACCGACTGTTGTTTTTACGCATGCTATAAATTTACTAAAAATGTATTAAAATGCGTTGGCTGCCATTTGCTCAATTTTAGCTAACCAATTTTTTCTAAACTCTGGTGTCGAATTACGGATGGGTGCAATTCCAGTAACTTTTACCGGTGTGATACCACAAAACTGCAACACTCTTTTTTTTACTTGGTTAACCGATGGCGCTCCAAAAAAATACTCATATAACCAAATGGGTGTGTCGCTAGTGTAAATCAAATGTCCTGTTTTACCCGCTAATAATTTGTCCCACCAAGGGCCGCTTTCTTTATACTTAAAAGCAAAACCTGGTAATAATGCTCTATCAAAAAAACCTTTTAATAAGGCAGGCACCGAGCCCCACCAAACGGGATGTATAATCACAATATGATTAGCCCAAGTGATTTTTTGTTGAGCCATGATTAAATCAGGTTCTAGTTCGGTGCGTTGTGCGTAACCGTGACTCAAATTCAAATTAAAATTTAAATTAGACAGATGCAATACCTCTACCTTGTTGCCTTTTGAGATACTTCCTTTTTGATAAGCCTCGGCTAAAGCTTGGCAATAGCTATTAGCATTAGGATGGCCATTGATGATTAAAATGTTTTTCATATGATTGTTTTAGAATTGCACTTTATATACAAAGTTAGGAAAGAACCCAATTTGATACGCCGTATTAATATTATTAGTTAAAGGATTGTAACGCTGTGCAAATACGTTTTTATTGTTAGTTACATTTTGCACATCAAAGAATAAAGACTGCGACATTTTACGTTTCTTGCTATTTAGAGTAAATCCTGTTTTTACATCCAATCTAAAAAAATCGGTATTGCGTTCTGTAAAAGCATAGTCGTCGCCTTTCAGTACTTCTCTATTCACCGCTTGCGATGCCGCTAAATCAACCGGTGTGTAGTAACGTCCACCTGCTTGCGTCATTTTTACATCAATGGTAATTGTATTGCGTTTGGATTTTCCTAATTTAAATTCTTTACCCACTAATACATTGTACACATACTTACCATTAAAAGCTGTATTATGTTTTACCTTGTCGCTGCCTTTGTAAGTTGATTCATAAATAGTTCCTGTAATTAAGCCATAGTAACCTTTGGTAAAAAATTTCTCAATGGTTAATTCAGCACCAAAATTTTCGCCAGTACCCGCATTTTTTAAATAGCCTTGTTCAGTTGGGCTAAAGCTTGCTCCAGTGTTTAACATTGAGAAACTACTCGGTGCTTGTGACACTGGTATGTTCGATAAAAATTGATAATACACTTCTGTTTTTATTCTCCAATCTTTAATGGGTAATACATCATATCCAATTACAAAATGTTGACTACGTGTGAAATCTAAATTTTTGTTAGACTGATCGTAAGTGCCATCGCTATTTGGTGTGCGATAAAAATACACATCGGTTGGTTGCATTTGACTGTGCATGCCATAACCAATACTAAAACTGTTTTTTTGATTAGCTTGATATTTCAATCCTACACGTGGTTCAATAGAATATGATTCGTTTAAGGTTAAGTACTGCGAGTGCAATCCTAAATTCAAAGTTAACTTATCCGTAAAATTATATTTAGCATGCGCATAACCTTGTATTAGAGAGGTGTAGTCATTAAAGTCCCATATTTTTTGCCAATCAGGCGTAAACTCACGAATGCGGTAAAATAAATTTAAGTTTATTAATTCTTCTATAGCACCTATCTTCAAAAATAAGCGAGAATTTATTTTTGAATTAAAAGAGGTATTAATCGAGTAACGAATTTGAGTCACTTTGTTTTCTAATGTTCTGGTTACATTCGAACTCAAAGTAGACACCGTATCTTCGTTATAATTAGATCCTGCATAGGTACCACCAATTACCGTATTAAAATAAGATTTCTCTCCTATTCTAATAAAATGTTTTACACCCACTAAAGCAATGTCGCTTGTAAAATAACTATCTCTGGTTGGGTCGGCAAACAAATCGGTGCTATCCACTTTATCGTGCTTAAAATCAATTTTACTTTTTGCACCAATACCAAATAAGGTAAAGCGCCCTAACTTACCATAACCACTATTAATTTTAAACGATAAATCCTGATAAAAAGGTGTAGCAGTTGTACCAACCGATAAACCTAAAGTTTGTGCAAAACCTGTAAACGAATAACGGTAAGCTAACACATACGACGACCCTTTGGCTTTATTAATTGGACCTTCGGTCATCGCCTCTAAACCTGTTAAGGCACCAAACTGTATGGTATGTTCGCGCTTATCCGAATTTCCATTTCTAAACCCTAAATCAAACACCCCCGCATTGGCATTACCATACTCCGAAGGAAAAGCAGATGTGAAAAAATCGGAGTTCTTTAAGATGTTGGTATTAATAGCGCTCACTGGGCCGCCTGTGGTACCAATAGTACTAAAGTGATTGGGGTTAGGAATATTTAATCCCTCAATACGCCATAACACTCCCGTTGGCGAATTTCCTCTAATCACAATATCATTACGTGAATCGTCAGGAGAACTTACCCCTGCGAAGTTGGCTGCTAAACGAGATGGATCGGAACGGCCACCAGCATAACGGTTTACTTCTTCCATCGAAAATGATCGACCGCTTACAGACGTTAACTCATTATTGGTTTCATTTTTTTTGGTACCTGCCACCACTACTTCGTTTAAGGAATTAATGCTTTCTTCTAAACCAATATCCAACGATACTTCTTTACCCGAAGTAACTTGAACGTTTGGCAACACAATTTCTTTGTAACCCATAAACGTTACTTTTAAATCATAACGTCCTGGAGCAATTTCTGTTAATCTAAATTTCCCATCCGCGTCAGTTGTTGTTCCTTTTAAAGGATTGGAGCCTATAATTACAACATTTACACCAGGTAGTGCTAATTGAGCTTGTTTGTCAATTACTATTCCTTTAATAGTTTGTGTAGGGCTTTGAGCCAATAGTTGGTTTACAGTCCCTAAACTAAATAATGCAATTAAAATAATATAAAATCTTTTCATCATGTTTTTTTTATGATTCAAAATTATCTAATGTGTACTCGATTTGAAAGCTAAAGTCTTTGAGTTGTTGAATTAGACGGTTGAGTTGTCAGATGTGTTGTTGGATTTATGCGTAAAATACTTTTTACTGTTTATTTTGTTAATTCGTAACTTTCTCAAATATCAGTTTTTCATATTTTCGAAGTCTTGACAATAGGGTAATAAATTTGTAGTTTTGGATTATGTTAGGAAATAGATTATTACTGCTTATAAAAGAACTTAACGTATCTGAGAGAAAATTGCTTATTTACAAAGCAAAAGGCTCTAATGATAAAAGAATGAAAGAATTTATTAGATTGCTTGGAAATCCAAATCAATCAACATCAGATTTTCAAGATTCTTTATCCATCGTAAGAAATCACATATCAAATAAAAATCAATCTGAAAAAATTAAAAATGATCAGTTAAGAAGATTTATTGATTTTTGTGTTAAGGAAGTCGAGGATTTAAAAATTGAAAATTATTCTAAATCTAATCCTGCAATCAGAAATTATATTTTATCAAACGTTTACAATAAAATTGACACAAGATATATTTATCAAGATTATCTGGTTAAGCTCAATACATCTTCAAAAAACTCAAATGAATTTTGGTTTAAAAATTATTATATAAATAAAATGGCTTCTTTAAAATTACTTAGTCAAACAGACGAAGATTTTAAAGCTTGGCGAAATTTGTTATCATCGCAAATTAAATTAGTTCAGGAGTATTATTATGAAGAAATAGCCAATGTGTATACCAAAATTGGAGCTTCTTACGTTGATGATAAAACTACATTGGAGCAGTTTGACGCAAAATATTTGAATCAAGATTATATTTTAAAACAAATAGAATTAGTTCAAAGTCCTAAAGTGAAAGCTAATTTGTATTTAGCCCTTGCTCGTTTTAATATTGAGGATGAAATTAAATATCCAATGTATTCTAGCGAAGCTATTAGAATTATAAAAAATGTAAACGATAATGATGCTGATTTGATTAGAAGAAGAGTCTTTTTTGCTTCATTTTTGCATGTATTTCATTTTGACCACCCGTACCCAATTATAAAAAAATTACTCCTTAAAATCATTGCGTTTAATGAGAAGTCAGAGTTTGAGGAACCAAAGATGTTTTTTTATTTGTTTTTGTTACAGATAATTAATGATGATAAAGAAGGATCTCTTAACGTTTATAAAATTAATCCCAAGAAATATTTTACAGACGCTGAATTTATGTACTTTTTTAATTTTCTTGAGGCTGTTGAGTTTTATAAGAGCGAAGACTTTAAAAGTGCAAAAAGAATATTGAGCAATCTATCATTTGTTAATAATCCCTATATAGCCTCTTGGTCAAGATGTTTAGAAGTTGCTGTTAATTATAGACAAGGTGACATGGATTTGACTGAGAGTCTAATAAATAAAGAATTAAAAAGATTAGCGATGCATTCAAATAGAATATTTACTATAAATTCTTCGATTGTATTTATGGTTAAAATGGCTAAAGCACTCAATGTGAAAGTTTCTAAAAATTTCCAAGAGATTCATTTAAAAACTATTAAAATTTCTCCTATTCATCAATTCATGATTAATTCTATTAAAAACTAGTAGGACAATTTGTTTTTTTATTCTTTTTAGTACTACTTCTGCTTATTTATTTTTATTGAACTTAATTATATAAGGTTGATAATCATGATAGGACAAAAACTTCACCAATTAACTAATGAGTTAACTATTCAGGAAAACAAAGCCATTATTCAACATTGTAATCACAGTTCAGATAAAAGATGTAAAATTTTAAAGAAATATATTAGTATAAAGAGTACATCCCTTGATGATAGAAATGTTTTGTTACATAATGAAATTTTATCATATTGGCCAACGATTTCAATCAAAGAGCTTGATCTAAAAAAAAGAAGAATGATTAGCTTTTTTACAGATGAAATTGAAAAAATTATCTTATCAATTTATTTTGAAAGGAACATAAGTAGCAGGCAACTTTTATTGGCGGAAGCAAAAGCTTCTAATGGCAATGTTGACTTGTTAAATAATTATTACCATAAGGCTTATCAAAAAGCATCCGAGGAAGAGAATGAAATTTCTAAAATCGTTGCACTGAAAGGAAAAATAAGAATGGGTTACGCCGCCCATTCCGAGAAAGAATTACAAAATCTTATTAGTTTAAATGAGCGATTTTTTGACGAATTAAAGAGATATAATGAAAAGTCAATCTCTGAGTATTATGAAAATATTTCTAACGTTTTCATTGAAAAGAAAACGTTAATGTATTCTAAGAAAAAACAGTTTGAAAATAAAATTATCTTCGAAATTTCTAAAATAGATTCTCCATTAATTAAAACTTCATTATGTTTTTCTTTGGCTAAAATTTGTCATGGTAGCATTGAATTTGAGAAATATTTTGATTTAGCGAAGAAGAACTTGAGAGCTATCAGTGTTAAAAATTACGAATATTTTGACTTAGAGCGTAAGATGGTTTTTTTTGAACTACGATTAAAGTTTTTTTCTGGAGCTAAACCTGAAACTTTGATTTCAATTTCAAATAATATTATTAATGGCAATACTATTTATTCTGTTATAAATAATAATACAATGTTTTATAAAATATTGTCAATTATTTTGAAAGATAATATCATTTTAGCAAAAACAATGATTGAAGAAAATTCTATTTATTTTAAAGGAGATAGTCAATTACTGAAAGATTTTTTAAATGGAATTATAGCGGAAAAAACAGATGATGTTAAAAAAGCATTATCCTTGCTTCAGCCACTCATGTATACTTCAAATTATTTTTTTGCTATTTTTTCGAGATTAACAGTGATTAAAATTAAACTTACACTTCCATTTGATAGTACTTTAGATTCTTTAATTGAATCTACGGCAAGGTATTTAAAAGTTAATGAAAATATTTCTTTGGGACGGGAGGCAAATCAATATGTTTTAAGGTTTTTTAAAAATATAACTTTAAAACAACGAAGTAAAGCTAATCCTAATGAATATGTGCCCATATTATCTTCTTTTCATCAATATTTATTAAGCGATTTTAAAATACTAGTAGGACAAAAGTAGAATAGTTTTGTTTTTCAAGCGTGATTGATAACCTATTTTTAATGTTTAATTTCAATAACATTATTATTACTATTATTTGTAACATATTAAAATTTATTATTCAAATGAGAGTATTATTATTTTTGTTGTGCTTTTTTGGCTTTCAATCTTATGGGCAAACATTTAGTAATAATACTGTTAATACTACTGGAAGTTGGGATGTTTCATTAAGTAAATCTATTGTGGTGTCTGGCATTGGAGTTCTTTCAAATGCCACAAGAGTTTTAAAACAAGTAAATATTAACTTGGGTGGTCAAACTGAATCTACTAGAAATTTTGGATTATATACAATTAAATTAACATCACCTACTGGAGCAACGATAAATATTGTCAGCCCTGGTGCATTTCCGAATTCTTTTAATCTGCAATTTAATAGTAAATTTAGAGATAATTCGACACTACAGGTTCCAAGTATTACTTCTGGAAGTCAAGGAGCACAACCTTGGGATATTGGTTACTATGGCGTGTCTGTAGCAAATAGTTTTTCAACTTTTAATACATTGAATGCTGATGGAACTTGGACTTTAACAATCAGTGAAACTTCATCCTCTTCAGGTGCACGTTTTAATAATGTAGATTTGGTTTTTGGACCACCAATTGTAGTTACTGACATTTCTAGTTCAACTATAAATGATTTATGTATTACACCTCAATGTGTTGATGGGGCATCTGTGATTAAAGCCACTATTGCTGGTTACACAGGCAGTTCAGCAAACGACCCAAATGTTACTTCTACCTATCCATCAGGTTGCCAGTGGAACGCTGCTAAAAATAATTCAGGTTGGTTTTTCTTTCGGCCTTCTAGTACAAATGTAAAAATTACTATTTCAGGAATTGATGCAGTCATTCAGTCATTAGTAATAAATCCAACTAATAATTGTACTGCGGGAAGCCAAAGTGTCCCAGCTGGGGGATGTCCAATTGATGCTGTTAATGACACTTATCCTAGTAATAGATATACCAGTACATCCGGTTCATCTTCAAACCAACAATTCAATTTATCAGGTTTAACAGCTAATAGTAATTACTATTTGGTAATAGATGGCAATGGAGGAGCTATTTCACCATTATATATTGAATTAGTAGGTTCAGCTACAAGTTGTAACATTCTTTTACCAATTGAATTAACTCATTTTGATTACAGTTGCCATAACGATCAAATAAAATTAAATTGGTCAACAGCTTCAGAAACAAATAATAGTCATTTTACCATTCTTGGCAGCACCGATGCAAACGAGTGGCTTGAAATTGGGACTAAAATTGGAGCCGGTTATAGTTCAGAAACGAGACAATATGAATTTGATGTCCAAAGTCAGTTTAGTTATTTGAAGTATTTTAAACTGGTTCAGCACGATTATGATACTCGTTCAAAGTTTTCAAATATCATTTCAGTTTATTGTGATGCTGAAAATTTAATTGATTTTTATCCCAACCCTTTTAATAATGAACTTAATTTTACAGTAAAATCAAATGAATCTGTGTCGTATGAAATTACCACTGTTTTAGGTCAAATAGTAAATTCTGGAGTCATTAGTAATGATAATAGCCGTGTTTCATTGGAAGATTTAGCTTCTGACATATACTTTATTAAAATAAATAATTCGAAAGTTCACAAAATAATAAAACAATAATATTACTAACCTTTAATTCTAAACTATGAAAAATTTAACTTTTACTCTTATCCTTTCCTTTATTTCAATTGTTGCAATTTCACAGACAACACATACTATTAATTTGCCGTCATCTGGAACAGCTACTATAAATGTTAATTGCTCTGTGGGAGATGTATTGAAATTTCAATCTTCATCGACTCCCTTTGCGATAAGAGTTTTCAGGAATCCCGCACCAAATTTCACAGTAACACCAACTGGTAATTCTACATCTTATACTGTTACTGCAACAGATACGAGTTATTCAAGTATAGTTTCTATTGCACCTGTTACAACCTGTGTTGGGAAAATAATACTATCAACTCCAACATCATTAGTCGATAATAATTTATCTGATTTAAGGTTAAGTGTTTTTCCAAATCCTACTAAATCTTTTATGCATTTTACAGGATTTAATTCTGCTTTACCAGTTTATGTTTCTGATGTAACTGGTAAAGTTATTTTTGAGTCAAAAATTGATCCTATCCACAATATGATTGATTTAAGTCCTTTTAAATCTGGTATATATTTTATTCAAGTAGATATTAATCGTTTTAAAATTATTAAAGAGGATTGATTTACTGATTTTTAAAGTTTAATCTCTTTTTAATAGAATACTTAAGCTTTTTTCCATTAAGTCTCCCATAGTATTGCAGTTTTCAAATGACTGTATTCCATAGTGTTTTGCTAGTTCAGTTCTCAAATTCGATATTTTTTCATTATCTGATAACTGATCTTTTTTCATTATTTTTATAAGTTGTGTGACTCTGTATTCGGAAGTTCTTATCCTCCTAGCGATTAGCGATCGTTCTTCTGATTGATATTGTTTTACCGTCTTTTCATTTAAGTGCTTCATGCAAAGTTCAACATATGGTAGGTTTTCCTTGAAAAATTGCGGAATGTATAATGCTTTTCTTCCTTCATAACTTTGTTGATCAAAATCTATGGCTCTTATTCTATATTGTGTATCCTCAAAATCTGGAGTTACATCTATTACATAATTATATGATCTCATATCTCCTAGTAATCTAACAAAACATCTTTCGTTAAATTTCACAAATTCCTTTGCTAGGCGTATTTGATTTAAGTCTGGATCTGAAAAGTTGTGTTTTATAAATTGGTCTCCCGGTATACCAACTATATGCTCTTCTACTAATGTTTCTTCATTTACAAAGTAATTTATTCTATTAGGTGATAAAATATGTTCCCATTCTAATCCATAAATTCTTGATGAGTCAGCTAATTTAATATAATAATAATCGTAGTTATCGTTATAATTATTTACAATTTTTATTCGAAAAGGTTTTGAATTTCCAAATGTACAGTAGTCAATTCTTTCCACGTGCAGATGTTCCATTACTTTAACATCGCCATTTGTTTTTAAAGTTGCATATATATTAGTTAATTCTCTATGCAACTCTTCCATTTCATTTTGATTATATGATACAGTTAGCCATAAGGTATCTTTTCCATATTTATCATAGAGGTTGATGGAATTTGTAAATCTTAATAAATCTTGATATTGTACAGGTACTTTTTGTGATCTTCCCGTTTCTGATAAATATTGTTTTAAATCAGAAGATATTTTATGTGGTATTTTCTTTTTTTGTGGAGATAGATCACTCATTGTTTTTATTTTCAACAAAAGTATAATTAAGTTTGCAATAAAGGATTGCTAATTTAAAAGTTAGTATTCAGTTATTTCTGTAAATCTTTCACAACAAAAAAGCCCGTCATACAAATGGAAATTTTTTTGTATTTACAGTTATGCTGAACATGTTTCATCATTTCACAGACCATAAATCAAGTTCAGGGTGATGCCTTAAAACTTAGTAATCAAGAATTCTGTTCTACGATTGGCTTGGTGTTCATCTTCAGAGCAAGTTGATACAACTTTGCCTTCGCACTCGCAACCATTGATCAATTTGCTTTCGCCGTAACCTTTGCCCACGATTCTGTTTTTAGCGATGCCTTTTGATACGATGTATTCGGCAGATGATTTAGCACGCTTGCTGGATAAAGATAAGTTATAGGCTTTTGTTGAACGACAATCTGTGTGAGACCCAAGCTCAATGGTCATCGTTGGATTTTCTTGCATGACT
>JBIICN010000125.1:0-3238 GCA_044238845.1 Bacteroidia bacterium
TCTACTGTAGCAAACGTTGTTCGTACGTTAGAAGAAAATGGCGCTATGGCTTACACAGTGGTTGTTGCGGCTAACGCTTCTGATCCTGCTCCAATGCAATTCTACGCTCCATTTGCTGGTGCAGCAGTGGGTGAATTCTTTAGAGATACTGGTCGTCCTGCATTAATCGTGTATGATGATTTATCAAAACAAGCAGTTGCTTACCGTGAGGTGTCATTATTATTACGTCGTCCTCCTGGACGTGAGGCGTATCCTGGTGACGTTTTCTATCTTCACAGTAGATTATTAGAACGTGCTGCTAAGATCAATGCTTCTGATGATATCGCTCGTAACATGAATGATTTACCTGAGTCGTTAAAGCCGATTGTTAAAGGTGGTGGTTCATTAACAGCTTTACCTATCATCGAAACACAAGCAGGTGACGTTTCTGCATACATTCCAACAAACGTAATTTCGATTACTGATGGACAAATTTTCTTAGAGTCTAACTTGTTTAACTCTGGTGTTCGTCCTGCTATTAACGTAGGTATTTCGGTATCTCGTGTTGGTGGTAATGCTCAAATTAAATCAATGAAAAAAGTAGCAGGTACTTTAAAATTAGATCAAGCTCAATACCGTGAGTTAGAGGCTTTCGCTAAGTTTGGTTCTGATTTAGATGCTGCAACAAAATCAGTATTAGATAAAGGTGCTCGTAACGTGGAAATTTTGAAACAAGCGAACGCATCTCCTTTACGTGTTGAACAACAAATTGCTATTATTTACTTAGGAACTAAAAACTTATTACGTAATGTTCCAGTAAATAGAGTAAGAGAATTTGAAAAAGAATTCTTAGATGTTTGTGAGCGTAAAAATAAAGAGCAATTAGATGCTTTAAAAGCAGGTAAATTTGATGATTCGATTACAAGTGTGCTAGAAGCAACTGCAAAAGAATTATCAGCTAAGTATAATTAATGAATTGTTGAATTTTTGAGTTGTTGAATTATTAACTCTTTAATTCAACAACTCTTAACTCAGAAATTGAACAGAGATGCCAAATTTAAAAGAAGTAAGAAATAGAATTGTATCCGTTGGTTCAACCATGCAGATTACGAGTGCCATGAAAATGGTGAGTGCTGCGAAATTGAAACGTGCGCAAGATGCAATTACGCAAATGCGTCCCTATGCTAACAAATTGCAAGAGATATTACAAAACGTAAGTTCAAGTTTGGATACTTCTGAAAATGCTTACGCGCGTAAAGCTGCTCCTAAAAATGTATTATTAATTGCGATTTCTTCTAATCGTGGGTTAGCAGGTGGTTTTAATGCAAACGTGATTAAAAAAACCTGGAGTTTAATTAATAACGAATACAACGGATGTACAATTACTGTATTGCCAATTGGTAAAAAAGTAACTGATGCATTTAAACGCACTGATTATATTATTCACGGCTCTCATTTACCACACAATGTAAACGAGATATTTGATAATTTGAATTATAATACCGTTGCGCCAATTGCTGAAAGAGTAATGAACGCATTTGTATTGAAAGATTTCGATAAAGTGGTTTTAGTTTACAATCAGTTTAAAAATGCCGCTGTACAAATTGTGCAAGCCGAACAATTTTTACCTATCGAAGCATCTGCTTCAGCTAACTCTTCAACATCAAACACAGATTACATATTTGAACCAAGTAAAGAATTTATCGTTAGTGATTTGATTCCTCGTTCATTAAAAACTCAATTTTATAAAGCATTATTAGATTCATTAGCATCTGAGCATGGTGCGCGAATGACTGCTATGCATAAAGCAACTGATAATGCTAAAGACATGTTACGTGATTTAAAAATTAGTTATAATAAAGCTCGTCAAACAGCTATTACAACTGAGATTTTAGAAATTGTTGCAGGTGCTGAAGCATTAAACGGATAAATAAAAAAGTTTAACATAATTTCAAAAAGCTTCTACAAATCTGTAGAAGCTTTTTTATTGTAAATAGAAATACTGTTTTTGTATTAGTTTAACCTTAGGTTTTCGATAAAAGATGATATAAATCATTTTTTAATGCTGACATTTGTAATCGAACAAAAACCACTACAATGATTATTTTATTATTTCTGACTTTACACTGGTATTTATCACTTTTTGGACAAACATTTTTTTTGCATCGATATAGCGCACATAAAATGTTTACGATGAATAAATTTTGGGAAAAATTCTTTTATCTATTTTCTTGGATTACACAAGGCTCTTCTTATTTAAATGCGCGTGCTTATGCTATTTTACATCGTATGCACCATGCCTACAGTGATACAGAAAAAGACCCACACACACCGCACTTTTTTAAAGATGTGTATACGATGATGATGCACACTAAAAAAATATATAATGATGTATTAAATAAGCGTGTTGTTATAGATGAAAAATTTGATCGTAATTTTCCTGAATACCCTGCTATTGATAAAGTTGCAGATAGTTGGTTTACTCGTATTGGTTTTGGGACATTATATTTTATCGTGTATTTATTAGTTTTTATTTACGTTCCAGGCTATCATTGGACTATATTTTTATTATTACCAATTCATTTTTTGATGGGGCCGATACAAGGTGCTATTGTAAACTGGGCAGGGCATAAATATGGCTACCGTAATTTTGAAGAAGGGGATAAATCAAAAAACACATTATTATGGGATTTTTTATTGATGGGAGAGTTGTTTCAAAACAACCATCATCATGCAGGAGCTAAACCAAATTTTGCCGCTAAGTGGTATGAGTTTGACCCAACTTATCCAATTATTTTATTTTTAGATAAAATTAAAGTGATTAAATTAGTAAGAGTAAAGAAATAAAATTAAAACAAATAAAAACCCTCTGTAATAATTTACAGAGGGTTTTTTTATTATCAAGATTAGCTAAGCGCAGTCGTAACTAAGCCACATGTAACTGTGTTAGCCTTGCACTTTTCAATTTTTCTAAAGCGTAGTTCAAAGTAATAGTTAAATTTTTTGGTGCTTTTTCATCGCTTGGCGCATCAAACATAAAATCAACCATAATCGATTCGCAAATACCACGTAAACCACGAGCGCCTAATTTAAATTCTAGAGCTTTATCAACAATTAAGTTTAAGACTTCTTCTTCAAACTCTAACTTAATCCCTTCCATTTTAAACAGCTGCTTGTACTGTTTAATTAAAGCATTTTTAGGCTCTGTTAAAATAGAACGAAGCGTATCTCTATCCAAAGGTTTTAAATAGGTTAAAAC
>JBIICN010000143.1:0-3210 GCA_044238845.1 Bacteroidia bacterium
TAATGCGGGCGGACACCAAAGCATTTGCAAATTCAAGGTCGCTCCGCGAAACTTATTTTCATTTTGCAAATGTCCAAAAAGCAGTTAGCTTTGTTAAAAACTTTTCGGTAGACGAGTGCCTTGAGCCGCACTACTGGTAGCTCGAAAACGTTATGGCTCATTTTAATCACGACACAAACAGAAAAAAAGCACACAATATGACAACACTAAAAAAGATTTTCTATTTGACATTATTGTTTATAACTTTTGCAACGACTGCATTTAGCCAAGAGTATCTTGACAGCGACAAAAGATTTATGAAACTCACAGAAGTTTCGACAGACAAAACCTACGGACTTGAAATGAAAAACCCAATCAAAGTAGGTTCAGACGAAAAAGCAATTGGAGCTTATCTTAACAGCTTAAAACCTCTTGACGGAGACAGGTTGCATATCAGTGATATAAAATTCAACCACAAAAAGGAAGATGGTTTAACAATGGTCGTTTTGACTTTTGAGCAAAAGAAAGAAACACAAACAATTTATTTTCTTTCGACACAATTTGAGCAACCAAAGGCAATTGTCGGGTATTCATTTAAAACAATTGACGACCTTCCAAAAGTTACCGTCTTCCCTGCTGACAGTATTTTTAAAGTGACTGCTTGCTCACAAACAATGTACTCGGTAGACGACTTTTTGGTAAAGGAAAAGTTTGGAGAAATTGCTAAACCGACAACTAACCCAACTTTCAATGGCGGACTTAATGAATTGAAGAAATACTTTGCTGCAAATCCTTTGACAGACGAAAAAGCAAAGCAAATGATTTTCAGAGTTTCAATTGCATTTGTAGTGACTTGTGACGGAAAAGCTGGAAATTTCGTGATTGTAACAAAAGGTAAAGGTGACTTGGCTACATATGCCAATCAAGTTTTAGCAATCGTAAATAAAATGCCAAAAAATTGGCAATCAGGGACAGTTGACGGCAAACCAGTTGACTGTTATCAGGTACTTTCATTTACTGCTGCAAGTGGACAACTTGACAAAGTATCATACAGATAATGAATACGGACAAAAGAAAAACGAGCCATAACCCAACCTAAATCCCATTTGGGCATTCGGCTTCGGCTTTTGCAAAAGCGGTAGACAATTAATTAATTTTCGCTTTGCAAAAGTTCAATAAACATTTAGCTTTGTTAGTAATATTTCGGTAGACAATGTTTCAAAACCCAAACGGGAATTTAGCTTGCAACCGTTAGGGGTAATAAGTGAGGACATAACGCAATGAGACAATTTATTCGGACAACAATATTCATTATGTTATTCATTGGGACAACAGCTTTTGTTCTTTATGACAACTATAGACCAACTGGTTTTATTATCAAAGGTGTGCTAGTTGACTATATGACGAATCAACGAATAAAAAATGCTGTGATATTCACTGCTAGTTCAAGTATTGGAGAATTTATCGACGAAACCTCTTCGCACTATGAAAAAATAAAAGTTAATAAACGAGGTGAATTTATAGGGCATTGCTTTTTCGACAAAAATAATCCATCGTTTTGGTTCAAACTAAATAATTATGTTCAAATAAATTATATCAACTGTGACACCTTGCTGACACTCAAAGACACCGTAGATTTTGGTACAATTAAATTATTGAAATACGATAGTGAATTAATTGAAAAATATTATAATATACCTTCAAAGGAACAAAACAATAAATACTATGATAAAGCAAATTCATTTCCCATATCAGTTCTCTTAGACAAAATTAAATTAGACTCTAATTTTAAAATGCAACCTAGTAAAATAGACACAACATTTTTGATAACAAGACTAAATTATGGGAGAGCCAAACCAAGAGGTACAATAGAGCAAACTTATAAGGAATTTTACTTGACAGCAAACTTCAAGCATTAATTACTGTGTGTCACTTACAACCCCTAACACACGGTTTGCTCCAGCCTTGCAGACAACAAAGCAATTGCAAAAGCGGTAGACATTTTTTTAATTTTTGCTTTGCAATTGCATAGCAACATTGTATCTTTAAACAAACATTTCGGTAGACAACGGTTCCAATAACGGCCGAAAGCAAACCGCGAAAACGTTATAGCCAATAGTAGAAAACCACACTTTGACCCCAGAATTCAAATACATAAAGTTTTACTCTCCCTGGCTGGAGCTGACAAAAGCGAAGAAAACTCCAATAGAAACTTTTTGGTTATTGGTACTTAAATTCATTAACTGGTTTTTTATACCAAAAGAAAATCCCGACTTTGACAAGCAAGTTGACAATGTCGCAGAATGGTTGATAGAAATTGACCCGCAAAGAAATAAGCCTAACAGAGAAATAGGAATTGACATAAGCGGAAAAACAATATTAAAAATGCCGTGGCTAGAAAATAAAGGTTTTTGGCATAGCGGTTTATTTGAGAGATTTGACCCTGTTGCAATAGACAAATCAACGTTCGAGAAAAGATGGAATGCTTTTGTAGAATTACCAAATAAAAAATAAACGTGTCGACCTAAACGCTCAAACCGACCTGTGTAAGCGGAAACTTAAAGAGAAACTACTGGCTATAACACACGGTTTATTCTATTTGGGCATTCGGCTTCGGCATTTGCAAAAGCGGTCGCTCCCGCGAAAGACGTTTATTTTTGCTTTGCAAATGTCTAATAAAATTATAGCTTTGTTAGTAATATTTCGGTAGACAATGTTTCAAAACCCCAAACAGAAATAAACCGCGAAAACGTTATACCCAAGCGGTTGACGAGAACCGAAAACTTAACGTCGACACCAAAGTTTAATTTTCAGACAAATTTACTTTTCATTTCGTGGCGACAATTACAAAATCAAATTAATAAGCATCGTGTTGACCTCACTAAACTTGGTAGACCCAATACTTCGACAAACTCACTAACCATCACAGACCTCACAAAACGTATCGACCTAACCGCAGACACAAAAAAGTGTGGTGACCAACGATTAAGTTTTGTTGCGACACCAAACCAAGTTCAATTTTCGGACACTTAGTATAATTTGTTTCTGTATATGCAGACACGAATGCTGTGTTTAAACTAACCGCAGAAAAAACCGCCTAGGGTATAACACACGCTTTATTCAATTTGGGCATTCGGCTTCGGCATTTGCAAAAGCGGTTTGACAATTAATTAATTTTTGCTTTGCAAATGCAAAAAAACATTTATCTTTGTTAGTAGCGTTTCGGTAGAC
>JBIICN010000126.1:0-3207 GCA_044238845.1 Bacteroidia bacterium
TTTTATATTAATATTTTATCTAGGATATTCAATTCTTACATGATAAATATTCATCAATCGTTTTTTAAAGATCTTTTTTATTTGGTTGATATCTCTAAAGGTAATATCAGCATTCATAAATTGATTTTCATTTATTTGATGATTGATAATTTTATCTACTAACTCATCAATTGTAATGGCATCGTATTTTTTTAAACTCCGTGATGAGGCTTCTACACCATCAGCCATCATTAAAATAGCAGTTTCTTTACTAAAAGGAATTGGGCCAGGATACCTAAATAAATCCTCATTAATAATTTCACCTTCGTGCTCCTTTTTGTAGTTATGTAAAAAGTATCTAGTGGTGGTTGTTCCGTGATGCGTGCGTATAAAATCAATCACAGCCTCTGGCAATTTGTTTTCTTTGGCTATTTCCACACCTTTTATAACATGGTCAATAATTATTTGAGCACTTTCTTCCGACGATAAATCTTCGTGAGGACTTACTTCTCCTACTTGATTTTCTGTAAAAAATCTTGGATTACTCATTTTTCCAATATCATGATACATGGCTCCAGTTCTAACTAACAAAGGATTTCCCCCTATTTTATAACAAGCTTCTTCAGCTAAATTAGCCACTTGTAATGAATGCTGAAACGTTCCAGGAATTTTTTGAGAAAGTTGTCGTAACAGAGGCGAATTTAAATCACATAATTCTAACAAGGTAAAATCTGATGTAAAGCCAAATAATTTTTCGAAAATATAAATCAAGGGAAATGCAAACAAAACACAAATACTACTTATTAAAAATGGAATGTAGTTTTGTAAATCAGTAATGGCATGCCAAGTGTTGTTTATTAAATGATAAGCAATAAATGATAACACATAAAATACAAAAGTTAGTAATGCTGATATAAATAATTTTGAACGCTTGCCCATATCAGCTACACTAAATATGGTTCCAATACCAGCTATTAATTGCACAAATACAAATTCAAATTTGTCAGGGCTAAAAAACGCACATAATAAAATGATATTTAAAAAATTAAATAATGAGGTTCTGCTATCAAAAAACACTCTTATTAAAATTGGAACTAAGCAAAATGGCACAGCATACACAAAACGAACATTGTATTTAGCTACGATACTAGTAACCAATATTATTAAATTTATTATTAAAAATATAAACGTTACTTGTGAGTTTTGACTAAAAATAGCTTTTCTAAAAAAAGCTAAAAAAAGCATCATAATTCCTAAAATTAAAACACATGCTAAAAATTGGCCTAAAACAACAGTAAAAATGGGGTTTTTTGATTCTTGCTCTTGCAATTCATAATTGTAGCTTTCTAAAATATTACTTTGTTCTTGATTAACAACGTCGTTTTTTCTCAATATTACTTCGCCTTGCTCAACCTTTGATTTGTAAATGTAATTTGTGACAGGTTCTTCTTTTGCCATTTCATTTGACAAAAGCTCGTCATAAAAAATATTCGGGCTTAATTGCGAAACTATGGTGTTTATATCGTTTTCATTGAGTGTGGCTGAAGCCAAAAAAAGTTTGATTTTTGCTTTATCAAATAGATTTTGTTTTTTAGTAAGCTTTACTTCGTTATTATTGACTACATATAGAATTGTGTCTTGATAGGAAATCGATGGTTCTGAATAGTAAACGCCCGTTTTATAAATACTATCTAAGTATCCACGTATGAGTTCTTTTTTGTTTTCAGAAATTGAATTTAGTTTTAAAATTATTAAATCAATATCTACACTTGTTTTTTTAAAGTAACCGATTTGTTTTTTTTTATCGCTTTGTTCTTTTGCTAACTCGGTATTTGTTTTTTTTATTAAAAAGTCAAACGGAGAAACTAAATCATCATTTAACCAAACATCGCCAGGCTTTATCTGATTGATTTTTATAGATGTTTGTTTGGGTAGTAAATAGGTACAAAAAATGATACATATTGTAAAAACAATACCTTTATACCACAGGGCGTGTTTATCTCTTATTTTAGTAAATAAATTGTTCACGTAACAAAAGAAAGTATTTTTTGTGAATTATATGATAAAAGGAAAAGGTATTATGAACAACGCAATATTAATTTAATTATCTCACAAGCATGACATGCCCAACACGTGATTCGTATTCTTTTGAAACAATATTTTGAAACTCGCATTTCCAAACATATACATCATCGGTGCAGGATTTTCCTTTATAAGTTCCATTCCAACCAGCCTCAGTATCGTTAGTTTTGTATATTAGCTCACCCCATCTATTAAAAATTCTAAAGGTATAATCTTCAACTCCGATTACTATGGGCTTAAAAATATCATTTAAACCATCTTTATTGCCAGGTGTAAAGGCATTAGGGATCCAAAATCTAAATTCGGGTAGTACCTTCACCAATATAGTCATAGAGTTTGAACATGCATAGGTATTGGTTACTGTTTGTGTAACATAATAATCTCCCCAAGTTGCATAAGTGTGTATTGGATTTACATCGTTTGATCCTGTTCCATCATCAAAATCGTAAAACCATGTGATAATGTTTGACGTAGGCGATGTATTAAAAAAGAAAATATCAGGATCAAAAATGCTAGTTACTAAAGGCGAAGCTACAAAATTAGCTATAGGAGAAGGGTTCACAGTAATGCTTGATACAGATACTATTTGACTCGTGTCAATACATTTACTGGTTGTATTAATTGTTAATGTATAATTATAAATACCTGGTGGACTAAACACATGAACAGGATTTTCTAAAGTGGAGGTTGTTCCGTCACTAAAACTCCATAAGTAAGATGCATTTGAGGCAGCTGTACTTTCATTTTGAAAACTAACGGTCATAGGGTCGCAACCTAAACTAATAATTGGTGCAACAGCTGCTATTGGATTTTCGTAAAGTTCAATGTTTTTTGTGATGGTATCTATACAACCATTTTCGTTAGCTATTAATGTAATTGGATAAGTGCCTATAGTATTATAACTTACGTTTGATACCGTTTGTGATGTTGCTGTTTGTGTAGATGCACTTGTTCCAAAATCCCACAAAATTGTGCCTGGTGTAACAAATAAACTAGCATTAGTGAAGTTAAAATTATTTCCATTAAAACATAAGCCAGTCGTTGATAAAATATTAAAATCTGCAGTGGGCGAAGGCGTAACAGTGATGCTATTAGGAGAAAGAACTTGACTGGTGTCAATACACTTTTGAGACGTTGAAACAGATA
>JBIICN010000127.1:0-3199 GCA_044238845.1 Bacteroidia bacterium
AAGCGGTTTGACAATTAATTAATTTTTGCTTTGCAAATGCAAAAAAACATTTATCTTTGTTAGTAGCGTTTCGGTAGACAGTGTTTCAAAACCCAAACTGAAATAAAGCGCCAAAACGTTACTTGCAATTGTATGAAGACACTAATAATATTTTTTCTACTTATAAACATTCAAATTTCTCATGGACAAACACTAAGTAAATCGACACAAAAAAAGCTTAGACAGAAATTGGAATTAATGTCAATCGATGACCAAAAATATCGATGGGAATTAATGTTAGGTGAATTAGACAAACATAAATTAGACTCTTTAAAAAATTTAGCCAAACCTGAATTTTGGTCTAGAGTAAAAAAAGTACAATTACATGAAGTAGGATTTAATAAGTCAACTTACGACTCATTATGGACTTTGCAAAACACATTAGACTCAATTAATATTGAAAAATTCACAAGAATAATAAATGATTACGGCTATCCTAGTCTAGAAAGGACTAATTCATTGGTTGCTAGCGTTATTTCAATTCATTTAATAGGAGAAAATAAATTCGCAAAATTTCTCCCAATATTTAGAAATGAACTAAAGAAAGGAAATATGCCACCTTCTGAATTTGCGGAATGGTACGACCGAAATCAATTAGACCAAAATAAAAAACAGTTATATGGCGCGTATGACATAATGAATCCTTGCGTTGAAAATCTTGAGACAACTAATATTGAAAGAGCTAAAATTGGACTAAGTGCAATAAAAGAAAACAACTGCAAGTAACAGCACCTAAAACTTATGCGGGCGACATCAAAGCATTTGCAAATTCAAGGTCGCTGCGCGAAACTTATTTTCATTTTGCAAATGCCTAGAAACATAGTATCTTTATTTAAACGTTTCGGTAGACAAGTGTTCCAAAGCCGCACAAGTTCTAGCTGCAAACCGTTACCACCAATTGTTGGACAAACTAAATGAGACAACATATATACATAATTATCATATTGTTTTTTCTTATCAGTTGTAGACATACTGAAAAAGAAGAGACCTTTGAAGCATTTATTGAGAAACAAACTGAATATGTTCCTCTTGGTGACACCATTAAATTACCAAATTATATAAAATCATACTATGGTTTAATATCGACCTTTATGACAAATAATGGGTTTGACAAAACAAAATATTATGTTTCGTTAGATACAGTGAATGATACACTATATTCAGACTCAACTGAGACATACTTATCTTTAAGATTATTTCATTTAGACTATTTTTCAATTCTTTATAGTGACAACCAGGTGTATTTAAAAGACAGCTTAGTGACATTTCGTAAAGGGAATATAGGAGGCAAAAATTTTCAAATAACTATTGACAAATTGAGTAATCAAATAACTGGACCTATAATATGGAAGTAAACAACTGGTGGTAACACAACCTACCAAAAATGCGGGCGGACATCAAAGCATTTGCAATAAATGCCGCTTCGCGAAAGACATTCATTTTGCATTGCAAATGCGTAGAAACATTCTATCTTTGTTATTAGTATTCGGTTGACAGATGCCTTGAACCGCACTTCTGGTAGCTCGAAAACGTTAGGCGGCATTTTAGACACACACAATAATATTAGACATGAACAAAAATATTCTGACATTAACGCTAATTTGTAATTTTGCTACATTCTTCGGACAAATAACTAACAGCGACTTTGAAAAGAGTAGAGACACGATTCCATCACTACCTAATAATTGGGGAATAAAGAAAATGGAGGGTTTTGAATTTTCATTAGACAACGAAAACAAAGTTAGTGGCGACAAATCTTTTTGTTTAAAAGCATCGTCTTTAGTTGACGCAAACAAATTCATTCCTTTTTCTCAAATAGTTCCTATTGAAAAGCAAAAACTTGTTCGCATAGCAATATCCACATACATTAAAACGAAAGACTTAAATGGTAACGCTGGATTATGGTGTCAAATTTTGGACAAAAACAATAAACAAATTGGCTTCGCCAATTTGGAGCAACAAGGCACAATTATATCTGGGACTAATGAATGGAAAAAATATTCTCTAGTATTAAACATTAATACAAATTGTAAAAAATTGACTTTAGGCGGTTATTTGCAAGGCAACGGTACTATATGGTACGACGACTTTTCAATTAATGAAATTGCATTTTCTGATATTCCTCCAACTAAAGAAGTAAAGAAATACATAAAAGATTTTCATAAAATTGTAAAACAAAATTCTATTTACTCTGATTCATTAAATTGGGAGTCAATTGATAGTGATATAAAATTATTGTCAAATGGCATGAAGTCATTAGATGAAGCTAAAAGTGTTACATCATACATTTTGGATAAACTAATCGCAGCTGGCGACCATCATTCGTTTATTCTATCAAAAACAAATACAGAAAAATCAAATAATGGCAATCTTGACGACAGAGAGCCAAGTGGTAAAATGCTAAATAAAAATATTGGATACATATATGTTCCAGGTTTTTTATCTTCTAGCGACAGTGCATCTAAGAGATTTTCAGAAAAAATACAATCAATTATTAAAGAACTAGATTTGCAAAATGAAATAAAAGGCTGGATAGTAGATTTAAGGGAAAACACCGGAGGTAACATGTATCCAATGATTGCTGGTTTAGGACCATTAATTGACAACGGTACATTAGGACATTTTGTCTCATCAAATAATAAAAGAGAATATAAGTGGTATTATGAAAATGGTAAATGTGGTGCTGGTATCGGAACTATTGTAAATATTAAAAATTTCTATTTTCCTAAAAACAGAAATTCGAGAATAGCAGTTTTAGTAGGAGAAAACACTGCAAGCAGTGGTGAAATGACAACTATTTCATTTATTGGCAAATCAAACACAAAGCTATTTGGACAACCAACAGCAGGGTTGACTACAGCAAATCACGGATTTAAACTTTCAGACAAATCCACTTTGTTATTAGCAGTAAGTACAGTTACTGACAGAAACAATAAAAAATATTTACAAAGTATTAATCCAAATATTATTTGCGACAATGACAAAATAATGGAACTCGCAGAAAACTGGGTTTTAGAGAAATAAAAAACGACCGCCTAACACACGCTTGGCGTCAGCGGGGCGGACGAATAAGCATTTGCAAATTCAAGGTCACTTCGTGAAGAAAATTTTCATTTTGCAAATGTCCACAAACATAGTATCTTTAAAAAAGCATTTCGGT
>JBIICN010000128.1:0-3195 GCA_044238845.1 Bacteroidia bacterium
ATTTCAGTTAACGGAGTTGCTAGATCAGCATCAAAGTATGCTAAATACTGAAACTTTTTCATTTCATACGCCTTTAGTAAACCTTGCCTTACTGCCTCAGCCTTACCTGAATTTTGCGTAAGATTCAGCACCAAACAGTGGCCAGGGTTGTCTACTACAAATTTGTCCAATACAATCAGTGTATCGTCTGAACTACCGTCGTTAACAAACAAAAAATAACAGTGATCTTTATTTTCGGATATAAAATCGTTAAACGCTTTTACATTCAACCGTTCATACTCATTATAGCAAGGAACAACTACGCAGATTTTTGACATATAATGTAGTTTGAAAGCCCTGGCAATTTAATGCCGATAGCTTTTAAAAACGCTGTAATTTTAAAGTCTACAACTAATACTGTTTTAATTAAACTCGTTTTAAAAGAGCTTCCGTTCCACTCCACAAGACCTGTTGTTGAATGATCTGTTTTATTGGAACTTTCTTTTTTAACTTGCAAATAACGAGGCAATAAAAGTGAAGTGAAGAAATACCCTACGGTTACTGTTTTAAGACCAGCCTGAGCAGTATGATCCACTAACATTTTATTATCATACCTTCTATAGTGGCCAAGGAATGTATCATGCGAACAGTACAAGCTTTGAAAAGCGGGAACAGTTATAAACCACTTGGTATCCGCAGTGGTAAAAGATTTACTCAAAACAAGTTTCATGAAGCTGATGTCAAATTCAATATGCTCAATAACATCCATTAATAAAATACAATCGGCTTTAACATTTCCAAGCACTTCATCCACATTATAGTAAAAAGCAATATTCGGATTATTTAATCTCTCTTTATAATGCTCGATTATTTCTGAAGTAAAAGCAGTATCAACAGCAATCAATTTAGCATTAGGGTAGATTTTAGAAATTGATTCAACTACGAAAGAATCACCACAGCCAATATCAACAATTGTGGGATTTTCTTTATTAACAAGTTTAGACTTTAAAAAATGTTTTAAGACTTCAAATCGCGCGTACTCCCAAGGGTGACGATTCGTATTGGTTTTATGTTTTGCTTCTATTAAATCCATGCGATAATTATGAGAAATAGGTTAAAGATAAGAAAATGGCAGTAAGTTCTTAAAAAAAAAATAAAAATCATTTACCTGAAAAAATTTTTCATAGATGGTAAATAGAGAATAACATGGTACGAACCTTTCGGTAAATCAAGTCTAACCCTTGGATCGGTTTCAATTCTATAGGGCTTAATTATTTGGGTTTCATTTTCTTTAACAATTAAAGACTTCTCTAATCCTGAAAAGTTAATTGGTAAAATAATTGTGTCATCACTAACCAAATTCATCCTGTACTTAAGCTCTAACTTTTCTGAAACTCCATTTTCCTGATACGCTTCAACAAAATTCAAAGAATTGCTGGTTTGTATACCTTTTGCCGCTAAGTCTTTAAAAAAATCCCGGTCAGGTTTTTCGAATCCTTTCACCACTGGCATATATTCGCCAATTCCATAAACCCCTTCATTTTTTCTTTCTTCTAACTGCTGTTCAGTAAACCACTGCCATGTATCGGATGTTGCATGAAATAAAGGATAACGACAAACAATAACAACCAAATAAACAAGTCCCAAAAATTTCAAGTATCTATACCCAGTAAATCCATTAAACATAACCCCTAAAATCAATAACATACAGATTTGTATAAACGACAACAAACGCCAAGGAAACTGAATATAATCGGCCCCAGGAAGAAAATTATAAAACGCAATCGAAAACCTAAATTGAAGTATAGCGTAAAAACAAAAAATAACAGTAAGAAATATATAAACCAATTTTGATTGCTTTTTTACGTCTTTAATAAAAAAAACAGATAAAATACCAGATAATAAAATAAAAACTACACTAATTGGATTAAGTTGCACGCTATAGCCTTCCCAAGTTTTATTAAATGAATAGGTATTGTCATAAAAATAAGAAATGATATCATGAAAAAAATAATTGATGTCAAACTTGATATAACTCGGGTCATAATATTTCGATGTAATAATAATTGGAAAATTAACAAGTCCAATCATTAAAATAAATATCAATGCCGCTTTTAGATATGGCTTAAATAACAGTTTAATTGATGGTCTGTTGTAATAAAAATCACACAATTGTGTCATCAAAATGGCATACAGCATATAATAAGCAATAATTGAATGGGCGAGATAAGTTAATCCTAAAATAAAACCTATACTATATGAATACTTGCGATAAATTAGAAGACCAAATGCCCAATAAAAAAACCACGGGGTTATCATCATTGCCAAGTACTCTGCAAATGCTCCTCTGATAAACCAATCGGTAATAGTATAGTACTGAAAAAGTAAACTTAAACTTACTAGAAGGGCAATTTCAGTTTTAACACCTACTCTTCTTAATGTTTTAAATAAACCAAAGACTCCAACAAAATTGATAACTACCAGACAAAATACAAATGTATTTTTTACGTCATTGATTACTAAAAACACTAATGCGGAGAAATAATAAAATAATTTATGATAATACAAAGGCAATGGCGAACCCAAACCATAAGCTTCTCCCGAAGACCAGAGAGGAAAAAAATCTCCTTGTTTGAAATGGTCTGCATAACAGATCAGCCTATATTTCCAGCTAAGCCATTCATGATTATACGGCCAACCATCTCTCGCCAATAAAGGCCATAAAACAATTAAAGAAAAAAAAGCGATAACAATTACTAAAAAATAATTATTGGAGAGAAATTTTTCCTTTTTATAGGAAAGTATATTTAAAATTAGCGACACAAATCTACTCCTTGTAATATATATAATTATTTATTAAATAATAATGGTCAAATTCTTTAAAAACTTTAGTTTTTTCAGGCTTTAACAAAACATCATCTGCTTCGAATTTTTCACCGTTAAGTAACTCCTGCGTCCACAAAACAACTTTCACTCTATCTGTTGGAGATTTTAATTTAAACTTGCATTCAATCAATGCCCATGAGCCATCCAATTGAACAAATCGATCCTTTAAACTACAATAATGCAAATTATATAGCTCATTGTTATTTGAAGCATCAACAGCTATAGTAGCACGAGGGTAAAGATCTTTATTAAAATCTTTGAACCAAAAACTAACCGTACAAATACTATCCTTGTTATCAACTAAAGAATCATTAAATACGGTAAAATAAT
>JBIICN010000129.1:0-3130 GCA_044238845.1 Bacteroidia bacterium
AATGAAAGTTTAGCTGATGGTTGGAATATCATTTCAGGAGAGTGGCAACCTAATTATATTAAGTTTTTTTTAAACGGGCAGCCAATAGCGTATTTTGAAGGAAATTTTATAACCGAAAAACATTTATTCATTAACACCTCTGTTGCAAAGGATGGTGAAGCTTTTAATCCTGGACCAGATGAAAAAACGAAATGGCCAAATAGTTTTGATGTGGATTATCTGAGAGTTTGGAGTAAGGAAGATACTGTTTCGAATATGAAAGATAAATATGGAATGTTTGATGCAACTCCACAAACGGTTACAAATAATGATTTATTTTCTACTGATTTAAAACGTAAAGTCAATTATATTTACAATAAAAGTCAGTTAAACTCCGAAGTAGGAACCATTACTTTACTACCAGTATTTTATAATAAATACAGTTTATCGTTTTTAGGTAAAAACTTTGGTAAAATTCAAGTAGAAGTTTTTGATAGATTTGATAAAAAAGTTGCAGGAACAGACATTGAAAATTTAGAATATTATCTTTTAGATTTATCTGCTCTTGAAACTGGACCTTATACAGTTAAAATAACAGTTCTAGGGCAAACATTAACTCATAATATTCCAGTTTTAAATGCCGAGAAATTTGGCGACATAAAACATTAATGCAAGAAATATTAGTTATAGGAGTATTAGTAACCGCTTTATCATATATTGGATATAGGCTTTATAAAACGTTCACTAAAAAAAAATGTAGTGATGGAAATTGTGGCTGTAAGTAATTTTTAATTAAGTAAATTTTAATTTACTTAATAGCTTTTAAACTCAAATCCATACTTTTTACATGGTGAGTTAATGCACCAACAGAAATAAAATCAACGCCACATTTAGCATAATTAGCGATTGTCTTTTCAGTAATACCTCCCGAACTTTCAATTTCAAATTTGTTGCCAATTAAGGCTACTGCTTTTTTTGTGTCAGCAATCGTGTAATTATCCAACATGATGCGTTGAAAACCACCTTTATTTAAAATCAATTTTACATCATTTAAAGTTCTAGTTTCAACTTCAATAGGTAATTTCTTTTTTGTTTTTTTTAGGTAAGAATGAGTAGCATCCAATGCTTCAATAATCCCTCCAGCAAAATCAATATGATTATCTTTTAGCATAATCATATCGTACAAGCCAAATCGATGATTTGAACCTCCGCCAATCACAACGGCCCATTTTTCAAAAAACCGAAAGCCTGGCGTAGTTTTGCGAGTGTCGATAACTTTAGCTTTTGTGCCTTTGCATAAGCTTTGCAAATAATTAGTTTTTGTTGCAATAGCACTCATGCGCTGCATCACGTTTAAAACTAATCTTTCGGCTGTTAAAAGCTTTTGTGAGCTACCTTCTACTATAAAAGCAATATCACCCACTTTAACAGTTGTACCATCATTAATAAAAACGGTGATTTTAAATTTTGGATCAATAATTTTAAAAATCTCTTTTGCTGCTTCAACTCCAGCCAATATGCCATTTTCTTTCACTAATAAATGACATTTGCCTTTTTTATTTGCAGGGATTGTTGCTAAAGCCGAATGATCTCCATCGCCTACATCTTCTTGTAATGCGTTTTGAACAAAAGTTTTAAAATCAAAATGTTTTTTGTGTTGCAGTATGTAATTAGCCATTGTCGTTCTCTATTCTGAACTGCGAAATTACATTTCCTCTCACTAATATGGAAATTCTAAATTTACCATTATTTGTATCAAGAGCGCCAGTAATAAATTGCTGGTTTCCGTTTACAATACTTGTATGAGAGGTTTGATAACTTTTAACTTTATGTTTCGAAAAAAAGTCCTCAATAACAGCTTGGGCTTGAGGTTTACTTAATAAATCTTCTTGATTTAGAACTTTTATGGAAACTTTTTCTGCGAAATTTTTAACTAACTCTGAGGTGTTACCTTGTTTTAGGGCATTAGCAACATCATCTGTAATATCTTTTATGTTAAAAGATAAAGATAGGATGCTAATTAAAGTAATGACAAATAGTTTCATTAATATTGTAAAATTTTACCAGATATTGCAATTATTGTGCCTAAAACTAAGTAAATAAAGCCTTCAAATGAAAATACTACTCATTCAAATTGAAAAGACAACTGATTCGTATATAGCGGAAGGTGTTAAAATATATACAGAGAGATTAAAAAATTACGTGTCTTTTTCTACAGAAACCATATCAATGCCCAAAATTATTCGACAAAAGCCTTTTGACGAGCAGAAAAAGGCTGAAGCAATTGAAATTCAAAAACTCCTAGATTCATCTGATTTTTTGGTTTGTATGGATGAACATGGTAAACAATTTACGTCCATTCAGTTTGCCGATTTTTTAAATAAGAGGATGGTTTCGGGTTGTAAACGAGTTGTTTTTTTAATTGGAGGCCCTTTTGGTATTGATAAATCTATTTTAGACAAGAGTTCTTATGTTTTGTCTTTGTCTAATATGACATTTTCACATCAAATGATTCGCTTATTTTTTTGTGAGCAATTATATCGTGGCTTTTCGATTTTAAAAAATGAAAAATATCATCACGAATAAGTAAATTATATTTTCATTTTGTTGCTGATGTAAGTTTTAACAAATTAATGTAAATATTATTGTATTTTTCTTTATTTTAGCGCAAACTAAATTAACATAATGAATACAATTTTTACCAAAAGACTATTAATTTCTTTAAAAATTAAGGATTTAGCCTTATTTTTAAGTTTATTTTTGTTTTACACGGTTGGTGCGCAAACAGTAACTATTACGGCGCCTATCGTTGCAACATCATACACAGCGGGGGCTACTGTAAATTTAACTTACTCATTAAGCCCAGCAACTTTTACAGCTGGAAATGTATTTACTCCGCAGTTGTCTGATGCTTCAGGTAGTTTTACATCGCCAGTGAGTTTAGCTACAAGGACGGCAAATACTGGTGCAACAGGAACTCAGCATCAAATTGTGATACCATTTAATACACCAACTGGCAGTGGTTATAGAATTAGAGTTTTATCTTCAAACCCTGCCACGACTAGTGCTAATAATGGAGCTAATTTAACAATTACAGCTTTAGCTATCAATTCACCAACAGCAACAGGCACAGTTTTTTGTCAAGGTGAAA
>JBIICN010000130.1:0-3090 GCA_044238845.1 Bacteroidia bacterium
TAATCGAATGATTACCCTTTAAAACTGCTTCTACGCAGTTAAATCTATACTTGTAATTGTACTTGTTTCTTTTAAACATAAAAAAGCCCCCATTAAGTGTCTAACTTTTTGGGGGCAGTCTACAATTATCCTCCTTTCTTTGTTTTCTAATTTTTTAAACTTGATAGGAGCGGTTTGCAGCTAGAACTTGTGCGGTTCAGGGCATTGTCAACCGAATATTAATAACAAAGATAAAATGTTTCTACGCATTTGCAATGCAAAATGAATGTCTTTCGCGAAGCGGCATTTATTGCAAATGCTTTGATGTCAGCCCGCATAAGTTTTAGGTGCGGTTATGCGACCGTTTGTTTATTTTTCACAGCTCATTTTTCTGTCTCGTGTCTTAAAGTCACCGTGCTTATTGAACTTTAATACTCTTTTCACAATACAATATTTAAGAGGACTTGTTGAATAGATGTCCACAATGGTTTCAATTTGTTTTGTCTTAGTGCCTTTATTTGAGAAATATTTAGTTGTGATAACTGAAGGAGAGTCGCTAGCAAATACTTCTACGCTGTCTGTCGTTGAAGAATTGAAGCTTGACCAAGTTTCAATTCTCTTAATGGTTTTGTCTTTCCTGTAATATTTTACATCGCCATTCATACCGTGAATTGTTGCACTTTTTTGTCCTTCGAATAACAAATTATTATTTGTGTCAAATACTTTTAAATAATATGTTTTGTTTTTGCTTTCCAAGATTACAATGCTGTCTTGTTTATTTAGGTCGGCTAGTGAATAACTAAAACTACCGCTTCTTGGAAATAATGTTCTTTTATATGTCTTAAATGAAACACCGCATTTGTTTTTGTAAATATTGACTGTGTCTAATTTTTGCACAATGGTCTGACAACTTAAAATATAAGCTGTTTGTAAAATGAATATAATTGTCGAAATGATTTTCAATTGTGCTGTTGTCTACAAATGGTGCATAACGGATTGCAGCTTTGCCTTGTGCGAATTTTGAAACACTCTCTTGTCTAAACGCCGAAATGTTTGTTTATTGCACAAATGCTGCCTCTTTTTTGCTTACTTAAAAATACAAATTTCTGCGCAGCAGGCAAAATGTAAGCAAAAAACTTATACTTCCGCCCGCATTAGGCAAAGGTGCTGTTATGTTTCAGTGCGCCCTACTTAGTTTACACACAGGTACGTGTCCGCATATTTTTTTATGAGGTTAGTTGGTCAGTCTGCCGAATGTTTATTTTGGAACACAGTTTTTAGTTTTTACTGTGCGATAGGGAGGCAATTTGAAAAATTGCTTGTACTAATAGCACCCACAGGCGGGGAGGAAATTTTGAAAGCTTATTTGGCGCAAACTAAAATTATTGCCTTTGAAAATAAGCGAGCAAATGTGCTTGCAAAATGTGCGGTGGCTTGTACACAGGTCAGCACACTTAGGCCTATAATCACTTGGCGGCAAATTGTGGCGGTTTAGTGGACTATGCGGTTAGGTCGACATACAATTAGTTGTAAAGCGTTGAGATATGAAAATATGATTTCTTAATTATTTTCAATGTAATCTCTCCATTCATAATTTTTTTTGGAATCATGATTTATAAACTATTGAGATGATAAATGGCTGGTCTTAGGATGCGTTTTATTGTTTCTGTTTTTAATTGTAGTCCAATAAACACTAACTCTGATTTAACATTATTCCCTTCATTTGCAACTTGCGTAAATACCATATGCTTTCCTGTTGATTGAACTAGGTATCTAACATTGTTTGGACTTGTATTTACAAAACCTTTTAACCTGAATAATTGATGAGGATACAGTAAAAAATTAACATTTAAAGCATACGTTAATTCTCCTAAATCAAAAATCTCTTCTGTATCAAAATAAACTGTATTTATCTTATGAGCAGTTTTTAAAGAAGTACTTTTAATATCAGCTGGTATTTTAAAAGTGTTAGTATTTAAAAATTCCTCAAACTCTGTAAAATCAACCGAACCATCATACGATTTAAAAATTGTAGTAAATGGGTTAATTTCTTTTACTAGCTTTTCAATAGTATCATAATAACTAAAGGCAACTAACTTTAATTTATTAACAATAACAATATCCGATACGGTAATTTGCTTAGCAGTTTCAAATGTTTCTGCTAATCTATCTTCAATATTTTCGGCATCTACAATACAAATACTTGCTCTAAAATCAAAATGCTTTTTAATTTCTGGAGATTTAATTAAGCCAATAATATTACCAGTATCTGCAATACCAGTAGTTTCAATAAATACATTATCTGGTATTTTATCACCATTAACAATCTTAGCTAAAACTTCTATTAATTCATTATCTAATGAACAACAGATGCAACCATTTGTTAACTCATAAACTTCGTCAATTTTTTCTGTAATTAATCTCGCATCAATATT
This sequence comes from Bacteroidia bacterium, assembly GCA_044238845.1. Classification (GTDB taxonomy): domain Bacteria; phylum Bacteroidota; class Bacteroidia; order B-17B0; family Aurantibacillaceae; genus UBA4416. The sequence goes on from JBIICN010000130.1 coordinate 2,415, forward strand.
TGCTTTACCAAACTCATTTTCAATAACTAAATTTTTAGAATTACTGTGGTGTTTTAAATAATGATTTAAAAATGTTGTTTTTCCTGACCCTAAAAAACCTGTTATTATGTATAAATTTATCATAATGTTAATTTAATTATGTTCCACAATAAGTATTATAGTTTGATTCTAATTCTTCTGACTGTGGTTTTAAGTATGATTCAAATTCGTTTTTATAATCGTATGGATTTTTTAAAACCTCTAAAAGTTGATTAAAAGACGTTAGTGATTGGTAGCAAGCTTCGTCTAGCGCTTTTTCAACCAAATGATTTCTTGGTATGAAAACAGGATTGTTTAGTTTCATTTTCAATAACGCTTCATCTAAGCCTCCTTTGTTTTGTAAGACTCTGTATTTCCAATTCTTAATCCATTCACTAAAATAATTTTCAATTAATGGATTTTCATCAAAGTTAGTATTGAAAGATAAAGCAGAAAAGGTATTTGTATAATCTAATTTATTTATGTATAGAATTTCTAAAAATTCATCGACAAATTTATAGTCTGATTGATTATTGCATTCAATGCCTAATTTATTAAGCATCATGGAATAATATTTATCAGTGAAACTCGCATCAAATTTATTGATTACTTGTGTTGCTAAATCAACTGAAGTGTCCGTGTTTTTATGTAATACAGG
>JBIICN010000082.1:0-9756 GCA_044238845.1 Bacteroidia bacterium
CATGGCGATCATATAAAAGGCGTTCAAACGTTATCTAAAAAATATAATTTACCCGTTTATATTACACCACAAACATTAAGTAATTCGCATTTAGTTTTAGAAAACATTTTAATAAAATCATTTAACGGTTACGAGAAAATTGTCATTGGTAATTTAGTTGTGACGCCTTTTCCTAAGCGTCATGATGCATCTGACCCATATAGTTTCATTGTAGAAGGTAATGGAATTAAAATTGGCGTGTTAACAGATATAGGTTCAGTTTGTCAACATGTGATTGAAAATTTTAAGCAATGTCACGCCGCTTTCTTAGAAGCAAATTATGATGAAGGATTATTAGATAGCGGTTACTATCCTTATTATTTAAAAGAACGTATTCGCAGCGATAAAGGCCATTTATCAAATAAGCAAGCTTTAGATTTATTTGTGAATCATAAATCTGATAAAATGAGCCATGTGATTTTATCACATCTTTCTAAAGATAATAATTGCCCCATAGTTGTAAAAGAGTTGTTTGCCAAGCATGCCCAACAAACACAGGTAGTGGTTGCTTCTCGTTTAAAAGAAACAGAAGTGTTTCATGTGACAGGTTCATTTGAAGCTCAAAATGTCACTAAACCTCAAGTGGCATTTCAAACTTCTTTATTTTAAGTAGTTTTACTATCGGTTTATGATAGCAAAAACAGTTTCTCTCTATAAAACATCTTTTACCGGTCTCTCCAAAGAGGCATGGTTACTATCATTTATTATGTTGGTTAATAGAAGCGGAACGATGGTGTTACCATTTATGACTTTGTATTTAACCAGTAAAGAAATGCATCGTAGTTTAAGTGAAGCTGGTTTTGTGATGATGTTATTTGGATTAGGTTCTATTGTTGGTGCTTACTTTGGAGGAAAGTTCTCGGATAAAATTGGTTTTTATAAAGTGCAGTTATTTACTTTGTTTGGTGGCGGTTTGATGTTTATTGTTTTAGGGCATGTAAAATCTTATCCACTTATTTGTGTATTTACATTTTTATTGAGCATGGTCAATGAGTCCTTTCGTCCAGCTAATTCATCATCAATTGCGTTTTATAGTACACCTGAAAACAGAACGCGTTCGTATTCTTTAAATCGTTTAGCTATTAATTTAGGATGGGCCATTGGTGCTTCAATTGGCGGTTTGGTAGCAGCTTTTGATTATGAGTTATTGTTTTGGGTAGATGGCGTTACTAATATTTTAGCAGCAGGATTTTTGTTTTACTTTTTACAACCTAATATTGAATTAAAGAAAAAGGAAGTAAAAGAAGAAGTGGTACCAGAGGTGATGTCGGCTTACAAAGACAAAACCTATTTATGGTTTTTGGTATTGATGACTTTGTTTTCGAGTTGCTTTGTTCAGCTATTCACAACTATTCCAAAATATTTCAGAGATGATATGTTACTAAATGAAAAGTATATTGGATTGATTATGGCCATTAATGGAATCATTATAGTGGCTATTGAAATGGTATTAGTATATACGCTTGAAAAGAAAAATAAAAACACGCAATGGATTATTATTGGATTAGTGATGTGTGCTTTTTCATATTTGTCATTATTAATTCCTGGTAACGCTAAATTTATATCATTAGTCATGATTTTATTTATTACCGTTGGTGAAATTATGGCTATGCCATTTATGAATGTGTTTTGGTTGCAAAGAGCAAATGATAAGAATAGGGGACAATATGCGGCTTTATATACCATATCTTGGGGTGTAGGCAATACAGCAGGTCCTTTTTTGATTTCGACTTTAGTAGATGCTAGTAGTTTTAAAGTGGCTTTTATAGTTTTGGGTTTTATTTTATTTATATCTGCTTTTGGATTCTATAAATTAAATTCTAATAGCAAGACCTGATTTATGTTTTGTTTAGTATGGATTTAATTTTCTAAATTTAAGCTATGCAACAAGCCTTACCTATATTTTCTGCTGAACAAATTAAAACGATTGATGCTTTCACGATTCAGTCAGAAACAATTGCTTCTATTGATTTAATGGAGCGAGCTGCTTCTAAATGTTCGCAATGGATCATAAAGCATTATGATGTAGAAACTATTTTTAAAGTGTGTTGTGGATTAGGAAATAATGGTGGTGATGGATTAGCTATAGCACGACAATTGTTAGAGCATGGTTATAAGGTTGAGGTGTTTATTATTAATTATTCTGATAAGTGTTCTGAAGATTTTTTTATCAATAAGAAACGGTTAGATGATTTATTTCCACGGTTTTTAATGGAAGTAAATGACGTAAAACATTTGCCTCATTTTCAAAAATCAGATGTGATTATTGATGCATTATTTGGTATTGGTTTATCAAAGCCATTAACAGGCTTAGCAGCAGAATGTGTAAATGTGATGAACGAAAGTGGAGCAGGGATAATAGCAATTGATGTGCCATCTGGTTTATTTGTAGATAAGCACACTGATAAAAATTCACCTATCATAAAAGCACAGCATACGCTGACGTTTCAAAATCCTAAGCTAGGATTTATGTTTGCTGAAAATAATACTTATGTTGGTAATGGTCATGTATTAGATATTGATTTAAAATGGACAGCGGAGATTCAAAGTAATTGTCATGCAATTTATGTTACTGAAAATTTTATAAAACAATTAATGAAACCACGACAAAAATTTTCTCACAAAGGAATTTTTGGACACAGTCTATTAGTGGTTGGTAGTTATGGTAAAATGGGTGCTGCTATTATGAGCGCGCACGCTTTATTGCGAAGTGGCGCAGGATTATTAACAGTGTGTTTGCCACATTGCGGATATGATATCATGCAAACGTCTGTACCCGAAGCGATGGCTTTAGTAAACGGAAATGAGTTTATTCAATTTAATGAATTAGATGTTAGTACTTACTCTGCTATTGGTATTGGTCCAGGTATTGGCACAGAGACAGATACACAACAAAGTGTGAAAGCAATTTTGCAATCTTCTAAAAAGCCTTTAGTGATTGATGCTGATGCCTTAAACAGTATTAGTTTAAATAAAGAATGGTTGAAGTTTATTCCTCCAAATTCTATTTTAACGCCACATCCAAAAGAGTTTGAACGATTAACGAAATCAGTAGCAAATGATTTTGAAAGACATCAGTTGCAAATTGAATTTTCAAAGCAACATAAAGTATACGTTGTTTTAAAAGGAGCACATACTTGCATTACTACTCCTGATGGAAAAAGTCATTTTAATAGTACTGGTAATTCAGGATTAGCAAAGGGTGGAAGCGGAGATGTATTAACAGGTTTAATTACCGGTTTATTAGCACAAGGTTATTCATCTTTTGAAGCAAGTGTTATTGGCGTTTATGTTCACGGTTTAGCAGGAGATATTACAAAAGAAGAAAAGGGAGAAGTGGCAATGATTCCAACAGATGTGATTAAAAATATTCCTTCTGCATTTAAACAGATGATGCTTTAGTTTATCTACTGTGAGAAAGAATAGGAACACAGATTTAACGGATGTAACAGATGGTCGCTGATTTCTTGTGCATTAATAGATTGTCTTGTCAGTGTTAATCAGTTCAATCTGTCGTGTCATGGCGCGATCCGTGTTCCAATTGTTAACTAATAATTTTTCCATCGGCCATTTCAATGGTGCGATGTGTTCTAGCAGCAAAATCAGGATCGTGTGTCACAATTAATAAGGCTTGATTTCTTTCTTTCACAAGGTTATTAAAAATATCAAAAACCATGTCGCTGTTTTTTTTATCTAAATTACCAGTTGGTTCATCTCCCATAATAATGATTGGATCATTAATTAAGGCACGTGCAATGGCTACACGCTGCTTTTGTCCACCACTTAATTGATTGGGAGATTTTAATGCTTGGTCTGCCATGTCTAATGTTCTCAAGTGTTCCATGGCGCGGTGTTCAATTTCTTTTAAAGGATATTTAGCTAGTTTAATACCTGGCAGCATCACGTTTCTTAAAACATTATATTCTGCTAGTAAATAATGAAATTGAAATACAAATCCAATATGTTTGTTTCTCACAATGGCTAAATCTTTATCGGTTTTTTTTGTAAGATTGACATTATTGATTAACAACTCCCCTTCGTAATCAGTATCCATAGTTGATAGGATATACAACAAGGTTGATTTTCCACAGCCTGATTTTCCAACAACCGAAACAAACTCCCCTTCGTTAATAGACATATTGATATCAGATAATACTCTGAACTTTACTGGATCGTAAAAGTATTTATTGATATTAATTGTTTCTAGTATTTTCTTTGGCATCTTATTTTCCTCTAATAATTTCTACTGGATCTATTTTACTAGCTTTTAAAGCAGGAAATAATCCAGCTATGGTTGTGGTACAAACAGCAAAGGTAAAACCAATAACGTAGTAGGTAATTTTATAATCGATAGGATATGTTTTAATAGTTGGTAAGGATGCTGTTTCAAATGGTATGATGTCAATGAGGTTACTTATTCCAAAACCAAAGAGTAATCCAAAGAGTCCGCCTACAATACCTATTATTAATGATAAAGAGATGAAAACCCATTTCACGTCATTACCCGAAAAACCAGTTGCTTTTAAAATAGCTATAGAGTCCATTTTTTCGTAAATCATCATGTTTAAAATATTATAAATCCCAAAACCCGCAACAATTAATAAGGTAATACCAACAGCATAAGAAATAATAGAACGCACTTTACTTCCTGTTTCAAATTGCGAATTAGCGGTTTGCGCATCAATCACATCTATTTTAAATTTTTCTTTATATTCCATTGCCACTGAAGGTGCCATTAATACATCCGTTAATTTCACTTGTATGTCAGTAATATAACTAGCAGCTTCTCCTAGTAACATTTGGGCTGTTCTTAAAGAGGTGTAGCTCATGGTATTGTCAATTTCAGCAATACCGATTTGCATTACACCTACAACTTTTAAACTTACTAAGCCGCCTTTAATAGTGCTTATCTTAATCACATCCCCAATTTTAACGAGCATTTTTTCTGCTAAGCCTTTACCAATAATGATTGTATTATTTTCATTACTTAAATCAAATACATTCCCTTCAATGATATAATCACTTACTTTAAATAGATGTTCTTCAGCTGGGACGTCAATACCATTTACAACTCCGGCAATTTCAATAGAACCAGCATTAAAAAATACTGGTGCTGTAACTTTAGGTGCTACGTCAATTACTCGTTTATCTTGTTTTAAAATTTCGATAATCGCTTTGCTATTAAATATTTCCCTGCCTCTATCTTTTGGTTTAATGGATTGAATAAAATTTGTATTGTTTTTATAGTCTTTAGATATTAGAACTGGTTGGTCAGGACTTGGTTTTACTTCATTATATAATCTTACATGTGGAGTACGATTCAACATTAATCCATCTAGTAGATTGTTTAATCCATTCATAAAGCCTAATAAAGTAATAAACATGGCTATGCCAAAGGTAACACCTACAGCTGCGATGATAGATTGTTTTAATCGCGCACGAATTAAGTTGATGGCAATGTCTATGATTAATTTGGAGTTCAATGGATTAAGGTTTGTAAATGGTTTCGTTTTCTTTTAATCCTTCTAATACTTCTGTTTTTTGATAATCTTTCATTCCTAATTTAACTTCACGTTTTTCATCAGAATTTATTAAAACAAATTTTCCATCAATAATGTAATTATTTGGAATGGTAATAATATTTTTTTTGGTTTGAATTATGATGTTTGCTTCTGCAGATAAATTTGGAAATAATTTTTTCGGCGGAATAATAAAATGAGCTTCAACTATAAATGTTCTCGTTCTTTCATTCATAATCGGATAAATTTTATCGACTATCGCCTCTAGCACTTCTTCTTTATAACTATCCATTGTGATTAGAGCTTTTTGGCCTACATTAACTTTAATGATATCATTTTCATCAACCGCTAATTCTAGCAAAAAAGTATCTGCTTTTCCTATCACGGCTAAAGGAGTTTGGGGTGTGACCAATTCTCCTCGGTCTTTTAAAATATCATACACTCGTCCGTTAACAGAACTCTTGATAGAGAAATCGCTAAATAGTTTTTGGTTGATATTGTAGTTTACATTGGCGCGTTTTAATTCGTTTTGTAATTGTGTTTTTAATTGCGCTAAACGTTTTTGAGCTGTTTGGAAATTAACTAATGAATTATTGTACGCTAGTTGTCTTTGTTCAAAGTCTAATTTTGTGCCAATATTTTGTTCCCATAATTTTTTTTGACGGAAGTATAATGAAGAATCTAATTGCAATTTTTCTAAGGCAAGGTTAACATTTAATTCAATTTCTTCTAATTTATCAGAACCTTTACGGTTGTTTTCTGCACTTAAATCTAATGCAATTCTAGCATTCTCAGTATTGAGTTCTGATGTAAGATTGTCTAATTCAAGAAGCGTTTGTCCTTTAGTGATATTGTCGCCAACATGTACAATAATGTTTTGTAAAACGCCATTAACGGTAGAGTATACATTGTATTGATCAATTGCCTTTACTTTACCCGATGCATAAACAGATTCTGTAATGTCGCTGCTAGTTACTTGAATATTTTCTTTTTCTTTTTTACAAGAGAGAAATGCAATAAAAATGCTAAAACTAAGTATGAATATTTTTTTCATGTCTTAAAGGTAATCAATAAATAGAAGCTTTATTTGATTCTTATCACACAAAAAACTTGTTTTAAATGACAATTGTCATTCGTTTTTGAAAATTAGTTTTTCTCAGCAATCATTTCGCTTACAATTTTTGCACTTAACATGCCTAGCGGAATTCCACCTCCTGGGTGAACGCTTCCACCGCAGAAATACATGTTTTTTATTTTACTGCTATTATTTGCATGGCGTAAAAAAGCAGCATATTTATTATTAGATGAATTGCCGTATAAAGAACCGCCCGCAGAACTTGTGCGTTGTTCAATTAAATAAGGATCAAGATGCTCTTCAATTTCAATGTACTGTTCAATATCTGTTTTTAAAACTCGATTAATTTTTGCAATGATGTGTTTTCTCAGCTCGTCAACATAGGTAACTGGTTGGCCAGATTCATTATGCGGAACGTTTACCATAACAAACCAATTCTCACATCCTTCTGGGGCGTCTGTTGGTGTTACTTTTGAGGTGATGTTAATATAGATAGAAGGATTGTGATATGGCTTTTTATCTTTAAAAAAACTATTAAATTCTGCTTCTCCATTGTCGCTAAAAAGCATATTATGCAAGCTTAATTCTTTAAACTCTTTTTTAATTCCCCAATAAAATATTAAGCCCGATAATGATTTTTCTTGTTCCATAATTTTTGTTGGGTAATATTTTTTATCAAGCAGCTTTGTATATAAGTGTTTTATATCTACATCGCTCACTACAATATCTGCGTTTATTTCTCCATTATTTGTTACTATAGAGGTTACAATATCATTTTGTGTTTTTACTTGCAGCGCCCGCGTATTCATTTTATATTCTACGCCTAATTTTATGCTTAAATTATAAAGATGCAATGTGATGTCATGCATTCCACCTTTTGGGGCAAAGGCACCGATATTATGTTCTAAATGTGAAATAATATTAATTAATGCAGGTGCTTGAAAAGGATTAGAACCATTATAGGTGGCAAAGCGATTAAATAATTGAACGGTTTTTTTGTTTTTAAAACGAATACTATTTACCTCGTTCATTGTTTTATTCAATTTCAGTTTACCAATATTTAAAATTGCTTTAGCCGTTTTAAGATTTAAAAAATTGGAGAGTTTATGCAATGATTGTTCCATAAATAATTCTCCAATTAAATCATAAGCTGTGGCGCTATATTTTAATTGCTCGTAAACTGATTCTTTTGTTTCGCCTAATTTATTATGAACCTCAGTTGCAAATTTTTCTTTATCAGGATAGGCTGATAGAGTGGTGCCGTCTTCGTAAAAATAGTTACAGATTTTATCTAAAACTAGGTACTCAAATTTCACATCTTGTTTGCTGATTTTGGTCAACTCTTCAATTAAATGAGGCATTGTAAATACCGAAGGACCTAAATCAAAACGGTATCTGCCAATCATTTTAGCGGTTAATTTACCACCCACATAGTCGTTTGCTTCAATAACAGTTACTTTGTGTCCTGCTGCTCCAAGTCTCACAGCGGCCGCTAAGCCTGCTACTCCCGAGCCAATAATAACAATGTGCTTTTGCATATAATTTTATTCTATTTTCGGTTATTGAATTATTCCGTAAGTTTAAACAATATTTTACAGTTTTTGTTAATGATATATGTCTAAAAAAGTTACAATTATAGGTTCTGGTTTTTCTGGTTTATCAGCCGCATGTTATTTAGCAAAACAAGGTTGCGAGGTTACCGTTTTAGAAAAACACAATCAAGTAGGAGGAAGAGCAAGAAAATTTGAGCAAGATGGCTTTGTGTATGACATGGGGCCAAGTTGGTATTGGATGCCCGATGTATTTGAAAAGTTTTTCGGAGATTTTGGTAAAAAGGTATCTGATTATTATGAAATAGAACGATTGTCGCCTTCATATAGAGTTGTTTACAAAGATGGTCCTTTGGATATTCCAAGTAATACAGATGATTTGTATGCGATGTTTGAAAGCATTGAAAAAGGAAGTGCCGACAAATTAAGACAGTTTTTAAAAGAAGCTGAGTACAAGTATAATATTGGAATGAATGATTTGGTTTATAAACCTGGCTTATCATTAATGGAATTTATGAATTTGAGATTTTTTAAAGGCATTTTTAAATTAGATGTCTTCAATTCTATTGCTTCTCATATTCGAAAATCATTTACTAATCCAAAGTTAATTCAACTCTTAGAATTTCCTGTTTTGTTTTTAGGAGCTTTACCCAAAAATACGCCCGCACTTTATAGTTTAATGAACTATTCTGATATGATTGGAGGAACATGGTATCCAAAAGGAGGGATGGTGAGCGTTGTAAATGGAATGCATCAATTAGCTTTGGAGTTGGGAGTAAAATTTGTTTTAAATGCAGATGTATCTAAAATTAAGGTTAATAATAATAAAGCGGATGAAATAATTTATGCAGATGCTCATAAAGGGTTTGATGCTTTAGTGTCGAGTGCTGATTATAATTTTACGGAACAAAAGTTGCTAGATGAACCCTACAGAAATTATTCTATAAAGTATTGGGAGACTAGGAAAATGGCTCCTTCGAGTTTGATATTTTATATCGGAGTTAATAAAAAATTACCAAACTTATTACATCATACCTTGTTTTTTGACGAAGATTTCGCTAAACATTCTGATGAAATTTATACGGATCCAAAATGGCCTACCAATCCATTATTATATTTAAGTTGCACATCTCAAACCGATAGTCACGTTGCTCCCGAAGGCTGCGAAAATTTAATGGTGCTAATTCCAATTGCTCCCAATTTAAAAGATGATCCTAAAACCAACGACAAATATTTTGATATGGTTATTTCTCGTATCGAAAAGCAAATTGGTGTGAAGTTTAAAGAAAATATTGTTTTAAGAAGAGATTATGCTACTTCAGATTTTATAAAGGATTATAATTCCTTTAAAGGAAATGCCTATGGTTTGGCAAATACATTAAGCCAAACAGCTGTTTTAAAACCTAAAATGATCAATAAAAAGGTTAAAAACTTGTTTTATACAGGTCAGTTAACTGTTCCTGGTCCTGGTGTACCGCCATGTTTAATCTCTGGAAAGCTTGTAGCTGAGCAGGTTTTAAAATATTTGAACAAAAATTAAAAAACGTTAAACAAAAGTCTATTTAGCTTGTTT
>JBIICN010000034.1:0-36281 GCA_044238845.1 Bacteroidia bacterium
CAATTACTATCATAGCACCGAGAGGCGGTTTACAACCTCCGTATGTTCGGCGATTGTGATAGACCTACTATCATCTTTTATTCAACATTCATTATCCTACAACTGATAATGATTCACGGCACACCGCCGCCTACGGCAGCTAAGCTTAAACCTACCAATCGCAGTTTTTTAAAGAATGGTGGAGTCTCGGATTTAAAACGCTCAATAAGCGTTTTAACAACCCCATCTTTACTTTGCTCGTTTGTTCTCATAATGAATTACTACGCAACTTCTACAATGCTTAACGCATTGTAGGCGCCATTTTTAAGTGAATACTGAACGCCATTTACTTCCTGGAAAAACTCTATCATTAATAGATAGACATCTGTCCCAGCTCCAGCAGGTGCGGCCGCAGGTGTCAATACAACATTCCCAGCTGTCCCATCAATAGGCACATTTATTGTGTTACTTTGTTGTACATCAAAAACTCCTGTTGCAAAATCAATTTTTGCCCATGCTGATTTTAAACTCATATGTGTTGCTCCACCCGGAAAAGCAATATCATTAATCGGTACAAGCCCGTTAATAGTAATTACTCCTGTTCCTGTCACAACAGCATACGGTTTAAATAATACGCCTCCCAAAATCGCTCTGCTATTAAAATTGAAGCCTTTTAACAACGCTTTTGCTGCGGGCGCAGCGATGGCTACACCAACGCTTCTTTCCCCTCTAGCTGAGGTTGTATCAAGGTTTTTAATATCAGTCATTAATTTGGTTAAGCGTGCCGTTACTCGGTTGTCAGAAGCCGTCATGAGCATTGTGCGTAACGCATCTCTCATAACTTTTCCTGAACTTGCGGATGATCCAAATTCAGCACCGTTCTCTCGTGTTCTCACAAAAGCGGGATCGTTAGCGATGCGTGCCGCATCTACTCCCCCTTTTTCTCGTGCCAAATGACCATACTGTGTTTTGTAAAAGGAAATATCTCCGATTTTTCCTTTTAGCTTGATGATTCCTTTTTGTCTTGCCATTTTATTTAATGGATTGAATTAATACTCTAAATTTTGGTTGTGTTGCAACACATCAAACTCCATTTTATCGCGAATAAATTTTGTTTGATACAACAAAACTATCTCACCTAATCAAGCAATTCAATTATGCCGTTCGGCTTATTCGGAATACGCTTAATTATGCTGAAATAGTCAACATTAGTATAGTTATAGGTGGGTATATTTGAGATATATCAACCCTATAGATGAAGTATAGATAAAGTATTAAATGAAAATAAAACGTGTTTGTATATATCCAAAAGACATCCAGTGCATCACCGGTAAAAGTGAAAGGTATTCTCAAAAATTATTCAAGAAAATAAAGGAGCATTATGGTAAAAATCAAGACCAATTTCTAACCATAAATGAGTTTTGCGAATACACTTCGATTGATAAACCAACCGTAGAAAGTTTCATTTTTGACTAACAAAGACTGTTCATTAATTAACACTTTTAAGCTTGTAAAAGCATGTTCTGAATGTTATATTTGTATAGTTCATTTATTTAATGAGTTTAACAAGTATATGCTATTAGGTGACCTCTAAGGTTACTTGACTAAAAATAAAATTGCAAAGTGTTGGATTTCAGCTACTTGGTCGTGAATTCGTTTTCCCGTCCGGACCGCAAAAATCCCCTAAAATCTTTGATTTTAGGGGATTTTGCTTTTTTAAGTATATAATCTCATCACTTCTTTCGATATAACTTATAAGATTAGTAATATAACTTCATTGATTAGATTAAGTATTTACTGAAAAATAAAAAAGTCTCTAAACATATGTTTAGAGACTTTTAATAGCATCTTCAAGATACTCGCGGAGAAGGAGGGATTCGAACCCTCGGAACAGTTTCCCGTTCGCATGTTTAGCAAACATGTCCTTTCGGCCACTCAGGCACCTCTCCAACTCTATATTTAAAAATAGAGAATGCAAATGTAGTTATTTTTTTAAATTATTAAAAAATAAACAAAAATTATTTTCATCAGTCAATTTTTGTATTTTTAGTACCATGAAGTCGCTACTATATCTTTTACTTTTCATCCTATCAATTACATTTACAAGTAGTTGTAAAAAAGTACAGAACAACACTTTGGTTGTTCATCTATTATCAGAACCTGATGATATGCATCCAACAAATGGCGCTTCGGCTGTAAGAGCCGAAATAAATCTGTATACAAACCTAAGTTTATTAAGAGTAAATTATAATACGGGAGAATTACTCCCTTGTTTAGCTAAATTCTTACCAACTGTTTCTGAGGATGGGTTAAATTATAGCTACGAATTGAAAGAAAATATGACTTGGGATGATAATTCTCCAATTACTGCTTATGATATTGCCTTTACAACGAAAGCAAGTAAATGTCTTTATACGAATAATATTGGACTAAAACCTTACTGGGAAAATATTGAAGATATTATTGTAGATCCCAACAATGACAAAAAATTTACCATTAAAATGAAGCGACCTTATATTTTAAATACTTGGTTTTGGACAGATTTCCCGATTATTCAGTCAACTTTTTATGATAAACAAAAGGTATTAACGAAATATAACACTACTCAATTGACAGATTCAACATTCTTAAAATCAAAACAAGATATTAAACAATGGGCCGATGAATTTAATAGTCCTAAATACTCAACCGACCCGCAATTTATGGGCGGAGCAGGCCCCTATAAAATAATAAAATGGGACAAAGGAGTGAGCATTACTTTAGAAAAAAAGAAAAATCATTGGTCTGAAAACTGCCAAGAAAACTGGTATTGTCAAGCAAATCCTGATAAAATTATTTTAAAATTAAATAGTAATAATGCTTCTGCTCTTCTTGAATTAAAAAATGGATTAATTGATGTGTCAACCATGATTGACTATTCCTCATTTACAGAGTTATCAAAAGACGAAAAATTTAAAAAACACTACACTTTAAAATTAGCAGACACCTATAACTATACTTATGTGGCGATGAATATGAAACCAGACGGAAAATCACATAAAAAATTATTTACTGATGTTTCGGTAAGAAAAGCAATGGCTTTATTAACGCCTTACGATCAAATAAATAAAACATTGTACGAAAACAATAACAAACGCATGGTTGGACCAATATCTCCAAACAAAATAGATTTTAATACAAATTTAAAACTCATTCAATACGATGTAAACCAAGCTAAAGAGCTTTTAAAACAAGCTGGTTGGGCTGATACTGATAACGACCAAGTATTAGATAAAATGATTGATGGAGAAAAAGTGAAATTTGAATTCAATATCAATTTTATGTCAGGATCAAAAGTGTGGGAAGATTTAGCGAAGCAATTAGCCGAAAGTTTTGGGAAAGCAAATATTTACGCCATGCTTAATCCTGTTGATTATAATGGTTTTGTAAGTGCTGTAACAAGTCACCAATTTGACATAAGTATAAGCGCTTGGCAAAGCATTGCTGCTCCTGAAGATTTTTCTCAACTATGGTCGTCTGCTTCATGGACTAACAATGGATTAAATTTTACTGGTTTTGGAACACCTCAATCAGATGCTTTGATAGATAGTATTAATACATGCATGAACGAACCAAAAAGGATTGCTCTATCAAAACGCTTTCAAAAATTAGTGTATGATGAACAACCCTATATTTTTATGTTCACACAAACACGTAGAGTGATTGTGAGCAAAAGATGGGATAACTTAGAAATTTATACAGAGTATCCTGGCGTTTTATTAAACACCCTAAAATTGAAAGACTAATACATGTGGTTATATGTATTAAAACGTATTTTTGGGTTTGTGCCAACATTGTTTGCCGTAACGATCATTGGCTTTATATTATTAGCAAATGCGCCAGGTGATGCCGTTGACAGCCTTGTCATGTCTTCTAATTCGGGAGGAAGCTTAAAAACCAACCAAGATATTGAGCAACAAAAAGCACATTGGCGCAAACAATTAGGATTGGATTTACCCTTATTTTATTTTTCAATTTGTAAATTATCGGAACCAGACACTTTGTATAAAATACACGATAACGTTGAATTAGAAAAAACAAAAGAACTTTTAAAAACTACTGGAGGTTATAAAAATTATCTTCCTAAAATTATTTGGTATGGCTCCCATAATCAATATCATCGCTGGTTATTTGGAGGCTATAATTCAAAAGGAATTATTCGTGGAGATTTTGGTTTATCGATTTCAAAAAAAGAACCTGTTATTGCCATCATTAAAGACAAATTAATTTGGTCTTTATTTTTTTCAATCCTATCAATCGTCTTAGCCTACGCAATTAGTATTCCTATTGGCATTAAAATAGCTCAACAACCCGAAAGTAAATTCAGTAAAGGCTCACAATTCATTTTATTTTTAATGTATTCGATGCCTTCGTTTTTTGTAGGCGTATTATTGCTAATGTTATTTGCTAATCCTGATGTTCTCTCCATCTTTCCTCCTTCTGGTGTAAAACCAATAGAAGGATATAATGATAACGCTTGGTTAATTGAAAAAATCATTGTTTCTATTCCATATATAATATTGCCATTAATCTGCTATACCTACTCTTCCCTAGCATTTATATCTAAATTAACAGCAACCTCCATTCAAGAACAATTACAATTAGATTATATAAAAACAGCTCAAGCCAAAGGATTAAGCACTAAGGTAATCGTATGGAAACACGCTCTTAAAAATTCTGCCCTACCTTTAATCACTGTTTTTTCAACTCTATTTCCTAGCATTGTTGGGGGCTCTGTAATTATTGAAAGTATTTTCACTATTCCTGGCATGGGATTAGAGACGGTAAAAGCAATTATTTCACAAGATTATCCTGTAGTAATTGCTATCATCACTTTGTCTTCTGTATTAACGGTTTTTAGTTATTTACTAGCCGATATTTTATACGCCTGGGTTGATCCAAGAATTAGAATAACAAAATAAATGAACGTCATACAGTCATATTCATCATTTAAAAAAATACTCTCAAAAAACAGAGTATTAAAAAGATGCGTTTATGTTTTTACGTTTTTCGTTTTCATTTCTATACTTGCTCCTTTTATAGCCAACGACAAACCATTAGTTTGCAAATACAAAGGGCAGTGGCTCTTTCCTGCATTTTCATTTAAACATCAAATGCAAATTAATACAGAAACAATTAATTACAATATGGCTAAAGATTGGAAAACACTCGAAGCAGATTTTGCTATTTTTCCACCATGCGCCTATTCGCCCAGCACCATTGATGCAGATAATGCGCCAAGAAAAAGTCCGTATGATGAACAAGTGATGACGTTAAAAAACGGACAAAAAATATCTTTACCCATAAAATATAGACATTGGTTAGGGACTAATCAAAATGGCAATGATGTATTATCTTGCCTAATTCACGGCACTAAAGTATCATTAAGCGTGGGCATTCTTAGTATGTTAATTGCAGGATTATTAGGAATAGTTTTAGGAGCTAGTGCTGGCTATTTTCAAAACAATATTTTAAGAATCGGTTATGTTCAATTATTATTTTTATTGCTCGGTGTTTTTTTAACTTATTTTTATGGCATTGTAATAAGAGGCGATAAATTAACAGAAGCATTTATTGACGGCGGCATTTGGCTAATTTTAAGTTTATTATTTCTTTTCTTCATTTCTGTTAAAACTATTGGTGGTTTTGTTTGGATTGGCGGCTATATTGACAGAAAATTAAAAACAGATCATAAAATAAACTTTCCTGTTGATAGCTTGATTTCAAGAGTAATTGAAATTTTAAATTCTATACCTTCATTATTACTAATTATTGCATTATCAGCAATTACTAAACCATCTTACACTTTATTAATTTTAATCATCGGTTTTTTAAGTTGGACAAACATTGCTCGTTTAACACGTGCTGAATATTTAAAAGCCCAACAATTAGATTATGTTACTGCTTGTAAAGCCATTGGAATGAGTAATTACAGAATAATGATTAAACACATCTTACCAAATGTATTTCCATTAATATTGGTTCAACTGGTGTTTGGTTTAGCTGGGGCTGTTTTAATTGAAACCTCACTGTCCTTTATTGGAGTTGGGGTTCCATTAAACGTCATAACGTGGGGTAGTTTATTAAACGAAGCAAGAAACCATTTTTCAGCTTGGTGGTTAGTAGTGTTTCCTGGCCTTGGGGTATTTACGCTAATTTTTATTTATAACAAAATAGCTACTGAGATTTCGAGTAAATAAAGTCTATTGTACAATTACTTTCTTGGTAATCATCTGCCTTGTATCTTTACTTTGTAATTGAATAAAATAAATTCCTTTACTATAAGTGGACACATCCATTTGAATTACTTTATTAAATGTTGTTGTTTCAAACACTTCATGACCTAATACATCTATACATTTTATTGTCAATTCAGAATAACTTCCATCATTTATAGTAATAGTAATTTTATCAGATGCAGGATTAGGAAAAACAGATACTTTTTTTTCATTTACTAATTCATCAATACCAACTTGATTAACATTAGTCGAATTAAAAAATGCTAAACCGCCTGCATAATTTCCTAAAAACAAATCACGTTTCCCATCGTTTGTAACATCTTCATAAAACGGAAAACAACGAGGCCCTTCGTTAATATAAAACAATGTTGTATCAACTCTATTAAAAGCACTCGTTAAATTTCCATCAATATTATCATAAAGGTATAAATTACCAATTTCGCTTCCAACTATTAATTTAGTAATTCCTGATTCGGTAAACATATATGGAACGCTATATCCAGTTGTCCAACCAGATTGACGAACATCAACATTTCCCAAAAAGGAAGTTTGCAAAACAAAGGTTGGATTAAATACACTTCCTGTATTTGAATAATAACTTATTTTTCCATTTAAGGAACCAATTACTAAATCTAAAGATCCATTTTTATTCACATCAAACAATTGTGGAAAAGCAAAATTACCTACATCAATGTTTTGATAAACACTTACATGATTACTAAACTGAGCAGGCATACCCATTGCCGCTGTGTTTTGAAAATAATGTAATTGTCCATTATTATCTCCAATTATTAAATCTTTATCGCCATCATTATCTAAATCTCCAAACGTTGGTGCCATTGAATAAATATTATAAATTGATAAGGATTGATAATCTCTAGTTATTAATGAAAATGAAGGAGTTGTTGTGCTTCCTATATTTTTATAAAACGCTAATCTTGATTTGTTAGTGTTTCCAATATAGTAACCCAAATTACCAACAATCAAATCTTTCTTCCCATCTGAATCTGCATCAAACAAAACTGGATAAGCACCTTCTCCCAACTCAATCATATCTTCTTGTAAAAAGTTTTTTTTCTGAAAAACAAAATTAACCGTTGGTGTGGTTGTTGCATTTTTATATAACCAAACACTTTGATAGTTCTCAGATCCTGCAATAGCATTAGGACTTGCAATTAAATCCTTGAATCCATCATTATCTACATCTAAATTAAATGTGCAAGGAAATGAATTTAATTTGATGATATTAGTACTTGCTTTATTGGGATAATTAGGATATAAAATAGTTGTGTCTCCAATATGAGCATTAGAAGAACTGCCTTGGTTATCAGCAAAAAAAATATTCGTACAAGCAATATCTCCCATGATTAGTTCTTGATCGCCATCTCCGTCTTTATCAAAACACATAATACAGGAACCCGAATGCAATGGTTTGTTTAAACTATCATTTACAAGATTTCCATAAAGTTTCATAAATGGGCATTCATTTAAATCTACTTGACAATTATTTTCTTTTATATCTCCCCAACATTCATCAACCATATCATATACCAAACTATCCGATGTACCATATAATTCCATACTCATGTTTTTGTGATACTCGATTTTCACTCCAAATACAGAGAAACTCAAAATATCTAAATCTCCATCTCCATCAATATCTGCAATACCAGGTAAAGCAACAGAATTACAATATAAATTATATAAACTAGGAGGGCCAAAAGGGCTATAATCACTCATTAAAAGTGGCTTTTCTAAAACAAAACTTAAATTTTGCCCAATTGTGGTATTTTTAAAAACTTTAATACCCCCAGTGGTATAGGTAAAAATATCAGCCTTGCCATCATTATTGTAATCAAAAAACAAACACCAATCTGTAACCTTAGGAAATTGATTTTGATAACGATAAGCATGTAAATACTTTGCTTGGCCAATTCCGCCAACATTTAAATAAGCTCTTAATCTGCCTCCAGATCCACAAATTTTATCAAAAGCTACGATATCTTTTTTTCCATCAGCATTTAAATCAATTTGAGTAAACGAGCTAAAATTAATTCCACCAGCCCAAGGCATTAAAAGTTTGTTTCCAGATTCATAAACAGAAATTGTATCTCTATAAACATTGTTTTGAGCTATAAAAAGCTTAGAAACTATAAAAAAAAAGGACAATATTTTGATACGAACCATAGTAGTAGCAAAAATACGAATAAATAAGTAAAAAAAATGCTAACTATCTAATTTTCAGCGCTAAATTAATTTGCATTATATAGGTGATAAAACTATATTTGCACCCTTAATTTATTTAGAAATAATACCGATTTATGCAAAACAAAGGTGCCATTAAAATTTTCGCTATACTCTTAGCGCTTGCCTGTATTTTTTATCTATCATTTACGTGGGTAACTCGTGGTGTAGAAACTGACGCTAAAGAATATGCGGAAAGCATTTCTAGCTCTGCTGGGGTTCAATCAACGGCAAAAAAATACGCTAACGGAAACGCTACAAAAGAACTATTTTATGTAGATTCTTTAAAAGAAAAGTTAGTTGATAGATACTTAGATTCAGTTAAAACTCAACCAGTTTACGATTTAATTGTTGCTAGTTATACATATGAAGATTGTAAAAAACGTGAAATTAACCTAGGGTTAGATTTACGTGGTGGTATGAACGTAACATTAGAGATTTCTGTAGCGGATATTGTTAAAAACTTATCTAACGCAAATCCTGACGCTGCATTTAACCAAGCAATTAAAGAAGCTCAAGCAAATATGGGCGTTGGTAATAACGATCCATTTTTAACTTTGTTTGCTAAAAAATATAAAGCGATTGCTCCATCTGGTCAATTAGCTCCGTTATTTCAAACTATTGAATTAAAAGGAAAAATTGCCTATAATGCAAGCAACGAAGAGGTAATTAAGTTTTTAAATGAAAAAGTAGAAGAGTCTATCTCAAATTCAGAAAAAACTTTCCGTTCTCGTATTGATCGTTTTGGTGTTGCTCAACCTAATATTCAAAAATTAGGAAACAGTGGGCGTATTTTGGTTGAATTACCAGGTGTAAAAGACAAAGAACGTGTGCGTGAATTATTACAAGGTACTGCAAATCTAGAGTTTTGGGAAACTTACGATAATACTGAATTAGGCAACTTATTAATAGGAGCTAATGAAAAATTATCCAAAGCATTATATCCAAATTTTGATTTAAAAGCTGATACCGCTTCAAAATCAACCGACACAACTAAAGTAGCGGCTGTAACTCCTGCAATGGCTGATACAACAAAAGGTGCTTTAGATACCTCTGCTGTTTCATCTGTAAAAACTTCTACTGCTGTTCCTACAGCTTTAGATTCTTTCAATATGAAAATTCCATTAATTTATTTTGGAAATTCTCCATCTCCTTTAAAAGCTAGCGTATCTGTTAATCAACAAACACAACAACCTGAACAATTTTTACCAGGTCCAGTTATTGCTCGTGCATACAGCAAAGAAGATACAGCTAAAGCTAATGCTTTATTAAAAAATCCAGCATTAAAATCTTACCTACCTAACAAATTAAAATTCATGTGGGGTTCTAAACCAGAAGAGGTTAAGAATGATCAAGGTGAAATTGTTGGTGTATATTATGAATTATACGCTATTAAAGTTACAGACAGAAGTGGTAAAGCTGCTATGTATGGTGATATTATTACTGATGCTCGTCCTGATTTTGATGCTCAAAGCGGTGGTCATCCATATATTAGCATGACCATGACTGGTGAAGCAGCAACTAAATGGGCTAAATTAACTCGCGATAATTCACCTCAAGGAGATAAAAAAGGTCGTTCAATTGCAGTAGTAATGGATAACATGGTTTATTCTGCTCCAACTGTTAATGGCGAAATTAAAGGTGGTAAATCTCAAATTACAGGTAACTTTACTGTAGAAGAAGCAAACACTTTAGCCGCAGTTTTAAGTGCTGGTAAATTACCTGCTCCTGCTCGTATTGTTGAAGAAAGTGTTGTTGGTCCTACTTTAGGTCAAGAAGCTATTGATTCAGGTTTAATGAGTACCGTGATTGCATTATTAGTGATCTTAGTATTCATGTACATGTACTATAATAAAGCGGGTATGGTGGCTAACATTGCGTTAATTGCCAACATGTTCTTTATTATGGGGATTCTAGCATCTATGAATGCTGTATTAACATTACCTGGTATTGCTGGTATCGTATTAACCATTGGTTTGGCGGTGGATGCCAACATCTTAATCTTTGAGCGTATTCGAGAGGAATTAGCTCATGGTAAAAATGTATCACATGCTATTAAAGAAGGGTTTAAACATGCCATGAGTTCAATTATTGACTCTAACGTTACGTTGGCAATTTTAGCAATTATCTTAATGGTATTTGGTTCTGGTCCAGTTCAAGGTTTTGCAACAACATTATTAATTGGTATTGGAGCTTCCTTATTCTCTGCTATCTTAATTACTCGTGTTATTTTTGAATGGATGCTATCTCGTAAAATGGAAATTCCATTTGATAATTCAGCTACAAGAAACGCTTTTAAAGATGTTGCATTTAACTTTGTAGGGCGTAGAAAAGTATATTATACCATTTCAACTATAATTATTGCTTTAGGTACAGTGATGTATTTTGCACATGGTGGTTTAAAATTAGGTGTTGATTTTAAAGGTGGTCGTACATATCAAGTTCGTTTTGAAAAAGAAATGAATACAGAAGATGTAAAACAAGCATTAAAAGATGCTTTTAAAGATGCATCTCTAGAAGTAAAAACAGTTGGTAGCAATAACCAGATGAAGATTACTACTTCTTACCGTGTTTCTGATAATTCACCTACAGTTGATACCGAAGTTGAAACAGCTTTAAATGATGGTTTAAAAACTTTAAAAGTTGAGCACGAATTAGTTAGTCAACAAAAAGTTGGGCCAACTATTGCAACAGATATTTTATATGGTGCATATGCCGCAATCTTATTCTCTTGTTTAGTAATGTTTATATACATTGTTGTTCGATTCAAAAAATGGCAATATGGTTTAGGTGCTGTTGTGGCTTTATTCCATGATGTATTAATGGTATTATCATTCTATACAATTTTAGATGGTATCGTTCCTTTCTCATTAGAAATTGGACAAGATTTCATCGCAGCTATCTTAACTGTTATGGGATACACAATGACTGAAACTGTTGTTGTATTTGACCGTATCCGTGAGCGTTTAGCTGAGCACGTAAATGCTGATTCTACTAATGAAGAACGTAATACATTAATTAACTATGCTTTAAATAGTACATTAAGTCGTACAATCTTAACTTCGTTAACTGTATTCTTCGTATTATTAGTAATCTTCATCTTTGGAGGAGAAAGTATTCGTGGATTCATCTTCGCTTTATTAATTGGTCGTATCATTGGTACATACTCTTCATTATGTATATCTACTCCAATTGTTGTAGATTTCGATAAAAAGAAAAGCTAATTAAAATATAAAATAAGTTTTAAAACGCCTCATCCGCCAGCTGGCGGATGAGGCGTTTTTCTTTTACAGAACTAAATTAATTAACAGTACATCTAAAATCAGGATTTCATTCGTACCTTTAATGGGTAATGATTTTAGAAAAATTATCCCTTATAAATTTTAAAAATTACGACGAGGCTCAAGTAGATTTTTGCGAAAAATTTAACTGCTTTGTGGGTAATAACGGTATGGGTAAAACTAATTTATTAGATGCTATTCATTACATTTCTTTTTGCAAAAGTTTTTTTAACGCTATTGATAGTCAAAACATCAAACACGATTTACCGTTTTTTGCTATTCAAGCATGGATTAATAAAAATGGAGAAACACATGAAATATTTTGTGGAGTAAAACGAGGCGCTAAAAAACAATTTAAACATAACAAAAAAGAATACGAACGTTTATCAGAACATATTGGATTATATCCTTTAGTGATGATTTCACCTTCTGATATTGAATTAATTTGGGACGGTAGTGAAGTGCGTCGTAAATTTATGGATAGCATTATTTCTCAGTACGATAAAGTGTATTTAGAGAAATTGATTGCATACAATCATGTTTTACAGCAACGTAATGCCTTATTAAAACAGTTTCACGAAAGCCGTTCTTTTGATAATGCTAGTTTAGAAATTTGGGATGATCAATTGATTATTCATGGTCAGGAAATTATCAGAATACGCACACACTTTTTAGAAGAGTTCATTCCTTTATTTACTAAAAACTATCAATTCATTAGTGGTAGTAATGAACAAGTGAGTTTAGAGTACGAATCATCTATCAAAGATTTATCATATCAAACTGTTTTAACAGCAAGTTTATCAAGAGATAGAGCAGTTCATCATACAACTGTTGGCCCACATCGCGATGATTTAAATTTCAAATTAATGGGCAATAGCTTAAAGAAATTTGCCTCTCAAGGTCAGCAAAAATCATATTTACTAGCTTTAAAATTAGCGCAATTCGAATTCATTAAAGAGAAGAAACACACCAAACCATTATTATTATTGGATGACATCTATGATAAATTAGATGAAACGCGTTTCAAAAAATTAATTGAATTGGTAAGTGGCGATGAATTTGGACAAGTATTTATAACAGATACCCACCCTGAACGTATAAAAGAACTATTTGAACAAAGCAATTCAGAGCACTTGATTTATATTGTAAACGATGGTTCAATTTTAAAACATGGCTAAGAACAATAATCTCATAAAACTAGGTGATGCTATTTCTCAAATTTTTAAAGAAGAGAAGTTAGATGAGAAATACAGCATTTTTGCTATTAGAAATGGCTGGGAAGGTATTGTTGGAAAAACAGTTGCAAAACATACCACTCAAATAAACTATGCGCAAGGTATTTTGTTTGTATCAATAGATTCACCTATCGTTAGAAATGAAACGGCATATGCAAAAGAAGCTATTATTGAAAAGGTAAATAAATTTGTAGGAAAAAGATTAATTAAAGAATTAGTGTTGAAATAAATGAAAGCATTTAATGTACCAGAGTTTTATAGAAGCCCTATTATTAGCAAAATAAAACAATACCGTAAAATACAAGATCCACGAAAAAGAGACAACTCGCCTACTCTATTAGATTTTGGTGCCGTACAATTTTTAATTGCTCGTCATTTTGGTTTTTGTTATGGTGTTGAAAATGCTATTGAGATTTCATTTAAAGCCCTAGATGAAAATCCAGGAAAACGTATTTTCTTATTAAGTCAAATGATACACAATCCAGATGTGAATAATGATTTAATTGAAAGAGGCGTTCAGTTTTTGCAAGATACAAATGGCAAACAATTAATCCCTTTTGATATATTAACTCCAGATGACGTAGTTATTATTCCTGCATTTGGAGCTCCATTAGATATTATTGCATTATTAGAATCCAAAAATATAAAAACCGAGGCTTATAATACAACTTGTCCTTTTGTAGAACGTGTTTGGAAAAAATCAGAAAGCATCGGTAAAGATAATTACACGATTATCATTCATGGTAAACACAATCATGAAGAAACTAAAGCAACCTTTTCGAGAAGTGACAAACATAACAAAGCCATCATCGTTAGAGATATTACTGAATCAAAATTATTAGCAGAGTATATTTTAGGAAATAAATCAAAAGAACAATTTGCAATTGATTTTAAAGGAAGATATTCAGAAAATTTAGATATTGAAAAAGATTTACAACGTGTTGGAGTGATTAATCAAACAACCATGTTGGCCAGTGAAACACAAGAAATAGCGGATTATTTTAAAACAGTGATGTTAGAAAAACATGGGGCTATCAATATTTCTAATCATTTTGCAGATACACGAGACACCTTATGTTACGCCACTAACGAAAATCAAGATGCAACCTATGGCTTATTAGAATCGGAAGCAGATTTAGCTATTGTTGTTGGCGGCTATAACAGCAGTAACACATCACACCTGGTAGAATTATGTGAACGAAAATTCCAAACCTATTTTATTTCTTCCGAAAAAGAAATAACTGATAAAAACATCATCAATCATTTTGACTATCCGCACAAAAAACATTTAACCACCAATAATTTTTTACCAAACAAAACACCTATACGTATTATTTTAACGAGTGGTGCATCATGCCCCGATTCGGTTATTGAAGGTGTTATTCATAAAATCAATAGTTTTTATACCGACATTAAACCTGTAGAAGAAGCGATTAAACATTTATCCAATTAACTATGAACTTAAACTTAACAAAACCACTCGCTTTTTTTGATCTTGAAACTACTGGTATCAGTGTTGGTGGCGATAGAATTGTAGAAATATCAATCGTTCGTGTAAACCTTGACAATACAACCGATATTTTAACAAAGAAAATAAATCCTGGTATTCCTATTCCTGAATTTACTTCAAAAATTCATGGTATTTATGATAAAGATGTAGTTGATTGCCCTAGCTTTAAAGAACTAGCGCCACAATTAGCAAGCTTTTTAACTAATTGTGATTTAGCAGGTTTTAACTCTAATAAATTTGATGTTCCATTTTTAGTAGAAGAGTTTTTACGTGCAGATATTGATTTTGATTTAAAAAATCGCAAGTTAATTGATGTGCAAAACATTTTTCATATAATGGAACCTCGTAATTTAACAGCAGCCTATAAATTTTATTGCGATAAACCATTAGAGAATGCGCATTCGGCCGAAGCAGATACACTAGCTACTTACGAAATTTTTAAAGCACAATTAGCTCGTTATGAAAACACAGAGCTTATTGACGAAAAAGGAAATCCTTATAAACCAGTTAAAAATGACATGAGTGTGTTAAGCACCTTAACGGCTCGTACTCGCAATGTTGATTTAGCAGGAAGAATTGTTTACAATGAAAAGAATGTTGAAGTATTTAATTTCGGGAAACACAAAGATAAATCTGTGAAAGAAGTTTTTGAAAAAGAACCTTCATATTACAATTGGATGATGCAAGGTGATTTTCCTTTATACACAAAAAAAGTACTGACTCAAATTCGTTTGAGCATGAAAGGATAAAAAAGAACACGAAGTAAAATGCACGAATTAGAACCTTTTTATAACTGGCAACATTTATACATCGCTTCCGAAGATGAGGATTCGCCATTTTATGGTGCAGAGTATAGTGAGTTTACATTTAGTAACACTGTTTATAATTTCTACATACATCCTCAATGGGATGATATGGGAAGCGAAACACTTTATTTAAAAATATTATTTGTTGATTATGACGAACATTACGCGATTATTGAATTAATTGGTGAATGGAATGATGCGATTAATAACGACATCATGCTTTTAAAACGTGATATTATTGATGAGTTAGCTTTTCATGGTATTAATAAGTATATCATCATTGGGGAAAATGTTTTAAACTTTCATCATTCTGATGATTCTTATTACGAAGAATGGTTTGAAGACGTTCAAGAAAATGATGGATGGATTACCTTTATTAATTTTCAAGAACATGTTTTAAAAGAGTTTAAACAAGCCAATTTGGATTATTATTTTATTACTGGTGGCGAATTAAACGATTACGAATGGCGTAAATTTTCTCCGGGTCAAGTTTTCGGAAATATTTCTAAAATTATTTCTAAACGATTAGCTTAAGTTTATCGTCATTGCGATCACGCATGAGCGTAAGAAGCAATCTCATACAAAACTTCAATTTACTGTGTTTGAGATCGCTTCGTACCTCGCGATGACGAATCAATATTTTTAAACCAAATCTTCATACTGTTGTTAATAGTTTAACTAATATTTCAGTTCACAAACTATTATATTTGATACTGATTTTAAACCTACATTTTGGCTACTCAAAAAGATATAACGACCCTCAATCCAAAAGAATATATTATTATTAAAGGGGCTCGCATGCATAACCTCAAAGGTATTGATGTGGCTTTACCGCGTAATAAATTTATTGTGATTACTGGTTTATCAGGCTCTGGTAAATCATCTTTAGCATTTGATACGTTGTATGCAGAAGGGCAACGCCGTTATGTAGAGAGTTTATCGGCTTATGCTCGTCAGTTTTTAGGCCGTTTAGAAAAACCAAAAGTAGATTACATTAAAGGAATTTCTCCTGCGATTGCCATTGAACAAAAAGTCATTTCTCGTAACCCACGAAGTACGGTTGGTACTATTACAGAGATTTACGATTACTTAAAATTATTATATGCGCGTGTTGGTAAAACATACAGTCCTATTTCAGGTAAAATAGTAAAACGAGATTCCGTGACTGATGTGGTTGATTTTGTGAATACATTAAGCAACGAAACCAAATGCTTAGTTGTTTCTAAATTAATTGTTCCAAAAGATAGAGATCTAGCTAAGCATTTAGAGTTACTTAATCAACAAGGATTTGCTAGGATTTTAGTCAATAACCAAATCACTAAAATTTCTGAATTCGATGCAAAGAAATCAAAAAAAACAGATACTATCTTTTTATTAATTGATAGAATTGTCGTTGATATTACAGACGAAGATTTTCAAAACAGAGTAGCGGATAGTGTTCAAACGGCGTTTTTTGAAGGAAATGGCGAATGCGATATTTTAATTGAGAAATCAGACAAATCATATAACACTCATCACTTCTCTAATTTATTTGAAGCCGATGGAATGTCGTTTGAAGAACCTGACATGAACTTCTTTAGTTTCAATAACCCTATTGGTGCTTGTAAAACCTGTGAAGGCTTTGGAAGCATTATTGGTATAGATCCTGATTTAGCTATTCCTAACAAAAGTATTTCTGTGTATGATAATGCAGTAGCTTGTTGGAATGGAGAGACTATGTCTTACTACAAAAATCAATTAGTAAAAAGCGCGCATAAATTTGATTTTCCAATTCATAAACCTATTGCACAATTAACTAAAGCGCAATACAATTTATTATGGACTGGTAACGAACATTTTGAAGGCATCACCGCTTTCTTTAAAATGTTAGAAAAAGAAAGTTACAAAATTCAGTATCGTGTCATGTTAGCTCGTTACCGAGGTAAAACAACTTGTCCTGATTGCAATGGCACGCGCTTGCGTAAAGACGCAAACTACGTTAAAGTTGGCGACATGGGCATTTCTGAATTAGTGTTAATGCCTGTTTCAGATATCAGAGATTTCTTTAAAAAATTAAAATTAAACGAACACGATACTTCTATTGCTAAGCGATTATTAGTAGAAATTAATAGTCGCTTACAATTTTTGTTAGATGTTGGTTTAGGATATTTGAGTTTAAATCGTGTAGCCAATACTTTAAGTGGTGGCGAAAGTCAACGTATTAATTTAGCAACCTCATTAGGTAGTAGTTTAGTTGGTAGTTTATATATATTAGATGAACCGAGTATTGGTTTACATTCAAGAGACACCGAACGTTTAATAGGCGTTTTAAAATCATTAAAAGCACAAGGCAATACCGTTATTGTAGTGGAGCACGATGAAGAAATTATGCAAGCTGCGGATCAATTAATTGATATTGGTCCAGAAGCTGGAAGCAACGGTGGAGAATTAGTATTTCAAGGCAATCAAGCAGAATTATTAAAAGATTCGAGAAGTTTTACGGCAAAATATTTAACTAATAAATTACGAATTGAAGTTCCAAAAACACGTCGTAAGTGGAAAGAGTTTATAGAAATTCATCATGCTACGGAGAATAATTTAAAAGATATTACCGTTAAATTTCCTTTAAATACATTATGTTGCGTAACAGGCGTAAGTGGTTCAGGAAAATCAACTTTAGTCAAAAAAGTATTATACCCTAATGTCAAAAAACATTTAGAAGGTTATTTCGCCAATGCTAAAAGCGATAAAATTTCAGGTAGCTTAAAACAAATACAACACGTTGAATTTATTGATCAAAACCCAATTGGTAAATCTTCTCGCAGTAATCCTGTAACTTATACCAAAGCATACGATGAGATTAGAAATTTATTTTCCGAGCAATCATTAGCTAAATTACGTAACTATAAACCTTCTCATTTCTCATTTAATGTAGATGGTGGACGGTGCGAAGTTTGCGAAGGTGAAGGAACCATCACCGTTGAAATGCAGTTTATGGCTGATATTTCGTTGCCATGCGAGGCTTGTAATAGCAAACGTTTTAAAGCTGAAACTTTAGAAATTTTATACAAAGGCAAATCAATTTCTGACGTGTTAGAAATGACCATTGATGATGCGGTGATTTATTTTTCTCAAGATGAAACAGATCGTGTTTGTAAACGTATCATTGAACGGTTAAAACCATTACAAGAAGTTGGTTTAGGATATGTGCAGTTAGGGCAATCATCTAGTACCTTAAGTGGTGGCGAAGCGCAACGTATTAAATTAGCTACTTTTTTAATTGGAGGAAGTTCAACTACTCAAACTTTATTTATTTTTGACGAACCAACCACAGGTTTGCATTTTCATGATGTTGCTAAATTGCTTAAATCGTTTAATGCCTTAATTGACAGAGGACATTCAATTGTTGTGATTGAACATAACTTAGATGTGATTAAATGTGCAGATTGGATGATTGACATTGGCCCTGAAGGTGGCGAAGAAGGCGGGACAGTGGTTGCCCAAGGAACTCCAGAAGATGTTGCAAAAAGTAAGGTAAGCTATACGGCTAAATATTTGAAGGGAAAACTTTTTTAACAAAAATATAATTTCATTAAAAAAAATCGTATCTTAGTAACACTAGTTATTTTAATATTATTTGGTACATAAATTGAATGCCAAAAAATGTTATGATAATTGTCAAATTTTAATGAAACATGTATCATATATGTGGTTTCTATATTGCATTACATTTGTAAAATAAAAATTAATAATAATGAAAACTAAACTATACTTACAAAACAAAAGTACTATTGTGATTAGCTTTTTGAACTTTCAACTATCAAAACTATTTTTAGGCTTAGTTATTTTTATTAATTGTTCCGCTGTTGCACAAGGCGGCTTAGATTTAAGTTTTGTGAGTGGAACGGTTGCTTCAACTGGAAATGTATCTAGTTCCGTCGTTCAAAGCGATGGTAAACTAGTTATTGGCGGTACATTCACTTCTTATAACGGGACATCAATCAATCGTATCGGCAGAGTAAATACAGATGGTAGTCTAGATGCAACATTTAATGTTGGAACTGGTGCAAACCAACTCATATCAAAAGTTTTATTACAATCTGACGGAAAAATAATAATAGTTGGAAACTTTACTACATATAATGGAACTGCTAAAAATCGAATTGTTAGATTAAATTCTGACGGATCAATTGATGGCACTTTTAATATTGGAACAGGTGCTAATAGTCAAATATACAGTGCCGCTTTACAATCTGATGGTAAAATAGTAATTGGTGGCACTTTTACATCTTACAACGGAACAACTGGGGTTAATAGACTGGCAAGATTAAATTCTGACGGGACGTTAGATGGTTCGTTTTCCGCAGGAACAGGTCCGGATAGTTGGACTTATGCGATGGCTATTCAACCAGACGGAAAAATTATAATTGTAGGAAATTTTTCATCTTATTCTGGAACCACTGTAAATCGTGTTGCTAGGGTAACATCAACTGGAGCATTAGATAATCTTCTTTCGTTTAATGCTGGAAGTGCAATTTCTGTTGCCGGATCAATTGGCTATGCAGTTGATCTGCAGTCGGATGGAAAAATAATTATTGGTGGAAACTTCACTACATTTAACGGTTCCACAAAAAACAGATTAGTACGTTTAAATACTGATGGAAGCACGGATAATACATTCAACTCTGGTGGAAGCGATGCTAATAACGTTGTTTATAGTTGTAAAGTTCAACCTGATGACAAAATTCTTATAGGGGGACATTTTACCACGTTTAATGGTGTTACAATCCCTGCGAGAGTAGCCTGTTTAAATTCTGATGGAACAAGAGATGCGACTTTTAATGCTGGAGGTGCTGGTGCTACAAGCAGTTTTGTTTTAGATATAGCTTTAAATAGTAGCCAAGAAATATTTATAGGAGGTGCATTTATTGCTTATAATGGAACTACAAGAAATAAACTAGCAAAATTATTAAAATCTTGTATTAATGCTAGTGTAACTTCTGTATCCGCTACTTCGTACTCTAACTGTGGAACCCAAAGCACTACCTTAACCGTATCTGGATCTTTAAATGATGCAACAAATTGGCAATGGTATAATGCAGGATGTGGAACTGGAAGTGTGGGAACTGGCACTTCAATTATTGTGTCTCCTAGCATTACGACATCCTATTATGTAAGAGGGGAAGGAGGATGCGCAAATCCATTATCCTGCTCAACCCTAACCATAAATGTAAATTCTAATCCCACAATTACAATTTCATCCTCTTCTAGTTCAGTTTGTGTTGGTTCCTTATTATTATTAAATGGATCTGGAGCAACAAGTTACACTTGGAATCCTGGAAATCAAACGGGAGCAACTATTGCCGTTGGGCCTTCTGTAACTGCAACATATTCAGTAACTGGAACTGATATTAACGGATGTTCAAACAACACAGTAACAACAATAACTTCTGTGAACTGTGTTACACAAACAAAACTTACAAATGCAATATGTAATTCAACATTATCAACTATGGATGCAACAACTAGATTGTATTGTGATGCCGTAAGCGGTTCTACAAATTATGAATGGCAGTTTACTGATGTCTCAACTGGTAATGTAGTTTTAACAAAACTAAGAGCTGCGCAATGGACTGACTTCTATTTAACAGGTTATTTTCCGACCATACAATATAACAAAACATATAGCATTAAAGTTAGAGCTTATGTAGGGGGGATTTGGGGATTATATGGTACTGCTTGTAATTTAACTACGCCATTTGCTCCTGTTTTACCTACTCAATTAACTACTGCTTATTGTAATACGACACTTGCAACTTTAGGTTCATCAACAAAAATATATTGCGATGCCGTTACTGGTGCTACTAATTACGAATGGCAAATAACAGATCCTTCAACTGGCAACGTAGTATTTACGAAACAAAGAGGTGCTCAATGGACTGATTTCTATCTAAAGGGTTATTTTAAAACTATACAACTCAATAAAACCTATAGTATTAAAGTAAGAGCTAATGTCGGCGGTGTGTGGGGAGCGTATGGTCCTGCATGCAATCTTACAACACCTTCTTCATTCTCAAGATTAGCTAATAATTTGATTGATGAACTCAACACACAAAGTAGTTTTATAATTACTGCATATCCAAACCCAGTTTCAGAGGTTTTAAAAATTGAGCTAGATTTGATTCCTAAAAATGCATTCATAGAAATCTATAATTCGATTGGTGAACTAGTATTGTCAAATGATTTGACGGACTTTACTAATTCTATCAATACATCCCATTTAACTAGTGGTTTGTATCATCTTAAGATAATTGGTGAAGGCCAATTATTGCAAACAAGTAGAATTATTAAACAATAGTTTTTGACTTTAATAATAACGAAAATGGGTCTACTATATTAAATAGACACTTTTTCGTATTTATTAAAAACCTATTAACAACGCTTTTCCATTCTTTAAATAATTCGCACCTTTGGTTTTTAGAAAAACCTTTCTAAAAATCTATGCAACTAAAATATCAAACTAAGCCTAAAGCCATCCTTTTATTAGAAGACGGTAAAGTATTTGAAGGCAAAGCCGCTGGAAAAATCGGTACTACTACTGGAGAAATTTGTTTTAATACTGGCATGACTGGTTACCAAGAAATTTTCACTGACCCATCTTATTTCGGTCAAATTGTGGTAATGAACAACGTACACGTTGGAAATTACGGTATTGAAGTGAGCGAAGTAGAAAGCGACAGCATCAAAATTTCGGGTATGATTTGCAAGAAATTTAATGATGGTTTTTCTCGTAAACGTGCTCAACAATCCTTACAAGATTACTTTGTAAATGATGGCGTTGTGGCAATTAGCGATGTAGATACACGTGCTATTGTTCGTTATATTAGAGATAAAGGTGCTATGAACTGCATCATCTCTTCAGATAATGCAGATATTGATGCTTTAAAAGCTCAGTTAGCAAAAGTTCCTAAAATGGAAGGTTTGGAATTATCTTCTAAAGTGGCGACAACAACTGCTTATAATTTTGGAGAACCAACAGCGTCCCACAAAGTAGCTGTTTTAGATTTTGGAGTAAAGAAAAACATCTTACGTTCGTTAGCAGAAAGAGATTGTTATTTAAAAGTATTCCCCATGAAATCATCTATCAAAGATATTTTAGATTTCAATCCAGATGGCATCATGTTAAGTAACGGACCTGGAGATCCAGGAGTGATGAAAGACGAGATTGCTTTAATTAAGGAAGTGGTTGCTACTGGAAAACCAGTATTCGGGATCTGTTTAGGCCACCAATTATTAGCTGAATCTCAAGGAATTTCTACATATAAAATGCATGCTGGACACCGTGGCATTAACCACCCGGTAAAAAATATCATTACTGGTAAATCTGAAATCACTTCACAAAATCATGGTTTTACCGTAAATGCTGAGGATATTGCTAAAAATCCAAATATCGAAATAACTCACGTGAACTTAAATGACAATACCATTGAAGGTATTCGCATTAAAAATAAGCCTGTGTTTTCTGTACAATATCATCCAGAGGCTTGCCCTGGACCCTTAGATGCTCGTTACCTTTTTGATGATTTTGTAAGCAATATCAAAACTTCTAAAAAGTAATTGCTCCATCTAATAGCCCAATTCGGCTAATCTTGTATTAAAAACCTGAAATTTTAGGCTTTTTTGTTACCTTTGCGGCATTATGCCAAATTTAGTAGCCATTGTAGGTCGTCCCAATGTTGGGAAATCGACTCTTTTTAACAGATTAACCGAATCTCGTGAAGCCATTGTTGATGATGAGCCAGGAGTAACTCGTGATAGACACTATGGTAAATCAAACTGGAATGGTGTTGAGTTTTCTGTAGTGGATACAGGTGGATATATCAAAGGTAGCGATGATATTTTTGAAGAGGAAATCAGAAAACAAGTTCAAATTGCCGTTGATGAAAGCACTAGTATTTTATTTATGGTTGACGTAACCGATGGTGTTACTCAATTTGATAAAGACGTTGCTAATATTGTACGTAGAAGTAAAAAGCCCGTTTTATTAGTAGTTAATAAAGTAGATAATAGTGAACGTAATTCTTATGCCGCTGAATTTTATGCTTTAGGTTTAGGAGATCCATACTGTGTGTCTTCAAACAGTGGAATGGGAACAGGCGATTTATTAGATGCTTTGATTAAAACTTTCCCTGATGATACAGGAGCTATTGAAGGAAGTCATTTACCTAAAATTGCCATTGTAGGTCGTCCTAACGTTGGTAAATCTTCATTAACTAATGCTTTATTAGGTGAAGATAGAAACATTGTGACTGCTATTGCAGGAACAACAAGAGATACAATACATACACGCTATAATAAATTTGGACATGATTTCTTATTGATTGATACCGCTGGTATGCGTAAGAAAGCGAAAGTACACGAAGATATTGAGTTTTATAGTGTGATGCGTACCATCAATGCTATTGAAAATTCGGATGTATGTGTATTGATGTTAGATGCCACAATGGGTATCGAATCTCAAGATTTAAATATCATTCACTTAATTGTGAAAAACCATAAAGGAATTGTGATCGTTGTGAATAAATGGGATTTAGTGGAAGACAAAAACACCATGACAACGAAACACTTTGAAGAGCAAATCAGAATTAGTATGATGCCTTTTAAAGATGTGCCAATTATTTTTACATCTGTTACTGAAAAGCAACGTATCATGAAAGTGATTGATGTGGCGATGGAAGTGTATCAAAACAGAACGACAAAAATACCTACAAGTAAATTAAATGAGTACTTCTTACCTTTAATCGAGAACTTCCCGCCTCCAGCAGTGAAAGGAAAAATCGTGAAAATTAAATATGTTACTCAAATTAAAGATACATGTGCTTTTGTATTCTTCTGTAATTCACCACAATATTTAACAGATGCATACAAACGTTTCTTAGAAAATAAATTCCGTGAAAGCTTTAATTTTACTGGTGTGCCTTTATCTTTTTATTTCAGAGCAAAAAGCTAAATCATAATGATAAAATCAATTATCTTTTGTTTGGCACTTCTTTTTGTTTCAGCAAAGAGTTTTGTTGCTCAGGAATTATCTGGCTTAGTAAAAGATAAAAATCAAAAAGGGATTCCTTATGTAAATATTGGGATTCCTGCAAAAGCATTTGGAATTATTACTGATGAAAACGGTGCTTTTAAATTTAAAGTAACATCTGAAAAAGATACTGATACTTTACAAATTACTTCTATTGGTTACTATCCTGTGGTAATGAGTATCGCAGACTTCAAAAAATCATGCGAAGCAAATACTCCTATTATTTTAACGGAAGAAGTATATCAATTACAAACAACTGTTGTTCGTCCTGATGAATATGAAACAAAAGTTTTAGGAACTACCAACGTGGCCGATTTAGAATGTGTAAACCTCAGCGGATTAAAACAAAAAGATACAGCTTCTGTTCGCCGTTATAAAGAAAAAGGCTTAAGCGAAAAATCAGCTGGTATTGAAATAGGAAATAAAATTTCTATTAAAAAAGGGCAACAAACTTTTATTGATAAAATACAATTCAAAGCATGTTTGGGAGAAAATGATACCGCTGTGTTCAGAATTAATATTTATTCGGAAGGAAAAACAGTGAAGAGAGTATTAACTCCAATTGGAATGGTAAAGGTCATTAATTCTAATAACGAATTAAAAGAACCTATCATTATTAAATCTATCCGTAAAGCACAAGTTCATGAGATCGACGTATCAAAACAAAACATAGAAGTAACTGATGATTTTATCATTGCCTTAGAATGTATTTATGCATCTAATTCACAAATGAATATAGGCGCTAAGCCTGCTATGTTTGGGTCAACTGATTTACTAATCAGAGAAAGTATCATGGATGAATGGGTTAAAATTCCTATGATTAACTTAACCTTTATTGCCGCTACCGTAACCTACAAAAAGAAAGGCAAAAAATAGTCGATACTTATCCCCCTCTGGAGGGGGCAGAGGGAAGAATTACAAAATAATAAATCATCGCCAAATCTTCTCCGTATCTTTTTAAACGTTCATTAGTTATAGTATTAAACCACTAAACTTATGAATCATGAAAACTTACACCACCCTACTCGTTGCTATTTTTTTCATAACATTAAACACAAGTGTTTTTTCACAGACCGTATTTGAGCCAGGTCCACCATCCGATGCAAATCCCTGTGGCGTGTATGATAAAGAAAATATCGGCAACAGACGCCCCATTAATTACACTAGTTTACGTGAAGGTGATGTTGCTTGGGAGAAAAGAGTTTGGCGTGATATCGACATGAGAGAAAAACAAAATCAACCATTGTATTATCCACTAGAATACAATGCTTGTCGTTCTTCTTTATTTCAAACTATTACACGACAAATTTTAAATGGGAACATCATCGCCTTTAAAGATGAAGATTTTTTAATTCCTTATAACGACGCTGAAATAAAAAACAAACTCGTTAAACGAGATACAGTGGACAATATTTTATATGACCAAAACGGAAATGAATATGCTGTTAGAACTCCTGTTTCAGATTCTACTAGTATTTATGAACGTATTATAAAATTTAGAGTAAAAGAAGATTGGTACTTTGACAGACAAAAATCAAGTTTAGAAGTTCGTATTATTGGCTTAGCAGCTATTGAATATAACGAAGAACGAGATTATTACAGAGAATTGTATTGGGTGTATTTCCCATCATGTCGACCCTACTTTGCGCGTAATGATGTGTATAATTTTAAGAATGATGCTGAACGAAGAAGCTTAGATGACATTTTTTGGAAACGACAATTTGCAAGTACCATTGTAAAAGAATCTAATGTATATGACAGATCTATTGATCAATACCAACATGGCATCGATGCCTTAGTAGAATCCGATAAAATAAAGATGAACATCTTTACTTGGGAACATGATTTGTGGAACTATTAGAGTTACGTCATTGCGAGGAGCGTTTTAAGCAACGAAGCAATCTCAAATATAGCTGTGTTTGAGATTGCTTCTCACGCTCTGGCGTGATCGCAATGACGCTTTATTTCTTCTCAATCCATTTTCTGGCATTTACAAAAGCTTCTAACCAAGGAGAAACCTCATCTTTGTGATCTCTATCTGGGTAATTAGCCCAGTTCCAAGGGAAAGTAGAACGCTCGATATGTGGCATCATTACTAAATGACGACCTGTTGTATCACACATCATGGCTGTATTAAAATCAGAACCATTTGGGTTTGCAGGATAATTAGCGTAAGCATATTTTGCCACAACATTGTATTTATCTTCTGCATAGGGCAGTTTAAATTTACCTTCTCCATGCGAAATCCAAACTCCTAGGGTTGCTCCTTCTAAAGAAGATAACATCACCGAATTATTTTTTTGAACTTTAACTGATGTAAATCCGCTTTCGTGTTTTGCAGACGTATTATGGTGCATTTTACCATGAACTTCATGTTCAGGATTAATTAATTCTAATTCCATTAATAATTGGCAGCCATTACAAATACCTACTGATAAAGTATCTTCACGTTTAAAGAAATTCTTTAACGCCGTGTTTGCTTTTTCGTTGTATAAAAATGCTCCAGCCCAACCTTTAGCTGATCCTAATACATCTGAATTGGAGAATCCTCCAACGGCACCAATAAACTGAATATCTTCTAAATTTTCTCTACCCGAAATTAAATCTGTCATGTGCACATCCTTTACATCAAAGCCTGCTAAATACATGGCGTTAGCCATTTCACGTTCTGAGTTAGATCCTTTCTCACGAATGATAGCTGCTTTAGGACGTGGTTTTGAAGAATCAATTACTGGTATCTTTCCATCAAAATGAGCTGGGAACGTAAATTGTAAAGGTTGATTTTTATAATTTGTATAACGCTCTTGCGCCATTCCATTTTTAGATTGTTTTGAATCTAATAAGAAAGACGTTTTGTACCACGTATCTCTTGTTTCAGACACATTAAATGTAAAAGTATCTGCGTTGTTTTTAATCGTCACAGAGTTGCCTTCTACTACTGAACCAATTTTGAAAACCTCAACATTATGATTTGCAAACTCAGCTTCTACAGAAGCATCTGCTTGAAAAACAACCGCGATGTTTTCGTTGAATAATGCTTTAACTGTATCGCTTTCTTTTAAAGCTGTTAAATCATAAGTTGCACCTAAGTTTACATCTGCAAAACATAATTCTAATAACGTCGTAATTAAACCACCACTACCCACATCATGTCCAGCGTGGATTTTACGATCTTTAATTAAATCTTGCAATACATTAAATGTCTTTTTAAAGAATGCGCCATCTTTAATTGTAGGGACATCTGTCCCAATTTTATTTAATACTTGCGCAAATGACGAACCTGCTAATTTAAATGAATCTTGAGATAAGTTAATATAATAGATATTTCCACCATTGCATTTTAAAACTGGCTCAACAACTTTTGTAATATTTGAGCAGTTTCCTGCTGCTGATATAATAACAGTTCCTGGAGCAATCACTTCATCGTTAGGGTATTTTTGTTTCATCGATAAAGAATCTTTTCCTGTTGGAATATTGATTCCTAATTCAATGGCAAATTCCGAACAAGCTTTTACCGCTTCGTATAAACGAGCATCTTCACCTTCGTTCTTACAAGCCCACATCCAGTTAGCAGATAACGATACTGATTGCATTCCATCTTTTAATGGAGCCCAAACTAAATTAGATAATGATTCTGCAATAGCTGTTCTTGAGCCTGCTGCTGGATTTATCAAAGCAGAAATTGGTGAATGACCAATGGTGGTTGCAATACCTTCTTTACCTTTATAATCTAAAGCCATTACCCCCACATTGTTTAATGGTAATTGTAAAGGACCTGCGCATTGTTGTTTAGCTACTCTTCCGCCAACACAACGGTCAACTTTGTTTGTTAACCAATCTTTACAAGCGACTGCTTCTAATTGCAATACTTGATTTAAGTATGAAGGAATATTTGCTGTTGAATACGCTAATTCTGAATAATTTGTTTTAACGGTTTTATCAGTCATGATGGTTTTTGGAGAGCTTCCAAAGAAATCTTCCAAAGCATAATCCATTGGTTTTAAACCAGTAGTTTTAGATTGGAATGTAAAACGATGATCATTAGTTACATCACCTACTTGATACATTGGCGAACGCTCACGGTCGGCAATACGTTGTAAGGTATCGATATCTTTTTGACCAATCACTAAGCCCATACGCTCTTGCGATTCGTTACCAATAATTTCTTTTGCTGATAAAGTTGGATCACCTACAGGTAATTTATCCAAATCAATTAAACCACCTGTTGCTTCAACTAATTCTGATAAACAGTTTAAATGTCCACCTGCACCATGATCATGAATTGATACAATTGGATTATTATCGCTTTCCACTAAACCACGAACAGCATTCGCAGCACGTTTTTGCATTTCAGGATTAGAACGCTGAATGGCATTTAATTCAATCCCCGAACCAAAAGCTCCAGTATCAGCTGATGAAACTGCTGCTCCACCCATTCCAATGCGGTAATTTTCTCCTCCTAAAATAACAATCTTATCGCCTGCCTTAGGTTCCTTTTTAATAGCTTGGTTTAATTTGCCATAACCAATACCACCCGCTTGCATAATGACTTTATCGTAACCTATCTTACGAATGTTCTCGACTCCGCTCGAACTGACAGTTTTCTCTTGATGTTCAAAGGTTAATACTGAACCAGTAATTAATGGCTGACCAAATTTATTTCCAAAATCAGAAGCACCGTTTGATGCTTTAATTAAAATATCCATTGGTGTTTGATATAACCAAGGTCTTTCACTCATTCCTTTCTCCCACTCTCTTCTGTCACCCTGAGCGGCGTCGAAGGGCACTAAACGAGAATAAGAAGTCATATATACTGCAGTTCCCGCTAATGGTAATGAACCTTGTCCACCAGCTAAACGATCACGAATTTCTCCACCAGAACCTGTTGCTGCTCCATTAAATGGTTCAACTGTTGTTGGGAAATTATGAGTTTCAGCTTTTAAAGACAAAACCGATTCAAATTCTTTTTCTTCGTAAAAGTCTGGTTTATCAGCGCTTTTAGGAGCAAACTGAACAACTTTTGGTCCTTTTACAAAAGCCACGTTGTCTTTATATGCAGAAACGATTTCGTTAGGATTGGTCTCTGATGTTTTTTTAATTAATTTGAAAAGTGATGTTGGTTTTGTTTCGCCATCAATCACAAAGGTGCCGTTAAATATTTTATGACGACAGTGTTCGGAGTTTGCTTGAGAGAAAGCAAAAATTTCAGAGTCGGTTAATTTGCGTCCTAGTTTAGTAGATAAGTTATTTAAGTAATCAACTTCTTCTCCACTTAAAGCTAAACCTTCTGATTTATTGTAAGCTGCAATATCGGTGATTTCTAAAATTGGCTCAGGCTTAATATTGATGGTATAAATCTCTTGATTCAATTCCGTATACTTTTGAGATAACATAGGATCAAAAGCAGTATAATCAGAAGCAACTTTTTCAAATTCTTCAATTCTGATAATACCAGTAATACCCATGTTTTGAGTTATTTCAACAGCATTAGTACTCCAAGGCGTAATCATAGCGGCACGTGGACCAACAAAAAAATCCGTTAGTACGGATTCCTCTATTTTGTGAGCGCCACCAAATAGCCAGTTTAATTTTTGAACGTCTTCTGATGAAATAGAATCTTGAGATTGAACTGCAAAAACAGTATTGGATTGGTTTCCGAAGAAATGAATCATAGGATTTGTTTGTTGGTTGTTTAGAAAGCGCAAAGTTAATGTTATTAGAGAAAATAGCCAATTAGCCAAGTATTATTTATCCCCAAAATTCAACAGATGTAAACAAAAAAGACTCGGTAAAATTACCGAGCCTTTTAATAGAGTTTATTGGAAATTTATTTTCCTCCGCGCATAGCTTTTAATTCTTCCATGGTCATCATTTTGTACCCTTCTGTTGATAATTCAAATTTTGAATCCGCCACTGGTTCAACAGATACTTCTTTAGCAACCATTTTAAATTTCATACCACCTTGGCCACCAGAAAACTCAAAAGGCATTCCTTTTAAATCTTTCATAAAACCTTGACCTTGACCTTTACCTTCTTTATTATTATTTTCAAATTTATCAGAATACCAAACGTCCATTTTTTCTTCTTTCTTATCTTTATTTACGGTTGTAACAATTACTTTTTTACACTCATAACCTGCAATTGTTTTTGCTTCGTTCGTATATTCTAATTTTGGATCAGCAGGCTT
Organism: Bacteroidia bacterium; assembly: GCA_044238845.1. Classification (GTDB taxonomy): domain Bacteria; phylum Bacteroidota; class Bacteroidia; order B-17B0; family Aurantibacillaceae; genus UBA4416. The sequence continues at coordinate 30,588 of JBIICN010000034.1, forward strand.
ATCTTTTTGTTTAGCTTCCTCTTTTGCCATTTCTTCTTTGGTTTGCTTAACCGCAATTTTATTACCCATTTGCTCCATCAACATAGTCATTCCTTTATCATCAATCAAAGTGACGTTTGTAAACATCATCGATGACATTTCTTGTAAAGATTTACCTGTTTTAAAAGTTACTTTATTTTCCATATCACCTATCATTGCAGCTTGCTCTGGAGGTAAACCCTCAATTGTCATTGCATAAGTAATCGACCCTTCTTTAATTTGTGCATTTAATGATAATGCTGAGAATGCAACAACAGCTAATGTAGAGAATAATTTTTTCATGTTTATTGTTTTTATAATTGTGTATTTTGTAATTTCAATTGGTATGCCAATTTACAATTTTGACAGATTTGAAATGCAAAAATATGCTAAATGGTAAATTTAATTGATGAGTTGCAATGGAACTAGGATGTCTTCAACTCCGCTCATTTATCATTAAAACTACTTTTGAATATCCTCAAATAATTTTTCCATCTCAGGACGAGTAACTATTTTATAAAATGCTGGCACTTCAAATTCATCGTCTTTAATTTCTTCTTTTTTAACTACTGATGCCGTAAAGCACATTTCTAATCCTAATTTTCTTAAACGGTATTGCATTAACATACCTTTGATATGCTTATATGGCCCTATGTGATTGATACTGTCCAGTCCTAAATCGGTTGTATAATAAACATCAAAAGATTCGGAAGGATTATTGACATAAGTTGCTTTTATTTTTTTACAATTATAACCAGCTATTTTTTTTGTTTCCTTGGTTTCTTCAAGTTTAAGAGCGTAATCTTTATATTCTTGATCTAAATCAGTTTCAGTTTGTATACAAGCATTTTTAATATCCATAAACTTAACCATTTGGGTCAAAGTTTTTTTACTTGGATCGCTAATAAAAACGGTGTTAAAAATGCCCATCGTACTCATTTCTACTTGTAAGCGGTTATCTTTAAATTTAACCGTTGCCGAACCAGGAGCTAGCCCCGCCATAGGATGAGATTGATCAACCACCTCGGCATTATACTCAATCACACCTTCGGTTAAGGCGTTTTCAGATCTTTTTGAATCGCTACAAGACACCAAAGTTAACATGTAAACTAGGCTAGAAAAAAGTAATATTCGTTTAGTTGCTATCAAATTGATAAGTTAAAGAAATCGAAAGATAATCATTTGAATTAAATCGACAAATTAATATCCTAAAATTTTCAACATCGATTTATAGCTTTGTTCTTTAGCAAAAAGCTTCGTTGAAATTTCTCCTTTTTCGTCTTTATCAATTAATACATGTTTTGGAGCAGGCACTAAACAGTGTTGTGTTCCACCATAACCACTTAATGCTTCTTGATAAGCTCCTGTGTGAAAGAACCCTATATATAAAGGCTGTTTATCTGTTTTTTCTATTTTGGGTAAAAAAACCTGGTTGGTATGTGCTTCAGTATTATAATAATCCATACTATCACAGGTTAAACCTCCTAAATTCACTGGAATATAAGGTTTTTCCCAATTATTAACGGCCAGCATAATAAAATGCTGTTTAATACCCCACGTATCAGGTAAAGTAGTAATAAACGAACTATCAATCATGTACCACTGTTCTCGGTCGTTTTGCTGTTTTTGATCGATAATAGAATACAAAGTAGCACCACTCTCGGCCACTGTAAACGACCCAAACTCAGTAAAAATGTTTGGTTCATCTATCTCATGTTGGGTACAATAGGTTTTTATTTGAGATACAATCTCTTCCACCATATACTCATAATTATAATCAAAGCTTAAAGACGTACGAATTGGCATTCCTCCGCCAATATTTAATGAATCTAAGGTTGGGCAGATTTTTTTAAGTTCTTTATAAATATTTAAGCACTTGTTTAGTTCCGTCCAATAGTAAATAGTATCCTTGATACCATTATTGATAAAGAAATGCAACAACTTTAGTTCGAACTTAGGATTGTTTTGTATCTTCTCTTTATATAAACTTAAAATATCTGTATAGCGAACCCCTAAACGAGATGAATAGAACGCAAATGATGGTTCTTCTTCGGTACTTATTCGTATTCCAAGTTTACATTTAGCAACCTTCACATTCTTTTTATAATGCTCAAACTCATCTAAATGATCTAAAACGGGAATCACATTATAACCATCATTTAACAATTCGGAGATATATTGTTTGTAGTTGGTTTTCTTATACCCATTACATATAATAAAGGTATCCTTGGTAATACTTCCTTTTTTAATTTGCTCTCGAATAATTTGAATATCATAGGCCGAAGATGTTTCGATATGTACTTCATTTTTCAGTACTTCATCCAAAACAAAGCTAAAGTGTGAACTTTTAGTGCAATAACAATACACATATTTACCTTTATAATCAGATTTTGCCATCGCTACATTAAACATTCGTTTGGCTTTTTGTATTTGGGAGGTAATTTTTGGTAAATACGTGATTTTTAATGGAGTACCGTATTGTTTGATGATATCCATTAAGGGAATATCATTAAAGTATAATTCATTGTCAATTACTTCAAACGATTCTTGCGGGAAATCGAAGGTCTGTTCGATCAAGTTTTGGTATTTGTTTTCCATAGGTGCAAATGTAAGTTACTTGGATAACACTACAAAGGACTAAAGTAAGTTATTTGGATTTATTAATATTAATTTAACCGTAAAAGGTTTGATTACGAATATAATACGAATATACGAATCTGGATTTAGCCAGTCTCGATTCGTATATTCGTAACTGATTCGTAATTATTTTCTTCTTATTAAAACAAAACCTTAATTTCGCACCATGATTCAACGTAAACAAACCCTTTTTTTATTAGCAGTAGCTATTATTGCTATTATTCAGTTCTTTTTGCCTTTTCAACTTGTAAACACTGGTAATGTTACATTTCCTGTAGATTTATTAACTGGTTTTAAAACACCATCTATCTCGTCAAATATCTATTTTGCCTTCATTTTTAATGTAATCATCCTTATATTAAGTGTAACCATTATCTTTTTATACAAAAACAGAGTATTACAATATAAGTTAGCAAACCTATTAGTCGTATTTAATGTATTTTTAGTTGGTTTGTTTTTTATACTATCTTACTCAAAAGAAGGTGGTCCGGAAGCCATTTCATATCAATTTGGATCTTTTTTACCACTTATCTCAGCCGTTTTTGCCTACTTAGCGGCTCATTTTATTAAAAAAGATGAGCAATTAGTAAGAAGCGCAGATAGAATACGATGATATTTAAGATTTTAGAAGTGAGAAGTGAGAAATTATTAGGTTGATTTTTCAATTCTTAAATCCTAATTCTAAAATCTTAAATTTAATTTGTTGATAATTAGTGCTTTTTTTAAACATTTACCCCTTTTTCGACCAAAAACGAATGATTTTTCTCGTTTTTTATAAATAAATGGTATTTTTACCCCCACTAACTAAAACACTTAAAAATGAAATTAACTGAAATTCAAGATTTAATTAAATTTGTTTCTAAAAGCGGGGTAAACGAAGTTGAACTAGAAACTAAAGAAATTAAAATAGTTATTAAAACTGGTAAGCAAGCTGCTCCTGTCATGTATCAAGCTGCTCCAGCTCAAATTACAACAGCTCCTGCACAAGTAATGGCTGCTCCTGTAGCTGCTGCCGCTCCAGTTGCTGATGTTGCTACACCTGCTGCTACTGCAGCTGCTGCAAGCGAAGCAAAATACATTACTATTAAATCGCCAATGATTGGTACATTCTATCGTTCTGCTGGTCCGGATAAGGCGCCATTTGTGAACGTAGGTGATGATATTGATACTGGAAAACCAGTATGTATTATTGAAGCGATGAAATTATTTAACGAAATTGAAAGCGAAGTAAAAGGTAAAATCGTTAAGGTATTGGTAAATGATGCGACTCCTGTTGAGTACGATCAACCATTGTTCTTAGTAGATCCAGCTTAGATAATTATTGAGTTAAAGAATTCGAGAGTTAAATAGTTAACTTATCGAAATCATCAATTCATCAAATCATTAATTCATTAATTGAATATCGATGTTTAAAAAAATATTAATTGCCAATAGAGGCGAGATTGCTTTACGTGTGATTAGAACATGTAGAGAAATGGGAATTAAAACCGTAGCGGTTTATTCTACTGCCGATAAAGACTCTTTACACGTTAAGTTTGCCGATGAGGCCGTGTGTATTGGGCCACCGCCTAGTAAAGATAGCTACTTAAGCATGTCGAATATTATTGCGGCTGCCGAAATTACTAACGCGGATGCGATCCATCCTGGTTACGGTTTCTTAAGTGAAAACGCTAAGTTTTCTGAAATTTGCCGTCAAAACAAAATTAAGTTCATTGGAGCCTCTCCTGAGATGATTAACCAAATGGGTGACAAGAGTAATGCAAAGGCAACGATGATTGCTGCAGGCGTGCCTTGTGTGCCAGGTTCGGTTGGTTTATTAGAAAGCGCTGACCAAGGAAAAGAATTAGCCAAAGACATTAAGTACCCTGTAATTATTAAAGCTACTGCCGGCGGTGGTGGAAAAGGGATGCGTATTATTTGGAAAGAAGAAGATTTTCAGGCAGCATGGGATAGCGCTGTACACGAAGCAACAGCTGCTTTTGGTAACGGTGCCATGTATATGGAAAAATATATTGAAGAACCACGCCATATCGAAATTCAGATTGTGGGCGATGCACACGGTAAAGCTTGCCACTTAAGTGAGCGTGACTGTTCGGTACAACGCCGTCATCAAAAATTGGTAGAAGAAACTCCTTCGCCATTTATGACTCCTGAATTACGCGAAGCCATGGGTGATGCGGCTGTAAAAGCTGCTTTATCTATTGGTTACGAAGGCGTAGGAACAATTGAGTTTTTAGTAGATAAGCACCGTAATTTTTACTTCATGGAAATGAATACTCGTATTCAAGTGGAGCATCCAATTACTGAAGAGGTTATTAACTACGATTTAATACGCGAACAAATTTTAGTAGCAGCTGGTGTGCCTATTAGTGGTAAAAACTACTATCCACAATTGCATGCTATTGAGTGCCGTATTAATGCTGAAGATCCATTTAAAAACTTTGCACCATCTCCAGGAACAATTACTACGTTGCACACGCCAGGCGGGCACGGTATACGTGTTGACTCGCATGTGTATAGCGGTTACCGCATACCACCAAACTATGATAGTATGGTTGGTAAATTAATTACGGTAGCACAAACCCGCGAAGAAGCCATTGCAAAAATGCACCGTGCTTTAAGTGAGTATGTAATTGAAGGAGTAAAAACTACGATTCCTTTTCATATTAAATTAATGCAAAACGAAGATTTTAAAGCAGGAAACTATACGACCAAGTTTATGGAAACCTGGGACTATAACAACGCTTAATTTTAAAAAGCCTTTCGGAACTGAAAGGCTTTTTTGTTATATTTGATTAAACAGAATAGATGAAAAAATCATACATATTTCCCATAAATGGTTATGTATGTACGAAAAAACTAAGCATATAAGCTAGTTAGGTTCAAGTTGCCCGAAAATCTTCGTAATAACATTTACGGTAGAAACGAGCACTTTTACACTAGCTACTTATAGACACAAAACTATAGTAGACTAACGTAATGACAATTAATTCATATCATAGTAACATTAGAACAAGGTTTCATTGCCACATTTGTGGT
>JBIICN010000035.1:0-35870 GCA_044238845.1 Bacteroidia bacterium
AAAGAGTATGGCTTGGGTGTTTATCAATAAGTCAAAGATACATTTTGAAAGCAAATCACAACCATGTTGCACCTCCATCTATTGACTTTTGAGGTGTTTATCAATAAGTCAAAGATACATTTTGAAAGCAAATCACAACACGGTTACGGATGTTACTATGAAAATTTAAGGTGTTTATCAATAAGTCAAAGATACATTTTGAAAGCAAATCACAACACACAAACTAAGCTCTAAGAAAGCTTCAAAGGTGTTTATCAATAAGTCAAAGATACATTTTGAAAGCAAATCACAACACCTCTTTAAAGGTAATTTTTTGGTTTTCTGGTGTTTATCAATAAGTCAAAGATACATTTTGAAAGCAAATCACAACTGCTTGTGCCTTTGCGTGTATTCTTGCTGTGGTGTTTATCAATAAGTCAAAGATACATTTTGAAAGCAAATCACAACTCATGAGTGCATTGTATCTGCACTAATATTGGTGTTTATCAATAAGTCAAAGATACATTTTGAAAGCAAATCACAACACTCAGATGTTGTTAAGGATAGTATTACCGGGTGTTTATCAATAAGTCAAAGATACATTTTGAAAGCAAATCACAACACACCATCAATGTATTTGTAACCAGCACGAGGTGTTTATCAATAAGTCAAAGATACATTTTGAAAGCAAAAAACTCTGTTAACACTAACAGAGTTTTGGTTTTTCAATTCATCATTACTCAATTAAGCCAATAGTTTAATCGCTGCTTCTTTACTATCTGCTACTTTAAAGAGTGTATTTAATTTAGTAATCACTAGTAAATCGTTTACTTTTTTACTCACATTAAAAATAACGCTCTCGCCACCATTAGTGCGGGTTTTGGTAAGCAGCTGAATTAATACATTTAAACCACTGCTATTCATATATTTTAAATCTGATAAATCAATAATTAATTTATTTTTTCCGTCTAATAATAATTGATCAACATCTTTAACAAGGTCGTTTGTTTGATTTTTATCAATTAACTCTCCACTTAACACCAATACTTGAATGTTATTTTCCTCTGTTATTTTATAATCTAGTACCATATTAATTTTGATAAACTTTTAATAATAATTTAAATTTACTAATAAATTTTAAACCAAGAAATCACCCTTTATTTGCCGCTATTTTTTTATGCTCACAAACTCCATTTTCTTTTAACCCGCGGCATTTAGCAAAGAAATTTAACGAATGGTGAAATACATCAAAATTGAGCATATCCTCGGCCATTTTTTGAATTTGCATAATTCGTGGATCACAAAACTCAAAAACCTTTTCGCAGTCACTACATATTAAATGATCATGTTGTTTAAACTTGTAGGCTTTTTCAAACTGAGCTAAATTTTTTCCAAATTGATGTTTCGTCACTAATCCAGCCTCTAGTAATAACTCGATATTATTATAAAGCGTTGCACGACTTACACGGTACTTTTTATTTTTCATCATCACATACAAGCCTTCTATATCAAAGTGCCCTTCGTGAGAATATATTTCATTTAAAATAGCAAAACGTTCTGATGTTTTACGATGTTTATTTTTTTCAAGATAATCAGTTAAAATTTTCTCAACCGCTTCCTTGGTTTCTTGTGTCATTTTATCTCCCATTAGTTATTATCTGTTCGCGTTACACTCGTAACACCCTTTACCTTCATTAAATTATCAATCAAATGATTTAAATGCTTGGCATCATGAACATACACCATAATTGTTCCATCAAAAATACCATCTTCAGTATCAAAACTAATAGAACGCATATTAATATTTAACTGACTCGAAATAATTTTTGTGATATTATTTACTAAACCTAATTCATCTGTTCCTTTAATTTTAATACCTGCCAAGAATGAGATTAAATGATCATTATTCCATTTTGCTTTAACAACTCGGTATGCGTAATTTGATAACATCTTAACCGCATTTGGACAATTAACACGATGAATTTTAATGCCTTCGCTCACAGTCACAAATCCAAATACATCATCTCCTGGAATTGGGCTACAACATGAAGATAATCCATAATCCAATTTTTGCATATCATCACCAATTACCAACATATCAGAGCTGCCTCTCACATTAGTAACTAATTCCTCAATTTTATTTTCTTTTTTCTTTGGTTTATATTTTTCGGGATGTAATTTAAAATCAACAAATTCTTTAATTTCTTTAATATCCACGTTACCAAGAGCTGTTCTGTAAAACAACTCGCTAGAAGAAGGTAATTTTAAGAAAGCGACAAACTCATTCACATTTTGAATCGTATAATCTAGTTTACATTTATAAAATTTCTTTTCTAAAATATCCTTCCCTCCTTCAGCAACTTTACGTCTGTTTTCTTTTAATGCACTTTTAATTTTTGATTTAGCACGAGCCGTAACTACATAATTAATCCAATCATCTTTTGGTGCTTGTTTACTTGATGTTAAAATTTCAACTTGGTCACCACTTTTTAACTGATAACTTAAAGGCACTAATTTATGATTAACCTTAGCTCCTATACATTGCTCTCCAACTTTGGTATGAATTTCAAAAGCAAAGTCTAAAGCTGTTGCTGTGGTTGGTAAATTACGCATTTCACCTTTTGGAGTAAACACAAATATTTCATCAGCAAATAAATTTAATTTAAAATCATCAATAAATTCTAAAGCATTAGGATCTGGATTATCTAACATTTCACGAATACGTCGTAACCAGTTTTCTAAATTACTTTCTTTCTCCGCTGCAGCATCTTTATATTTCCAATGCGCGGCATAACCCATCTCAGCTAATTCATCCATACGCACGGTACGAATTTGAACTTCTACCCACTTACCTTCTGGTCCCATCACCGTAGTATGTAAACTCTCATATCCATTAGATTTTGGAGTAGAAATCCAATCTCTTAATCGATCAGGATTTGGATGATAAAAATCAGTAATAATGGAATAAATTTTCCAACAATCTGCTTTTTCTTTTTCGGCAGATGTATCAATCACAATTCGAATAGCAAATAAATCATAGATTTCTTCGAAAGGAACTCCTTTGTTCTTAATTTTATTATAAATCGAATAAATAGATTTTGGCCGTCCAAAGATTTTAAAATTAAAGCCTTGTTCTTTCAAAATATCATTTAATGGATCAATAAAATTTTTTATGAATTTTTTTCGAACTAGCTCTGTCTCTTCTAATTTCTGTACAACCTGGTTGTACCAATCTTCATTGGTATATTTTAACCCTAAATCTTCCAATTCAGATTTAATAGCATTTAAACCTAAACGATGAGCTAAAGGAGCATATAAATACAATGTTTCCCCTGCAATTTTCATTTGCTTATCACGCTTCATATGATCAAGCGTGCGCATGTTATGTAATCTATCTGCTAGTTTAATTAAAATGACACGTACATCTTCCGAAAGCGTTAGCAACATCTTTCTAAAGTTCTCTGCCTGAATAGAAGATGTATGATCAAATACCCCCGAAATCTTTGTTAAACCATCTATGATTTGAGCCACTTTTTCACCAAACATACCTTTGATGTCATCCAAAGTCATGTCGGTATCTTCAACTGTATCATGCAACAATGCGCATACAATAGCTGTTGTTCCTAATCCAATTTCCTCAGCACAAATTTGTGCCACAGCAATAGGATGGTAAATATAAGGCTCGCCCGATTTACGACGCATTTCTTTATGAGCTTCAACGGAAACTTCAAAAGCTTTACGTATAATTTCTTTATCACCTTTTTCTAAGCGACGTTTACAAGCTTTTATTAAATTTTTATAGCGATTTAAAATCTCTTTTTTTTCTGCTTCTAGATCAATTTGCATAGATACGATTTGTGTGTATGAAGGTACATATTTTTAGGATTAACCGCAAAGTCCTCAATGTTTTTATGATTTATTTTCCCTCCCCCGGCCTCCTCCCGAGGGGGATAATTTAAACCCGAAAACTGAATTAAAAAAACTTAAATTTAGCCCGTGAAATATTTTCAATATATCTATTACTTTTTTAGGTCGCTGTATTACAGAGGCTTTATAAACACGTTCAAACTCCTAAGTTATGAAGGGAAATACGAAAAGCTTCTCGGAATTAACACTCACAGTATTGTAAATCTGGATAAGTTGACCCTTGCTGGAGAAAATTCTGACCAAAACCATCATTATCAAGGTGCTAGCTACTTTATCCTTTTTTCGATTTTCAATGAATTACCAAAAGAAACAAAGACTTTTCCATTAATTGACTATGGCTGTGGAAAAGGCAGAGCATTATTTGTGGCCGAACAATGTGGCTTTACCCATTTAATTGGTGTTGATATTGCTAAGGAATTGATTGATGATGCAAATGAAAACAAGGTTATTTATAAAAAGAAGAATCCTGAAAGCAGTATCAATTTTTTATTTGAAGACGCTACTAGATACCAAATTCCTAATGACGCGCAGGTATTTTACTTTTTTAATCCTTTTGGTGAGGAGATTATGCAACAGGTGATTCATCATATTAAAGAAAGCGTCAAAATAAATCCTAGAAAAATTTACTGTATTTACTTAAACCCAAAATATAAAGCCGCTTTTGAAAAAAACGGCTTTGAAGTATTTTATATTAAGAAAAATAAAAAGTATTTAGAAGGGATTGTCTATACAATAAATTCCTAATGAAGAGCTTGTCACTTCGAGCGAAGTCGAGAAGTGTTCGTATGTGATGTTAAATTTTTACATTTAGACTCTTCAACTATTTTCTTCCAATCTGAATTAATTAAAGCTTCTTTCTTTATTACACTCCATTTTTTAATTCTTGTTTCCCATTCAATTGCTAAATTAAAGTTTGTAAATAATTCACTATAAACTAATTTAACTGGACGCCTGCTATATGTGTAGGCATCTTTTTTTAAACCTCTATTATGTTGTAATAGCCTTCTATCTAAATTATTAGTTATGCCAGTATAATATTTGCCATCAGAACATTTTAAAATATATACATATAAATATTTCACTGTTTTCATAAAATCGTGTTCTCGACTACGCTCGAACTGACATAACTACAACGCTGGGACTTTTTCTTCTAACATTATATTATCTGCCTTATCATAATACGTACAAGTCATTTTTTGAGTATCAACTAGCCATTTTTCAATACCTGTGTTTGCTGAATCATTACAAAAAGTCATATAATCTGTTTGACCTTGTTGATGAATTTTTAATCGATTGATGAATTTTTCTGAGTCGCTTTTTTCTACAACATTTAAAACGGAGTATTTAGCATCTGATTTAATTTGAAAACCATCTTTTCCAAAATATTCAGCATGACCATCCATAACATATGTACTATAAACTTCAACACCTAAGTCAATTAAATCTTGGATATATTGAGGGAAATCAGCGCCAGTCTTTACTTTTGAATGAGCTGCTTTAATTTGATCAATCGTAAACATAAAGCACTATTTTTCTAAAATATCTTTAATATTAGGACGGAAGTATAAATTACTTTTTAAAATTTTTCCATCTTCTCTAAAAATTGGCTGACCTTGTTCGTCTAGCTTACTCATATTACTGCGTTGAATTTCATCAAACACTTCTTCTATTTTGTGTTGTAAGCCGTGCTTTAAAATAGTGCCAAATAAAATATATAATTGATCTCCTAAAGCATCTGCAATTTCAACGATGTCGCCATTTTTACAAGCGTCTAAATATTCTTCGTTTTCTTCTTTAATTAAGTTATAACGTAAAGTATAATCACGCTCATCAATCAAAGTAATATTATCAGCATTTCCAATTTGAAAGGTCTCATGAAAATGATGCACATGCATAATTTTACTTAAAAGGTCTTTTCTATCTTCCATGATTATTTTTTCTTTTTAGTGTTATACTCTTCGTTAATTCCTTTTAAAACTTCTGTAGTGATATCTAATTTAGGATTAGTTAATAATATAGTTGGCATTAAATCTGAATAAGAAAGTATATAATCAAATCTTCCATTATTAATTTTTTGTAAATAATCTTTTACGCTTTTATTTAATTCCATGTTTTTTTCTTCCAACTCAACGCCTAAATTTTGCATTTGCAATTCTTTATTCGCCAATTCTTGTTGCTGTCTTTCTAAGCTAGCTTGTTGCTTTTGCAATTCGGATTGAGGAGCTACACCTGCTTGAGCTGATTGTTGAAAAGCCTCATATTCTTGCTGAAATTTAGCAGTCATACTTTGCATTTGCCCTTCTAAAACAGCTTTTTTATTACGAATTACTTTAGTAAAATCAGCAATATATTGATAATGCTCGTTAATACTATCAGTATTGACATAAGCAATTTTTGAATCTGCTAAAGTTGTATTACTTGCAATTACTGGCATAACTTCTGTTTTTTCAGACCCTTCATCGGATGAAACAGTATCACCTTTTTTTAAAGAATGAACTTGATAAAATAAAATAGCAACTGCTATTGCCAAAACACCATTGATAATTAAAGAAAGATTTTTCATACGATTTATTAAAATTTAATAGGTAAATATAAATATTTAAGACAGAAGAATTCAGTTATATATTCACAAGAATATTAAAATTTATTAAGGATTATTGAACGATTTTAAGTATCGTACTCATTATAATCTTAAAATCAACCAAAAGACCTTGCTGATTGATATATTTAGCATTCAAAGCCAATTTAGCTGGCATAATTTCATCAATATACGTTTTTTCAGGGTTATCAGATTTAGCTAATAAGTCGTTCTCATTAATATATTCTAAAGAAGCATAATCAGTAATTCCTGGTTTCACCGACAATACTTGCTGTTGTTCTTTGGTATATAAATCAACGTATTTACGAACTTCAGGACGAGGCCCAACTAAACTCATAGTGCCAAACAACACATTAAATAATTGAGGCAATTCATCTAGTTTATATTTACGCAAATAATAACCAATACTTGTAACACGTGGGTCGCGACCACCAACCGTTAACAAGCCTTTTTTATCTGCATCTAAATGCATAGTTCGAAATTTAAACAATTTAAAATCCTTACCATACTTCCCTACTCTAGTTTGTAAATAAAATAAAGGAAAGCCACAAGACACAATCATCATTAAACAAATAACAATAAAAAATGGGAGTAAAAGTATTATTCCAATCAAAGAAGCTATTATGTCGAATAGGCGTTTTATCACACTACTTTATTTACTGAATTAATAACCGCGTTAATCACTGTTTGAGTTTGTTCTTCGGTTAAATTATAAAAAACAGGTAAAGAAATTTCTCTACTAAAATTATCATAAGTCACTGGATAATTTTTTAAATCATATCCTAAGTTTTTATAAAACGTCATTGCAGGAACAGGGATGAAATGAACATTTACCGACACATCACAATCAAATATTTCTTTCATGATGGCATCACGCTGTTGTTCTGTAATTCCTTTAATTCGCAATGGATATAAATGATAACAACCAACTTTTGAATCAGTATGATATACAGGCAACTGAAAGCGATCGTCTTTTAGAAAAGCGGCTTGATAGGTATCAAAAATATGTTTGCGTTTTAGTTGAGTATCGTTATCATAACGCTCTAATTCCACTAAACCTATAGCTGCCGACATATCTGTCATGTTACATTTATAACCTGCTTCAATAATATCGTATTTCCAATTACCTTTTTGTGTTTTGGCTAAAGCGTCTTTGTTTTGTCCATGTAAAGTATACATACACAAATAATTATATAGCTCTGTATTATCAAAAGGAGCTGGAAAATTCAAGGCCACTGCTCCACCTTCAGCAGTCGTTAAATTCTTCACCGCATGAAATGAAAATACTGATACATCAGCTAAGGCACCACATTTTTTGCCTTTATAATTAGCACCAAAAGAATGAGCAGAATCGGATAAAACCATGATTCTACCAAGTAATTCTTGATTTTTAGATTTAGGTTTAAATTGATTCTTATGTTTAATCACTAAGGCATTAATCTCATCATAATCGCAAGGAAAACCAGCAAAATCAACTGGCATAACCACTTTTGTTTTTTCATTGATGGCTTTTTCGATATTAGCCACATTGATATTAAAATCATCTGCATTGACATCCACAAACACAGGTTTTGCACCACAATGTATCACAACATTAGCTGTTGCCGAATAAGTATAAGCAGGTAAAATCACTTCGTCGCCCTCACCTACTCCAAACCAACGTAACATAATTTCTAGTCCAGCTGTTGCTGAATTCAAGCATAAAGTAGCTTGATTGCCACAATAAGCCGTTAGCTTTTTTTCAAAATCTTTGGTACGTGGGCCAGTTGTAATCCAGCCTGATTTTAATGCTGCTGTTACTTCTGCTATAATTTTATCATCTATTCGTGGTGGAGAGAAAGGAATCATTATGTTTTATTTAATTTATGAAAATTATACTGAGTTAAGATACAAAAGAAAAACGCAAAGAAAATAAATCCAGCTTGTGCCTGAAGCATGGACTCTACTAAAAAATTAAAAGTAGTTAAAATACTGAACAGTACTAAAATGTAATTCTTTTTCATAAAACCATAAATCAATGAACCAATAGTCATTAATAATAACAGAACAAAACCAATAATACCTGTACCAATAAAGGTTTGTAAAAACTGATTATGTGCATTCAGTTTTTTCATTAAAGCTCCTTGCAACCCTTCTCGTTTATAGGCTTCTATTAATTTATCGTTTGCATCACCAGCACTTGTACCAAAAACTAAATTATCTTCAATGAGTTTAATAGATTCTTTCCAAATTAAAATACGCACTGCCGTACTTTCTACATCCGTTTTATCAATATTTTGAGCAGATGTCGTTACTTTAAAGGCTTGTTTCATTCTTTCAAATGGTGTTGGAAATAGTTTAAAAGCTGCGCCAATTAAAACAATTAAACCAATTAATAAACCAATAATTATTTTTTGATAACCTTTATTAAATAAAACCACACTAAGTGTTAATGGTAATAATAATAAAGCTGTTATTAAACCCATTTTAGAGGAACATAAAAAGATGGTTATTAAAAAAATAACTGACATGAATCCAATTTTAATGTTCAAATTAGACAGATGTGAAAGCCATTTAGGATAAAATAAAATGATAATTAATTGAGCGAAAATTAAATACATCGCAAAATAACTAGGATGCATGAAGTAACTGAACTCCGAATAAAAAAATGCATTAAAATCCTGAAAAAAGTATAAAAAACAGGCTCTGAATATATTAATAACAGAAACCAAAACGCAGCCCGACACAAAAGAGATGATGATTTTTTTTATTTGAATATCGTTATAATTAGATGAGCATATCAAAATTGGAAATGCAAAAAAACTTAATTTAATTTCGATGGCATTTAACGCATCTATTTTATTTATTGAGAAAAAATAACTCAACACATGAACAAAGAAAAATAAAAGTAAAACATAACTCCATTTATTACGAATCATTTGTTGTAAACCTCTTTTCACATCATCAAAAGAAAAAAAACAAATTGCCCAAATTATAATAAAAACAGCATAATTAATGCCAAATGGCAAAAAAAATGCAATGAGTAATGGTATATTATAACCAAATTGAAGATATGTGCTTTTTAATTTCGACAAATAAATTATCTATTTAAATACAAATCTAATAAAGCTTTTTTATCAGTTTTGTAATTTGTATTTAATGGCAATTCATCAAGTAAAATAATTTCAGATGGCACCATGTAAATGGGAATGTATTCTTGTAAAAAAATTTTAAGCGTATCATTAATGTCAAAATTAACTTTGGTCTTAAATGACACGTAAGCCACTATTTTTTTTACAGTATTACCTGCCTTAAGTGGAATAACCGCAGCATTGGATATTTCAGGATATTTCAATAATACATTGGTTATTTCATCTAGTTCAATACGGTAGCCATTTAGTTTTATTTGACTATCAATTCTTCCTGTAAAATAAAGAATGTTATCTTTAAAATAACCCAAATCACCAGTTCTATATGCACGTTTACCATTTAGCATAAAATACTTTTCTTTATTTAAATCATCTCTATTACAATAGCCAATAGATACATTATCACCTCCAATAATTATTTCTCCTTCCAAACTAGGATTATTATCTGAATTGTCAATAATAACTTCGCTATCGGGTTTGCAGTAACCAATAGGTAAACTTTTTTCATTGTTTAAAATATCATCCGTTATTTCTATATAAGTAATTACACAAGTTGTTTCGGTTGGTCCGTATGAATTGATAATTTTTAAATCAGGAAATGATTTTCGTAACTTTTTTACAGTTATTGAAGGTAAATCTTCGCCAATTAAACAAATATGTTTAAAACTTGAATAATTAGATTGATTAAAAGACGGTAATGTTAAATACATATTTATGAAAGAAGGAGTACAAAAAAGTGTTGTAGCTAAATTACTTTCAAACCTTTTTAAAAACAAGTCTGGTGTTTTTAAAACAACTAAATCATTTAACACAAGCAGAGATCCAAAGTGAAAGGCTCCGAAAAAATCACACCAATATACATCAAAACTAAATGTTGCTTGATTCATGTATACATTATCTTTTTTCAAAATTGGCCATGTTAGATACCAATTTAAAAAATTGTTTAGAGATTTACGTGTGATTTGAACTCCTTTTGGTACACCTGTACTACCAGATGTAAACAAAACATAACTAAGGTTTTCAATTGTTAAATCTATTTCCTTAGCCTCCGAAATTTCATCATTTTTAATAAGGTTAAACTCTTTATCAACAAAAATAGTACAGTTTAAATTTAAATGTTTGTCCGTTAAATTAATAAATCCACAAGCTTTTGTTGTTTCTTGAATAGACTTAATCCGATTCTCTGGAAAAACAGCATCAATACTGACATATGGAATATTAAGGTGCAACATAACAAGAATAGCAACTGGAAAATTGGCTTGCTTTTCGCCATAAATAATAATTGGCTTATTTTTATCGTACTTTAAATTTGAAAATAATTCCTTTAATTTATTAAATTTTTCATACACCTCATTAAAAGATAAAGTCGTATCAGTACCTACAATAAAAGGCTCGTGGTTGTTTAATTTTATGTTTACAAAATCGTTAAGTATAAAATCGTATTGCATAGTTGTAAGTTGATAAATTTAAAAACATCTGCCACTAAATACATAGAGCGCAAATGCTGTAAAATTAAATAATAAAAATATTGAAACATACCGAGTATATTTTATTCCAATTGTACCAAATAGAATATCCCTTTGTTTTTTTCGACACTGCATAGTATAACTGTTATGGACAATACTATATAGTGCATATATTAAACCACTATAAATATATTGTGGTTCAAACCCGTTCCAACAACCCATTATAAATAAAGTTAAAAATATTGCTAAATTTTGTTTCGTTATTGGGTACTTTTTTAATTGTTGAAAACCACTTAACCATTTATAGGTAGGCTTAAAAACATAATCAGTTAACCAATTAGTAAGTGATGCATGCCATCGCTGCCAAAATTCAGGGGGATTTACTGCTAAAAAAGGCATATTAAAGTTAAATGGCAAACTAATTCCTATCATTTTTGAAAAACCACAAGCTAAAGCTGAATAACCTGCAAAATCAAAAAATAAATAAAACAAATATGCATACATATCGCTTAAGAAGTAAGATGCTGTATCTTTTTCAAAAACAAAATCATTTAACCAATAGCGATAAATAAACTCAGCAATAACATATTTATATAGCAAACCTTTTAGAAATTCAGAAAATCCAGATTCTAAATTTGATAAATTAATTGTATTAAATCCATTTTTACATTTTTGAGTAAAGTCTTTAAATCTATCAAGCGGTCCAATTAATAAAGCAGGAATAAAAAATAAAAAATTAAAGAAATCAATAAATTTAAAATCTTCTTTTTTATTAAAATCAATATTAGTTTGTATGGCTCTAAACGTTACAAATGATAAGCCTATGAAATACAAAATCGGAATATCTAACTTCAATTTAAAAAACAACATTGGAATTAACAAGATGATAGAACTAGCTAGTTTATGATTAATTTTTAAACTCAAATATTTAATAAAAAAGTATGAAAAAAAAGAATAAGCAATAGCAGAGTAACCCATTTTAATATATAAACTCAAATATAAAAACGTAAACACAAATGTAAAAATAGAATAGTGCTTATGCCTAAGTATTAACTTAAACAACATAACTAGCGCAAAATAAATAAGTGCTAATAAGTAAAAATTTATACTAGTAAAAGGTGCCATTAAAATTGAGCGTATACAAATGAAGTTGCTGAATGGGGTGTATTATGTTGCGATTTATTATTAGGAGTGTACAAAAAGTATAACCCTAAAATCAGAGCAATATAAATCATCATTTTTTTTACAAGTTTTTTAATCATATTAATTATTTCCAAATTCATCAATTATAAATTTATCTAATTGATACCAACCATAATCTCCAGGATGCATAATATCCTCCAGAACACCTTTTTCATAGTTTTTTAAATTAGAAGAAAACAAATCTAAATACTTAAATCCATTTTTATCAAGCTCTTTCATTATATCAATCATTATAGGATTAATATCCATAGGATTACTATAACAAAGAGTGTTAATTGGAGAAATTGTGAAAATTGGTCGACAATTTGTTTGTTTACATAAGAGTAATAGCATTTTAAAATCTTCAAATTCCTGATTATATGGTAGAGGTTCTATCAATTTAGGTCTTTTATCCTTAATCCATGTTGTATAATATTCATTATAAACACCTAAGCTATTATTTGTTGACTGTTTTTTAAAATCCGAAATCGCGCTTTGGTATAATGAATCCCAATTGATCATCGGTTTATTAAATGAATAACGAATACTTGTTTGATTTTTACTTTTCTGAAAATAACTAAAGGTTTGAAGTTGAGAATCATTTTTATAATTAAACTCATAAACTAATTTATGCATAAAAGTAAAAGGGTAATACAAAATTTGATTCTTATTTGAAAGTGCTAATATATTAATCATAGCATTTGGCGAATTAATTTGGCTGTATTTATCTGATATGTAATTACAATAATAATTTTTATACTCTATTGGGATATTCGTATTATTTAAAATTTCATTTAAACTAAAATTATTATTGTATTCAAAAAAACACTCCAAATTAGTTCCTTTTGCAAATTTCCCTTCAAACCATACAGGAGAAAGATTAATTACTATTTTGCTACCCTTTAATAAATCTGCGTTAGCCGCTAAAACAGTAGATATTGCAAAACACTGAAAACCGGCGTGACCAATAGTTTGTAGGTTAATGTGTTTTTCTTTAAAAAAATTATAACAGACTCCTTTTAAATGGTTTGAAGAAAGTTCGGAAGAGCCAAAAACGGTTGGAATACCTGATTTAATAGAATTTGAAATTGCTAAGTTTACATCAGGTTTCAAATAATCAAAATGTGCTATATTAGTATTTGAATTAATTAAAAAAGGCACAGGGTGCTTTTTCTTTAAATAGTCGTCAATCTCTGGTTTACTTATAAATAAAATTAAACTACTGAAAAAAATAGCAAAAATATGTACTATAAATGTTTTCAATTAACGTTTTTCGCTTATAAACTTTTCAATTAATAAAATATTTGAGAAGTTTTCTATAGTAATCTCATTAAAGGGTATTTGAATATCAAAATCTTCTTCTAAACTAGTAGCTAAATCAACTACCAATATAGATGATAAAATTCCTGACTTAATAAGTTCAGAATCTAACTGCACTTTGCTAAATGCGATTTCATGTATTCTATTGGCAATTATTTGCTGTGTTTTATTCATTGATTAAATCTCTTAATTTGTTTCACAAAGATATTAATTTTTCACACTTTTTTATGTGTTTATGTTGTTTGTTTTTCATTTTTTCATTAGTTTTGTCCGATGCAAATTCAAGTAATGAAATCGAAGTTACATTGTGTAACTGTAACACAAGCGGAGCTAGATTATATAGGAAGTATTACTATAGATGAAAATCTAATGGATGCTGCCAATTTAATTGAAAATGAACAAGTTCATATTTTAAATAAAAATAATGGAGCTCGCTTTATTACGTATGTTTTAAAAGGCGAAAGGGGTTCTGGCGTTATTTGTTTAAACGGACCAGCAGCAAAATTAGTTAACCTCGGAGATATTGTAATTATTATTTCTTATGCAGAAATGGATTTTGAAACTGCAAAAGTGTTTAAGCCTTGGGTAGTTTTTCCTGATGTTAAAACAAATAGTTTGAAGTAATTTTTATATTAAAAAAACAGTCATGTAAACTGTTTTACTATAACTGTTTATAATAAATATTTTCTGTTTTTTATAAAAATAGTCCTTAAATTATATAGAATAATTTTTTATATTACAATCGCTTCAATATTAGGCACTAGTATATGAAAAATGCATTTACCGACCTTTTACAGTATTGATTTATAATTTACTCTTCTAAACTCATTATAAATTAATTAAAATATTATGAAAATTTTGCGCAATAGTATTTCTATTAAAACTTTGCTCAACATATACTCTGCCTTTTTCGCCTAACTGTTTTCTTAACGAAGTATCATTAGCTAACAATAACACATTCTTCACTAAATCCTCAACATTTTCTGGTTCAGAATACAAAGCACATTTCCCTAGATTCACAAACAATTCACGAGCTTCGCCATCAACCGCCAATATAACAGGTTTTTCCATGGCTAAGTTTTCAAATATTTTTGAAGGAATAGCCCCTAAAAACAATTCTAATTTACGTAAAGGAATAATAGACACATCACTTGCCTGAACGATTTGAGGCATCACTATTTTAGAAACCGCATCAAAAAAATACACATTGGTTAATTTCTTGTCTTTTTGAATAGCTTGCAATTTTTCTTTTTCTGGGCCACTCCCAAGTAATATAAATTTAATAGAAGCATTATCCTTTAGTTTTTCAGCTGCAGATAATATAATTTCCAATCCTTGTGCTAAACCAATAATACCAGCATACAAGAACAACACATCATTCTCAAGAAAACCATTGTCTTTTCTCCAATTACCAGTTACCGTTGACGGATTGTAATATGAAACATCTACTCCATTTGGCAACCAATAGGTCTTTACTTCAGGAAAACGCTCATTAATACTTTTACAAATACCTTGTGTTTGCCCTGTTACTAAAACAGATTTACGATATAATTTTGCTTCTAAATTATATGCTAGTTTCAACATCCATTTATTAGTCACAACGCCTAATTTTTCTGCACTTTCTGGCCATAAATCAGATACGTTGAAAATCAACTTGGCTTTCTTTTTACGTTTTAAATACAATGCTGAGTAACCTAAAAACAAAGGTGGCGACTCACACATGATCACATCTACATCTCCAATTTTACTATTACCAACTTTTGCGGAAGAATATACAAACGAAAAATAATTTAATAATCGTTGAATAATGGATTTACTTTTTGGTAAATAAATAGAAGCCCTATGAACTGGAATACCTTCTATTTCCTCGTAAAAATAATCTTTACCTTCATATCCATCATAAATTTTCATTTGAGGATAATTAGGCATCGCTGTTAAAACAATAACATCCACACCAATTCTCTTTAAACGAACAGCCAACTCAAACAAACGATTTTGCGGAGCGCCCACTTCGGGAGGAAAATATTGTGTTAGTATTAAAAGTTTCAAGTATATATTTGCTTGTTATTTCACTCCAGTTCTCGTCTAACCGCCATTAGAAGAGAGAGACTCTCGAACTGACAGGTTTAATGTTTCATCTTTAATGTTTTCTAATTCTATCACCGCTTGTTTAAAATTAACAAACTCTATTTTTTGTCCTATTAAATACTCTATCAACCACATATACCAATCTTTCCATGTTTTATGTGAATCTGAAAAATAGCGATCATGAAAATCAATTCCCAAATACGGCAATTTTAAATCGACTACTTTATCAATAATTTTTTTAGTCTCTTCGCAACTTTGAGCAAAATTTTTACTTTGCCACTGTTTTGGTTTTTCAATGATATAACCATCCATAATTTGAAATGGAAATTCCCACATAGATCCAATTTTGTAAGGTGCTTTAAAACTCATTTCACTACTATCAAAAGAATAACCAGCTTTAGCCATATTAGAAAAGGTTTGTTCGTTAGTTCTAATATAATGCATGCGTGTACCAAAAGTAGCTTGCTTCGATATATTTTTAAATAAAGTGTATTCTGAATTGATTTTTTCAAAATTTTCAAACTCTATGCCGTGCAACCCAACTTCACATCCCATTTGTAACATTTTATAAATCCAAAAAGTAGCCTGTTGTTTTGTGTAGGACAAGCCAATGCCATTATTTACACCTATAAAATAAGTAGTTGGCACCTTATTTTTTGTATTAAATTCATGTAAAGACTCAATATGTTGCCACTGATTTTTAAAAACATCTGCATATCGATGAAACATTTCAGAAATCGAAATTTTACCACAAAATAATTCAATATAACTTCTCACAAAATGTTTAGGCACAATTAAATCTTTCAGATAATGTTCTGTTAGAGTTAAATGGTCAATATCATGAGAAACAATTGCTTTCATTTTCAGTCTAAAAATAACAAAAAAGAGCTATTTACCTTTTATTTTTGAAGATTTTAATTAACCGTGGAAGTTTATTAACTTGTAAAAAGCTATAAGTCATCACCTGTCCTCCAAAACCCATGTAAAAATTGGCTAGTCCTTGTTTAGAACCGCCTCCAAAATCAAAAAAAATAGATTTATCCGCAAAAAACTCAATGGCATGTTTCATCAATAAATGCATACTTCCTGAATTATCTGTTTTATCGAAATTAGTCCCTTTTAAATACAAAGTGTGCTTTCCATTGCAAATAAAATGTCCTAAAGCTTTAATAGTCAAATTCTTATCAAGAACCTGAAAAGTATACAGTTGATTAGCTAAATCCGCATTTTTTAGTAAATTATCTAATAAGCTTACCGTTGTTTTTGATAAACTAACTTCTTTTTCGAGAAAAGGATTTAGGTGTTTTTGAGATAAATTTATAATCTCATTGTTTAAAATCCGTTCCACTACAAAACCATTTTCTTGAGCTTTAGCAATATTACGCTTGGTATTTTGATTGAATTTATAACCTTCAGAATAATTAAGTGTGTATGTATTTTTCGGAGAAATAAATTCCGACTGTAATTGATTGGTTACATTAAGCTCAATGTCAATTAATTTAAAATGTTCAATTATGAATTTATAAAACTGTTGTTCTGTTTCTAAATTTAATGTGCCGTAAGCTCCTAATTGCGAAGTAAAAGGTGGTTGCGGCAAATAACTATAACCAAATTTAGTTTTATAAGTAATTGGGAAAACGGTTTCATAATCTCCAATAACTAAGGCATCCCAATTGGGACTTGTAGCATTTAAATAAAAGGATTGTGCAAATACAAAAGGGGTTTGAGAATGTAGAATGGTATTATCCCATTTCTTAAAATCAATATCCTGATGTTTGATATATTGCATTGCGCTCATTAAAAAGTTCTCTCTTTTTAAATTTTAATAAAATTTCTAAAGGCAAACTTGCTTTGTTTACTGTGAAATATGGTACTAATTCGGGACCGAAGCTTCTAAAGAATTTCTCCACACCTTTTAGCATCGACCCTTCAAAATCAAAGGTTTTACAACCTAAGTTTTTTGCCTTTTCAATACTTTTTTGAACCAATAAATTATTAACTCCCTGCACTCCTGATTTTTTATTGACGCCTCCTAATAAGTAATAACAGTTTTTTTCATCAAATACACAAAATACATTTCCTAATAGCTCATTATTTTTGTAAGCTGATACAGAAAAAGAATTGGTATCATCCGAAAATTTCGTGAATACATTTTTTAATTCAGTATTATAGATATTAGCATCTGTTGTATTTAAAGAATCTACAAAGAATTGATATAATTCTTCTTTACTCAACACATTTTCTTTAACAACAACTTCTTCCTTAATGGCTTTATTAATAACATTTCTATTCTTAGAATCGAAATTAGATTTAATATCTTCTAAGGTTTTCTCTAAATTAATACGATACGTATAATTAGGAATCACTTTATATTTTTCCCAAATAAATGGCTGAAAATCAATAATAGCGGAGGGAAAAGCCAGAACTGTTAAAGCACTTTTTTGATTCGTAAAAAATGTACAAACGTCGTTCATTACTTCCTTTGAAAAATTATTAATGGACGAATTATTTTTACTCTCCGATGTAAAAAATAAACCACAGTGAGGTGTGTACGGTGGCAATTTCAGAAAAGTAAATCCATATTTTTTGGTATTCAAAAAATAAAATCCTCCAATTAATTGGTGTTCATCCTTGTAAATACCTATCAAGGTTAAAGCATCGCCATATACAGATAACCATTTTTTGCTGGCAAACACACCAATAGCAGGTTCTGCTTTTTCACAAAATACTTCTAAATTATTTATTTGTTTTAAAATCACGTATTCTTACTTTTTCAACAACTGCTGATAAACGTCAATCATTTGATGGATATTATCAATCCAATTATATTTTTCTACAACTTTTGCCCTAGCTGCTTTCCCCACTTTTTGTTTTAAATCTTCATCCAACAAATATTTTTCCATTTCATTTGTAGTTTGTTCTATATTAGCAACTTCAACCAAACTTCCAAAAGTATTATTTTCTATAATTTCTTTTAGCCCTCCAGTATTAGTTGCAATGACAGGTTTTTCACAAGCCATCGCTTCAATAACAGATACACCAAAACTTTCATAATCACTAATATTTACCAATACATCAAGCATATTAAAATAATTCGACACCTCCGAAAAAGAAATTCTTCCTGTAAAAATCACATCTTCGTTTAAAATTAAATCAGATACCATTTTTTTTAATTCCGCTTCCTGAGAACCTACGCCAATAATTAATAATTTTAAAGATTTAGAAGGAAACTTCAATTTTAAACCGGCGAATGCTTTAATTAAAATATCGATATTATATAAATCCTCTAACGCCTTAATACAGCCAATAACAAAAGAACCTTTATTAAACAAACTTGTAACCTCTTTATTTGAAAACAGATCTACATTTACTCCAAAAGGAATTACATATACATTTTTTGAAGTGACAGGTTTTAAATAATCTTTGATAGTATGAGATGTCGCGCAAATAGCATCTGCTTTTTTTAAATTATATTTTAAAATAGATTTAAAGATGAAATTTTTTTGAGGAAACTTCATCACATCCGTTCCCCAAGCAGAAATAACAAAAGGATGAAAGCCACTTAATGCACCTATCAAACCATAACTAGTGGCATAATGCGCATGAACTACATCTGGATTAAATAGCAATATGGTATTTTTTAGAAGTTTAACGTATCTTAAATAGGATAACTTACCTGATGCACTAACTTCTAATTTATTTTTGGGTTCAAATAAAACTGTAATATTAGTTTTATTTTGATACCAAGGATAAGATGCTTTATTAAAACTAAACAAGCCAACTTCTACTCCATTTGATGCCAAACCTAATGCCCACTTTTCGGTGTGCTCAGAATTAGTATCGGATAACAATAAAACTCTCATTTTCTAGGAAAAAGTAAGTGTTTTAATAATCTCAATTTAGAAAAGCTCGTTAAATAATGATACCATTTTCTTCCATAATCTTTACTAATTAATAATTGTTCTCTTATAAAAATAGGAGTAATGCTACCTGTTTTTGAAGTTTTATAATACCTAAATTTAGATACTGCAAAATCACATTGATAAATAGTTGCATTATTTTTCATACATCTTAAAATATATTCATAATCAAAACAACATCGATAAGATTTCAATAAACCAATTTTATCTGTAAAAGATTTTTTAAAAAAAGAACCCGGTTGAAAAACAGAAGGTTCCTTAGTAACTAACTGTTCTAAATTTAACTCCCAAGTATTGATTGTTTTTAAAAAATCTCCTTTTTCATTAATATAACTCACTCCACCATAAATGTAATCAATAGAAATATTACCTTTTAAAACATCTACTAACTTAAAAAAGCCGTCAATATCTAATAAATCATCTGTATTAAGCCATGTCCAATATTCTCCAGTACATTTTTCAATACCTTGATTAATGGCATCATATTGCCCCTTATCTTTTTCAACAACTAATACATCAAATATGGATTTATATTTTTGTATAATTTCTTGTGTAGCTGAATTACTGCAACTATCAAATAGTAAAACTTCAATTTTAATGGAATGCTGTGAGGATTTTTGCTTTAATTCGGCTAAATTTTGGCATGTAAACTCTATATAATCTGGTTGATTATATGACGGAACAATTATACTAAAAGTAAGACTCATTAACTCCTCAATAAATGTGATTAAATATACAAATAAAAACTAGGGTGGTTATTACATTAATTTCGAGATTTAAGCATATCAATGCTCATAAATAGTGGCGCTAAAACAACTATATCAATAATGTCTTGTTTAAAAAAAGGATAGTTTATTAAGGCATTTTTATACAAACTATCATCAGATTGTTTAGAAATAAAACGTTTAGCCTCATGTATTCTGTATTTATAGTATACTTTAAGTTTTGCTTTTTGCGAAAACGTTAAATGATTTTGTAAAGATTTAAAAACTACATCATTTACTAACTTATAAGCATAATAAGCTTGCTCAATAAATCGCAATTGAAAATATTTTTGATGAATATTATTATTTGTCGTAGAATTAGAATGAATCGCAAAACAACATAATGGCTTATTAATCACATAAACCCCTACTTCAGATGCCAAACGTAGATTATACTCTAAATCGCAAATTTGATGAAATAGGCTGTCATATAACCCAACTTTATCAATTAGGCTCTTTTTAAAAAAAATTAAACTTGGTTCAGCAATAAAGTTAAGGGCAATATAATTAGTGGCGAAGACCGATATCTCAATAGGTGCGAAATAATGACCTGTTTGTGAATGAGAAAAATGATTCTCTAACTTTTTTACTTGATGAGCGAAATACTCTTTATCTTGTGAAGTAGCAGTTTCTTCTAAAATAAAATTTCTTTTAGAAATAATGAAATCAAACCCATTATTGGCAACTACCACAAACTCTTCAATAGCAGAAGGCTCCATCCAATCATCTTGAAACAACCATTTGATATATTCTCCTTGAGCGTGATTTAGTGTCGCATTCCAATTACCAACCAATCCTAAGTTAAAAGCATTTTTATAATACTTAATACGGCTATCTTTTTGAGCAATTTCTTGAACTAATAACAAAGTATTATCCGTTGAGCAATCATCACAAATAACAATCTCTATGTTACTATAAGTTTGTGCTATACATGTATCAATACATTTTTTAATATATTGAGCGCCATTGTAGGTTGGAATGCATATACTTACTAATGGATTAGTCATTTAATATTTTATTTATATTGGCCTTAAATAATTCAATATCTACTAATAAATGGTCATTAACCTTTACCTCACACAGCTGGTAATAATAATCAACTTTTGCGGCATTTGCTAAAGCCCAATAACAAAAATTTGGAGCACTTGATCTTATTAATTCCAAAACCTTTGCCCCTTCATTCATCCACATCAGATTAGTTAAATTGGCTCCATGACTAGATACTAGGTAATTAACACCTTTACATAATTCCACCTGCTGCTCAAACGTATAATCTTCAAAGTACACAACTTCAAATCCCAAATCTGTTACAACACTAATGATCTCCTGCTCATTTAAAACCAACCTGGCTTTTTGCTTAGAGCGACTCATGTATATTTTTTTCTTATCTAAAGTAGAATTAATTTTATTAATAAAAAATTGATTAACATCATATAGCTTTGACGGATGAATATGTCCGGAACCTGCTAAATAGTAAGAAAGTTTTAGCTTTTTTATTTGAAAGTATTCATTTTCTTTAATATAAGAAGCATGAGTTATCTCAAAATGACCTAATATCCGTTTTACAAATTCACTGCAATTAGCAGGAAGTAATAACACATGATCATCCTGTTTCAGTTCATTTATAATACTTAGCAGTCTTGGTAAAGTATCAATTAGTAAATGGTAATAATTCCATGCTGACCAAAAATCATAGATAAGTACATAAGTTTTATCATCAGAAGTTTTGATTTTTTTTCTAAACAAATAGTTCTGCAAAACATAAACAAATCCATAATCAGCTCTAAAACCAACATGCGGAAAACAGGCAGCGCTATTATTGAAGCTTTTAAACACAATGCCCTCATTACTAACATATACATTATCAAATTGAAATACAGTTTCATTGCCACTTAAATAGCCGGTATAATGATCGAACAACTGTTTATCTTTTTCATTGTAATTGACCGGATAAGCATGATCGATAGGAATTGCATTTTCAATTTGCTTACATTTTTGGTATTTTATTGAAGAAATAATTTGCTTGTTTTCTAAAATAGAATGAATCTTCCAGAGAATAGTATCGAGAATAGATATGCTTTTATTATATATCCTTTTAACTGTCATTTAATTTTTAAAAATCTTTTTTACTTTAACCAAAGTGCTAATTACCAAATGTTTTATGACAGAAAAGATATTCAGTTGTTTTATTTCCTTTTCCAATGCTAATTTATCAAAATCAATAATCAGTTTTTTATTGTTTTTTTGAATCAGATCTATATAATATTTTTTTGAAATATTAAAGTTCATTCGGGCTAATGTAAAAAGCTCATCTTTTCTGTATGTAGAGAATAAGATCTTCTTTTTAATTAAAGGAATGCCATTTATAATGTGATAATCTACGCAATAATAGTAAGGACTAAATTCTCCACTGTAGCCATTATTATCAATAAATGCAGCTATTTTTAATCCTTTAGAAATCAAATGTGTGCTTAAACCAACTTCATAGGTTGTTATAACATCTGTAATATTATCTAAGATCTTATGATTCAAAAAATAGATATCCGTCTCTTTAACCGCTTTTTTATTTAATACTAAAAAGTAAGATTGAAGATGTGGAGCAATAGAATCCGATCGGGTCATCCCTTTTATATCTGCATCATTAGAGTCTACCCATTCCATAAATTCATCCAACGGCTTAAATAAAATACAGGAATCATTTACTAATGCCACTCTATCATAAGAATTGACATCGTATTTAAGAAAAGCTTTATACCAAAGACCGAAATCAAAACCTTCATTTTTTTCAAAAACTAATTGAATATTCAGTGAACCAAAAAATTCCAAATCACTTTCTTGTAATTCATTTTGCGAACACAAAAATACAACTTCACTATAGTGTTTCTTAAGTTCTTTTAAATAAACTGTCAGATAATAAGGCAGCTTATTAGCAGTAAAATATGAAGCAAAAAAACAAATTGACTGCATTACTTATATTTATGATGATTTTACAATTTTACCATCTTTTAAAAAAACGATAAAAAGACAGTATTTTTTTTCCGATTTTATAATTACGAGAATTTATGAGTGATTTATTATCCATCGACAATAAATGTATCTCATGTATCAAATCACTTACTTTAAAATATTTATCATATAAAGCCTTGTGTTTTTGGTAAACATAATTTCTAATTACTTTTTCCTTATCCACGTCAAAAGAACTATTTCGTGAATTTTTACGAATTCTGTAAAAAAACAGAATATCATCTATTTGATAAACACTTCCCCCATGAGATAATAAAGAAATCCAAAAATCCCAATCCTCTAAACCAACTTTCATAGAACTATCATAGCCTAACGTTTTTTCAAAATCGATTCTTCTGAATAATCCACTGCAAAACAAAATATTTTCTTTCAATAACAGTTCAAATGAGTATTCGGGCAAATGCCAATGTCCGAAACTATTACCAAACAATTCGGCCTTACAATAAACTACTGCAACTTGTGCTCTATTTTCTAAATGAGTAACAGCTTTTTCGATATAAGTATTACCAATTTTATCGTCGCCATCAAGTGGCAATATATATTTACCAGTGCTCATAGCAATTGCAGTATTTCTAGCAATGCTTACTCCAGAGTTTTGTTGATAATGATATTTTATTCTATTCTCTGATTTAATATAGTTTTGAATAACTGTTTTTGTATTATCACTAGAGCCATCGTCTACTATAATGCATTCCCAGTTAGAATAGGTTTGTGCTTTAACACTTTCTAAACACTCAAGAATATAGTTTTCTTGATTATAGCATGGTATAATAACAGATACGAGAGGTTGGTTTATCATATTCCTTTCAAAAAATTTCTTAGTCTAAAAAGCATTCGGTTATTTGTTTTTTTAGGTATTAACTTCTCATTTGTAAATTCAATTATGGATTGCGGCAAATAACTCTTATGTACTTTTTCTCTTTCCATTTTTTCTAATAATTTATTATCGGGTAGTGAACTTAATCCATTAACGTTATATACTGATATATCAACATCTACATACTCTAAAGAAACGTTACTCATAACAATAACTTTAAAAAAGAAATCATAGTCTGCTACAATTTTATACGCTTCGTTATAATTTCCAAATTTTTCAAATAAATTTCTTTTTATAAATGATATAGGATGCCACAATGTATCTATATACATATGATCAAAAGTGATTTTATTTGGCATTTTACCTGATTGAATATTCCCATTTCCCCAATCAATCTGCATATTTCCATAAACAATATCTGAGTCACGAATATTAAAAAAAACATTGGATACAACATCATCATTCACAAGATAATCACCACTATTTAAAAATAAACAATAGTTACCAGTTGCTTTCAAAATACCTTTATTCATAGCATGGTATCTCCCATTATCTTTTTCCGAAACCCAATACTTAATTTTAGAATTATTCTGCTCAATAATAAATTTACTTTCATCAGTAGATCCTCCATCAATAATTATAAATTCAATTTGTGCGTAGGATTGATTTACTACACTTTTAATGGTTTTTTGCAACCCTATAGAGTCATTAAAATTTATTGTAATTATAGATACTAAATCCATATTTAAATATACAATTAAATCTGTAATCCAAAAACACCATCTACCAAGATATTAAGAAACTTTACTTGACTATTTTGTTTTAAAACTGCAAAGATAAAGGGTTAAAATTATTGATATATAACAATAGTAATTTACTATTTCTTTACGAAATATTATAAATATTAAATTACAAACAGATATATTATACCACTTCAAATGCCTTGAAAGTATAAAAAATAGGAATCAAATTTAGAGCTAATTTACGTTTTTAATTTATTGAAAATCCTAAATAGCTTTTGAAATAAAAAATTCAAAAAGGCTCTTTCGTATATATATTCTAGTAATTTTGATTTAAATGGTAAATTTTTTCTCGATTTTTTTCGCAATATTTTATATGCTTTACTTGGAAATAATTTGACACATATATTCCCTCTTTCCTCAAATAATATACTCGAGTTTTCCATTTGCTGACTTAAACCATTTAAATTAAAATTGCAGACAGTAAAACTGTAATAAAAAAATTCTTCGGGTTTTTTTAGCCACACTTTCAAGAAAAACTCGAAATCAGCTGATATTTTATATTCTTTACTATATAAACCAAACTCTTTAAATAGATTTCTTTTTATAAAAGTAGCTTGATGATTCAACGTATTTATAAACCAAAAAAAAGAATCTAACTTTTCAGATTGAAAAATAAGTTTATGAGAACTTTCATTAATTGTATTTACATCACCGTATATAATTGACCTATTATTTTCCTGTTGTATTTCCGAAAATTTGTTAAGAACATTACTATCATAAAATGAATCGCCCGAATTCATAAAAATTAAATACTCGCCAGTTGCAATCGCTATACCTTTATTTTGTGCATCATAAATGCCTTTATCCTTTTCAGAGCACCAATATGATATTATGTTTTCATTTTGTTTAATCACATCCACACCACCATCGTTAGAACCACCATCAATAATAATGAATTCAAAATCGCGATTAGTTTGCATCGCAACGCTATCAATGGTTCTTTTTAAACCAATGGCATCATTATAATTAATAGTTATGATTGATATTTTTTTCACCCCCTATAAATTCAACATATACTTGCAAGCATCTACTACATTAGCTATCTCAACATCATTTATATTTAAATTACTTGTATTAGAATAATAAAATTCGATAAATTTATCATTTTGAATATTATTTTGATTAAAAGCAGGAGGTAAAACCACTTTCATATCATTATAAATAGAACTTGGGTATGGAACAAATCTTCTATAATGATTCCCATTTGAAATACAAACTACCTTTTTATTTAATGCTACAGCAATATGTATTGAAGCTGAATCATTTCCTATTATCAAATATCCTTTCGAAATTTCAAGGCATAATTCATTCAATGAAAGCGTATGAACTAAATTAACTCTGGATTTATAATCACTATTTTGTAAAATATTTTCGCCCATTACAGCTTCGTTTGGACCACAAACAATAGTAAAATCAATATCAGGTATAATATCGCAAATTAAATTAATTAATGTCCCAAAATTTTCAGTGCTCCATACTCTTTTAATATCTTGGGCGCCAGGACATATAACCACTTTTGTATTTAATTGATTTATTGCTTTTACAACCAAATGTGGCTTTGAAAGATTAATTTTTTTATTTAAAACTGTTTCAAAAAATGTTTTTTGTTTTTCGAATTCGTGGCTATAGGCATTTCCATTGATTTGATCTACATCTATCAATTGTGAATAATAGGAATCTGTTATTAATTTGTTCTCTGAGGAAATATTTGAAGTATCACCTAAAAAAACAATCGCCTGTTTAGCTCCCGAATGAAATACAATTTCATCACTCATTACCGAACGCGAAAACGTAGCATGAATAATAGTATCTAGCTTTAATTTTCTTACTTTATAATAAAAAGCATATTTTGTTTTAATTCTCGATAAATCATTAATGTCAAAATAAATAACATCTTTAAATAAATGCTTATCAGTCTCTTCTATAAAAGTTTTAAGACGAATATTGGCTAAAAGATATACATTATAACCTTTATATTTTTCGCTTTGCAAAACTTCTCTAAAAAAATTACGTGTAATGATATAATCACCAACCGAATCTATTTTTTGTATTAAAACATTATTCTTAGGCGTCTTGAATTTAGAAGAAAATACATAATGCCTTAATACATATTCAATAGTTCTTGATAAATAGGACTTAATATTCATTCGTAAAGTATAAATTAAACTACTTTTTGAAATCGCTAAGCCTTCTAATTCACTAAAAAAATAAAAATCAGCATCCCTGTTTAATTCAATTTTATCTTCATATTTCAATGGGAATTGAATAGCTGATGTTTTTACATTGGCATAAACAGAATTAGAAGAACTGGTGTGAGTTGCATCTTCTCTGAAACCAATATTAGAAATTAAATTTGTATTAGGAATAATTGAAACTCCACCATTATTCATAATTGAGTATGACCACTGATGATCCCAAGTATCTATCACATGATAATACATACTTTTAAAATTCTGAAGCCAGTGTAAGCCCAGTTTTTGATTAGGAAAATAATCATAAATTTTCTCTTCCCTTACAAACGTATAAAAATCTGAAACATTAAAGTTATACAAATTCCAAGCCCTTCTCCAACTTGCCCATCCCCAAACATGAGATACTGCAGAAAAATAATATGATGCTTCTCCTCGCTTGTTTCCATTTTGAAAATTAACTCCACCAATATGCATTACCTTAGAATCATGGCGATAATGTTCCAACAAATCCTGACAATAATTAAAAAAAGTGGGATGAGGTAAACAATCGTCTTCTAAAATAATTCCTTCTTCAACTTCACTAAAAAACCAACTAATAGCTGACGAAACTGCTTTACCACAACCTAAATTTTGTTCTCTAAATAGTGTTTTTACTTCACAAGGCCAATCAATTTGATTAATTATTGATCTTGTTTCATGACACAATTCTAAATCAGAAGGTCTATTAACTCTTGGACCATCAGCAGCAATAAACAATTGCTTAGGTTGTACTTTCTTAATTTCATCAAATACCAATCCAGTTACATCGGGTCTGTTGAAAATAATAAATAAAATAGGGGTATTAAACATTATTTTATATTTATATCAAACATAGGCAAAACGTTTCCTTGTATCTGCACTGTATCATTAAACCCATAAGGATTTCCTTCTCCCACCTCAAAACTTACTTGGTTTATTAAAAAATCCTGTACGTCATCATTAGTTCTTACAAACAATACCATCATATAATAAGCTGGTTTCAGGTTATTTTCGATACTCACTTCATAAATAACATCATCATTGGAATGAGTAAATTTCTTATTAATGAAACGATTGGAGATATGAATAATGCAACCATGATTACGATCATTAATATTAAATCCAAAATCAACGTCTGTAAATGTTTTATTAATAAAAGATTTTAATTTGAATTTAAAAACAAAATTCTCACCAAAAGGTAAAGGTTCTTTTTCAAACTCAATCCATTCAAATATAAGTTCCTGATTACCCGTTGTCCTTTCAATATTTGTAAGATCTATTTTTTGACCTTTTAATAAATATAGGTTATTATATTTTTCGATAGTCGAACTCACATTACCATCGCCAATTAACTGTCCTTTATCTAATAAAATGGCTCTGTCACATAAAGCAGATACAGATGATAAATTGTGAGAAACAAAAAATAAGGTTTTACCATCATTGGCAATCGCCATCATTTTATCAATGCATCTTCTTTGAAAAATAGAGTCTCCAACAGCCAATACTTCATCAACAATCAATACATCAGACTCTAAATGTGCTGCTACAGAAAAGGCCAAACGCACATACATACCACTACTATAACGTTTAACAGGTGTGTCTAAAAATTGTTCTACTTCCGAAAAAGCCACAATTTCATCAAACTTTCTATCAATTTCACTTTTGGTCATTCCAAGAATAGAACCATTCAAATAAATATTTTCTCTGCCAGACAAATCTGGATGGAAACCAGTTCCCACTTCTAATAAAGAGGCAATTCTTCCATTCAATTCTATACGACCTTTTGTTGGAGGCGTAATACGTGATAATATCTTTAATAACGTGGATTTTCCTGCACCATTTCTTCCGATAATTCCCACTCTATCACCTTGCTTCACATCAAACGACACATCTTTTAATGCCCAAAAATCTTGAGTTTCTTTTTTCTTAGTAGCATTTTTAATATTACGAAGTCTTGACAAAAGCTTACTTGTAAGCAAATCAGTTTCAGGCTCTAAACTTTTGTTTAGAATATACTGCTTACTTAAGCCTTCAACTTTTATAATAGGTTCGCTCATGATTAAATAAAATCTACAAAGTTCCTTTCAAATTTGTAAAAGAATTTTACACCTATAAATAGGAAAATAAATGATACACAAATAGATAAGATAAAGTAATAAACGTTATAAATAGCATCTCCACCAAATAAACAATACCTAAAACCATCGATAGCTCCCACCATTGGGTTTAGACAAAACAACCAATCTAAGGCAATTGGCAACTGTTTTAATCGCACAAGATAATAGGAACTTGCAAAAATAACTGGAGACGCATACATGCCAAATTGAAGAATAATTGGAACTACAAATCTCACATCTCTATATTTTACATATAAGGTTGCAAAAAACAATCCAATGCCAAATCCGTTAATAACTGCTAAAGCAATAAAAAATGGAGCTAATATAATTTGCCAATGAATAGTTTTATCAGCAATAAAAAACAAGACTACTAAAATGATAAGTGATATTAAAAAATCCATCAAACAAACAAGTATGGTACTAATTGGTATGATTATTTTCGGAAAATATACTTTAGAAAACAAATTTGAATTACCTACAATAGAATTACTTACCTCAGAGAACACATTTGAAAAAAGTTGCCATAACAACATACCAACTGCCACGTTTAAAAAACTATCGGCATTACTTTGACCAGATGTAATTTTACTAGCGATGTAACCAAATATTAAAGTACTAATTAGTGGCTTTATTAACGCCCAAGCAATTCCAATGTATGCTTGTTTATATCGAATTAAGAAGTCGCGCTTAGCCAAGTTGTTTAGCAAACCTCTATATTTAAGCACATCTTTTAAAGAAAAAAACGAGCTTAAATTCGAATCTATAATTATTTTGTCTTTATTCAATAGTCCGTTTAAGTGTATGTAACGATATAGTAGTGTGTATAAATTATACCAAAAACAAAGATATTATTTTATTTGCTTTATATCAGTCTTATATAATTAAATATTTTAAGTATTTTAATAGATAGTTTATTGATTACTTGAAATAACAAGGCATTAAAATCAATATTATCAAGCTTTTATGCAAGGAGATAATATAACCTGAATGAAACATTATTTGGTGAGTTTAAGATAAGTTCTTTTATAATTACAAATAATTGGTACTTAAATAAAACTCCTTGTGAATCATTACTTAGCTTACTTTTCAGTTTATCTAACTAACCAAAGCACCATTTTAATGAAATTCTTAGGAAATTTTCTCTCACACAGATATTATTGAAAAGAATAAAAGTAAATTTTTATAATTAAGGCGTATTACTACGCCTTAATTATTGCTGCGGAGAAGGAGGGATTCGAACCCTCGATACAGTTTCCCGTATACACGCTTTCCAGGCGGGCTCGTTCGACCACTCTGACACCTCTCCCAATTTATTCGACAAATGTAATGTCTCTAATTCAATAAACAAAACTAAAAATCCTTATACATCAAATACTTTGACCGGATCTTTTTAAATGTTTCTAACGCTGGCTGCCAAGAAGCTCTTATCTCTTTCTCCAAAATATTACTTTTAATTTGAATCTGCAACTCATCATTACCTGCATGATAATTGAAGTTTTTATCAAAATAAACAACTTGTTTATCAGGTGTTTGATTATAAAACATCGCCACCCAACCTACATCTATTGATTTACGCTGCAACTGTTGATTAAATAAAGGTCTTAAATCAATACCATAGCACAATGTATCTTGATACTTTGGTTTTTTAGAAATTGGATTTGAAATTGGCTTGAAATTATATGTAAAAGTAGCCGAAGTGGGACTTCCAATTACTTGAAAAGGAGAATCAGTTCCTCTTCCTAAACTCACAATGGTTCCCTCAAATAAACCTAAACTAGGATACAATAAAACAGCTGTATCATTTGGCAAATTTGGAGATGGTTTTACTGGCAAACCTGAAATAAATTTTGCACGATCATAATTTTTCAATGGAATAACACTCAAATTACACTTTAATTTAGTTTTCATCCATCCTTCACCATTAACCATTTGGGCATATTCGCCACATGTCATACCATAAACTATCGGTATATTATGTAATCCTAAAAATGATTTATATTTATCAATCATCACTGGCCCATCAATATAAAAACCATTCGGGTTAGGTCTATCAAAAATGATTAATTCTTTATTGTTTTCCGCACAGGCTTCCATGACATAAGTCATCGTAGAAATGTATGTATAAAACCTAACGCCTACATCCTGTATGTCATAAACAACTATATCCACTCCTTTTAAATCTTCTTTAGTTGGCTTTTTATGAGAGCCGTATAAAGACACCACAGTAATATTGGTTAAGATATCTTTTCCACTTTTCACCTTTTCACCAGCATCGGCAGTACCTCTAAAACCATGCTCTGGACCAAATATTTTCACAATTTTAACTTTATGACTTAATAAAGTATCAACTAAGTGTTTATTACCAATAATACCAGATGCATTAGTTACAATAGCTACTTTTTTGTTTTTTAATTTAGGTAAGTAAGTATCTATTTGCTGTGCGCCAGTAGTAATAGATTGATATGATTGAATACCAACCTGAGAAAATAGAAACGATATATTAAAAAGTAGTATAATTAAGAAAAAACAAAAACGCATATAATAATTAAATTTACAATGTAAATATAACAAATACACCAAGCATTTACGTGATATCAAAACACAAAAATCATTAAATCATAAAATTCATTATCTTTATATCGAATGAATTTTTCGCGTTATATAGCTTCCCGAATCCTCAATAAAGGCCAAGAAAAAAATACAATTTCTAGCCCTATTGTTAAAATAGGAATTACTGGTATTGCCCTAGGAGTAGCTGTTATGATTATTACGATGGCTGTTGTCACTGGTTTCCAAAAACAAATCATCGATAAAATCACCACTTTTACTTCTCATCTTCAAATAAATGATTATGACCCTAATGAATCTTTAGAACCAAACCCTATTACTTTTGACGCTGAACTTTTAAAGAATATAAAATCAGCTAACAACGTAAAACACATACAAGCTTTTGCTACAAAAAATGGGATTTTAAAAACAAAAACCGAAAACGAAGGTATTGTTTTAAAAGGTATTTCTGACGACTATGATTGGAGTTATTTAAAACCTTATGTCACAGAAGGCAATGTATTATCTATTCATAAAGATTCTATTAGCAAAAGCATTTTCGTATCACAAACATTGGCTAGCAAATTACATCTAAAACTCAATCAAAAGTTATTAGTGTATTTTATGACAAAAAAAAAATTAGAAGACACAACTTTTAATGGTAAAAATTACATCGATTACGAGCCTCGAGTAAAAGATTTTTATGTAAAAGGCATCTTTAATACGGGTTTTTCTGACTTTGATAAAAATTTAGTATTTGTAGATTTAAAACAAATTCAAAAATTAAATTATTGGAAAGATAATGAAGTTGCTGGTTATGAAGTTTATTTGAACGATTTTAACTTATTAGAACCATCCTTAGAAAATTTAAATGATGTAATTGGATATAACTACACGATTGCTTCAGTTAAACAATTGCAAAGCTCTATTTTTAGTTGGTTAGATATGATTGATGTGAATGCTGTGATTATTATTACATTAATGGTATTGGTAGCTGCTATCAATATGATTTCGGCCTTACTCATTTTAATTTTAGAGCGAACTAATTTAGTGGGAATTTTAAAAGCGTTAGGATTAGCTAATGCGAGTGTGCGAAAAATATTTTTCTATGTATCCATTCAACTATTAATGAAAGGTTTATTATTTGGAAATTTAATTGGCATTGGATTTTGTTTATTCCAGCATCATTTTAAATTTTTAGCTCTCGACCCAAGAACCTATTATCTAGATGCCGTGCCCATTAACTTGTCGATTATTCATGTTTTGTTAATCAACATAGGAACCATTATCACTTGTTTATTGATGATGTTTTTGCCAACTTTGATTTTGAATAAAATTACACCGATTAAAGCTATTAGATTTAGTTAAGTGCATTTTTAGCCGCTATCCAAGCAGTACTCCAAGCGTTCTGAAAATTAAAACCTCCAGTAATACCATCAATATTTAATACTTCTCCGCAAAAAAACAAATGTGGAGTTATCTTGCTTTCCATAGTTTTAAAGTTCACTTCCTTTAAATTAATACCACCAGCTGTAACAAATTCCTCTTTAAATGTGGTTTTTCCTTTCATGTCATACACATCATTAGTTAATACTTGCGCAAACTTATTCAACTGTTTTTTACCTAATTCAATCCATGGTTTGGTGGTAGAAATATCTGACCTCAACACTAAGTACTCCCATAAACGCTTAGGAATTTCAAACAAAGGTGTATTTACTATTAATGCTTTTGAGCCTAATTGTAAACTCAATTCTTCTTTTAAATGCTCTTCATTTAAAGTTCCTGTCCAGTTTACAGAAATGCCAGCTTCATAATTTAATTTATAAAAGTCATATGCGGCAAAAGCAGATAATTTTAAAACTGCGGGACCACTTAATCCCCAATGTGTAATTAATACCGGACCTGTATATTGATGTTTAGTGCCATTAACTTTTACAGTGCCATACTTCACACTTAAACCCATCAATTCTTTAATGTTACTTTGTGGTAAGTTTAAGGTAAATAAACTCGGAATTAAATCGTCAATGGTATGTCCACAATTTTTTAAAAATTGATAATTTTTTATTTGATGATGTCCACCAATACTGCAAATAACAGCATGAGCTATGTATGTTTGTTTTGTTGTTTTGACCTTTAGAATGTCATGCTGAACTTGATTCAGCATCTCATGAGACCCTGAAACAAGTTCAGGGTGACTATTTGTAGTTAATGAAATTTCTAAAACTTCCTCTTCTAAATTTACATCTATGTTATGTTTTTGAGCTTCAAACAAAAAGCAATTTACTATGGTTTCGCTCGAATTACTTTCAGGAAACATTCTTCCATCTGCTTCAACTTTTAGCTTCACACCTCTTTTCAAAAACCAATCAATAGTATCTTGAACCGAAAATTGAGAAAACACTTGTCGTAATTCCTTTTCACCACGAGGGTAATTTTTAATTAACTCATTATTTTCAAAACAATGATTAGTCACATTACATCTTCCTCCACCCGAAATTTTAACCTTTGATAAAATCTTATTAGATTTTTCCAAAATGATAATTTTGGACTCAGGAAAATTAACGGCTGCATTGATTGCTGAAAAAAATCCAGCAGCCCCTGCTCCAATAACAATTATCAATTTTTTATCGTTCATCAATGATTTGTCAACGTTACTCAAAATTTCACAAACTTTAATTAATTTTAAATAAAGTAATTCTAAAATTACTTACTTTAGTATAAACTTTAAAAATTACAACATGGGATTATGGGATAAATTAAAAGGTGAATTTATTGATATTATTGACTGGACAGACAATACTAACGATACAATTATTTATAAATTTTCTCGTTTCCAAAACGAAATAAAAATGGGTGCTCAATTGACGGTTCGTGAAAGTCAAGTTGCTGTTTTCATGAATGAAGGTCAAATAGCTGATGTATTTCAACCAGGAATGCACTCATTAAGCACTCAAAATATGCCAATTTTATCAACCTTAAAAGGATGGAAATTTGGTTTTAATAGCCCTTTTAAAGCAGATGTATTTTTCGTAAGCACTAAACAATTCACTAATCAAAAATGGGGAACTAAAAACCCAATTATGCTTCGTGATGCTGAATTTGGACCTATTCGTTTACGAGCTTTTGGTTCTTATGCCTTTAAAGTAAATGACGCTGGTAAATTTTTAAAAGAAATTGCTGGTACAAATTCTGAATTTACTATTGATGAAATAAACGAGCAGTTACGCAACATTGCCGTTTCAAGAGGCATGGACGCTTTGGCTGAAAGTAAAATTCCAGTATTAGATTT
This sequence comes from Bacteroidia bacterium, assembly GCA_044238845.1. Taxonomy (GTDB): domain Bacteria; phylum Bacteroidota; class Bacteroidia; order B-17B0; family Aurantibacillaceae; genus UBA4416. The sequence continues at coordinate 35,181 of JBIICN010000035.1, forward strand.
ATCATCTCATACTGATGAAGTATCAAAAATTATTCAAGATAAAATTCGGCCAGAGTTTAATGAAATTGGGTTAGACTTAACTAAATTTTTAATTGAAAACGTTTCGTTGCCACCAGAAGTGGAAACTGCATTAGACAAACGTAGTAGCATGGGCATTATTGGAAATTTAGGGGCATACACTCAATTTCAGGCGGCAAATGCTATGGAAGATGCTGCAAAAAATCCATCGGGTGGCATGATGGGAGCTGGTTTAGGAGCAGGAATGGGTATGGGAATGATGGGACAAATGGGTAACGCTTTCCAAAACCAACAATTTAATGGTAATACAGGAATGAATACGCCACCACCACCTCCAATCGTACAATTTTTCGTAGCAGTTAACGGTGCGCAAACTGGTCCTTTTAGCATACAGCAATTACAAGCAATGGCCGCATCTGGTCAATTTAATCGTCAAAGTTTAGTTTGGAAACAAGGAATGACTGGATGGCTAGCTGCCGAAACACAAACTGAATTAGCGGCTGTTTTTGGTTCAATGCCTCCTCCACCACCTCCACCAATTGGATAATTATAACTATTAAAAAAAATCCTCTTTTGCATTACTTAAGGGGATTTTTTTATGATTTCTTTTTAGTATGTTTACTTTTTAAACTATGCTTTGGCACATACTTAAATATTACATGGGTTTTGTGA